>JBCCQM010000026.1:0-57095 GCA_039024335.1 Myxococcota bacterium
CCTCGTCGAGGTCGGCCACGTTCGGGATCGCCGTCGCGTCGTCCTCGTCCGCGTCGCTGCGTTCGTCGGGCACCAGCGAGACCTCCATGACCTCGTCGGTGTCCGGCAGCGGACGGTCGCCCCCCAACCCGACGACCCCGTTGCCCACGGGCCACAGCACCAGGTGCAGCAGCACCGAGGCCACGACCCCCACCGCAATGGGGCCCAGAGGATTGCTGTCTCGCCGACGGGACACGAGCTGGGGGCAAGTATAGGCCGCCGGGGGCCGATTGCGCCTACCGGGCCCGTGCGCTGGCCAGGGCGCGGCCGTAGATCGAGCCTTGGCGCTCCAGCGGGCCCTCTTCGGCGAACAGCACCAGACGTGGCGCGTCGGGGGACGACCCCAGCGCGCGCGTCACGGTGAGCCCCAACCGAACCCCGTTTCGTCGAACCCAGTGCGCGGTCGCGTCGTCTTCCACGCCCGCATCGCGAAGGACCTCAGGCAATGGCGTCGGCACGAGGGTCAGCTCGGCGCCCAGGCTCGGGTCGAGCAGAAGAAGCCCGGGCACGTCTTCGGCGTGGTCGGTATCGGGAACGACCGTGGCGAACTCGACCATCTCCCCGCCGCGCAGCGCAACGCCGTCGAGCATGCCCACCTGAAGCGGAAGCGGCAGCCCCGGCACGTCACTGTGCTCCTCGATCGGCTCGAACGTGGCCGGGAGCGAGATCCGCACGTCTCCGATCGCGGACTCGGTCCACGCCGCCTGATGGATTGCGGCGACCTCGTCCGCCACCCAGACCTGGCTGAACGCGTAGCCCGTCCACGCGGCCAATGCCCCGGCGACCACGGCACCCGCCCAGCGCAGGCCCGGGCGGACCGGCAGCATGGCGAACAGTGCGCCTACGACCGCCGCGCCGAGCAGGCCCTCCCAGGACGCCTCCACCGCGAGCAGGCCCGGAATGAGCGAGACGGCCTGCGCCACCGAGATCATGACGAACGGCATCCAGATCCGCCGCTTCGCCGCCCCCCGCAGACCGGGATGCCGACGCGTCAGCAAGATGAACCCCGCAGCGCCAGCCACTGCGCACGACGCCGGTCCACCGCCGCCGAGAATGACGCCCGCCTCATCCCCGAGATAGGCGCTGATCAAGACGCCGACCGCCCCGCCGAGCATCGCAATGACGAGCACGCGCCCCGAGCCGAGCACGCGCTCGACCAGCGGCGCCGCGAACCAGATCGTGTAGAGGTCGAGCAGAAGCCCGATCGGGTCGCCATGGACCCAGCCCGCCGTCCACAGCCGCACCCAGTCGCCGCCGCGAATCATGGCGACGGTGGGTGCCCCCAGCTCGAGCATGCCCAGTCCGCCGTGGTCGAGCCAGCGCAGGGCGAAGTAGCCCAGACCCATCGCAAGCAGCAGACCCGGCGTCGCCAGCAGCATGCCCGAGCGCTGAATGGAGGGCGCCGAACGGATGAACGCCATCAGCTTGCGGGTGACCGACTCCACGTACGGCGCAAGGTCGTCTTCGACCTCGACGGGCTCCAGCACGGCCGGTGGGGCCCCGAGCTCGCCGATGGCCCGACGCGCCGACTCCACGACACGATCATCGCGGCGCCCAGCGAGGTCTTCGACGCGCTGCAGCTCCGTCCGCGCCTTGCTGGGGTCCCCTGCCTGTCGCGCCGCGAGGCCTCGGAACAGCGCGCCACTGGCTTCGGAGAGCCCCAGCAGGCGGCGACCGCTCTCGACCAGCGCGTCATCCACCGGACGCGCAGCGCCGGCGTAGACCAAGAACGTCAGGCGCGCCTGCGACACGAGGCCGAGCGCCCGCGGATCGTTGCCGACGGGTCCATCTTCGAACGCCTGCAGCAGTGCGGCGGCGCGTTCGAGGCGGCCGACCTCGCCGTAGGCCCGCAGCAGGCCCAGCACCAGCGCCGGGCGCATCGCGGCGTAGCGGGGATGAAAGCGGGCTTCGTAGTGGCGAATGCCGTCGTCCCATCGCTGCCCGTACAGCATCATCGAGACGATCTGTTCGTTGATCAGCGCCAGCTCGCCGCCGTCCTCGGTGTCGTTGGCCAGGACGCGGAAGTGGTCGATGGCGCAGTCGACTCCCTCCCGCTCCAGCACGGCCAAGCCACGCAGGATCTCCTGCTGGCGACCCAGACCCGCGCCGAGCATGAGCATCGAGCGCAATCCGGCAGCCCACACCGCGGCGCGCAGCATGCCTCGGGAGAAGAAGATCCGCGCGACCGACTCCAGCAGCCACGGCACGACGACGACCAGCGAGCCCAGGGCGATCGCCACCACGCCGACGAAGCGCGAGCCCTCGACTGCCGCGACGAGCATGAGCCCCAAGATGCCGGCGAGCACCCAGGTGTAGCCCTTGGGGCGCAGCTCCGTCCGCCGCGTCGAGCGAAGGAAGGCGATGCCGACCAGGGCGGTGGCGAGCAGCAAGAACTCGTCGAACACGTCCTGGCGGGCCTTCGCGAGCGACTACTGGCCCTCGAGGTGGCCGATGCGGCGATACTTGTCGTACCGCTGGTCGATCAGCGCGTCTACGCTCAGCGCGCACAGCTCGTCGAGGTGCTTGCGCAGCGCCTCGGAGAGCGCGGTCGCAGTCGCGGTGAGGCCACGATGCGCGCCGCCGACGGCCTCGGGGACGATTTCGTCGCAGATGCCGAGGCGCAGCAGGTCGTGGCTGGTCATCTTGAGCTGGGACGCGGCGGTCTGCTCGGCCTCGGGATCCTTCCAGAGGATGCTCGCGCAGCCGCGCGGCGAGATGACCGAATACACGGCGTGCTCGAGCATGAGGATGCGGTCGGTGAGGCCGATCGCCAGCGCACCGCCCGAGCCCCCTTCGCCAATGACGACCGAAATCGTCGGGACCTTCAGACCGGCGAGCAGCTCGAGGCTGGCCGCGATCGCTTCAGACTGGCCGCGCTCCTCGGCACCCAGGCCCGGGTACGCCCCGGCGGTGTCAATGAAGCAGACGATCGGATGCCCGAACTGCTCGGCGAGCTTCATGAGGCGCTGCGCCTTGCGGTAGCCCTCGGGCCGGGCCATGCCGAAGTTTCGGAACAGGTTTTCCTTGGTGTTGCGGCCCTTTTGATGGCCGAGCACCAGAACCGTACGGTCGTGGAACCGACCCAGGCCGCCCACGATCGCGGGGTCGTCCGCGAACGCGCGGTCGCCTCGCAGCTCCATGAAGTCGGTCGTCAGCTCTCCGATGTAGTCCAGCGTGTACGGCCGGTCGGGGTGCTTGGCGAGCTGGACCTGCTCCCAAGGCGTGAGGGCCGCGAAGCGCTCCTTTTGAAGCTGACGCGCTTTCTCTTCGAGGCGCTCGATCTCCTGGGCCATCTCGCGGCTGCCACCGCTGAGATGCTTGAGCTCTTTGATCTTGCCTTCGAGCTCCACGATCGGGCGTTCGAACTCGAGTACCTTGGTCGACATCGTCGGTGTTCTCCGTCAGGCCCGCCGTCAGGCTGGGGCCAAGAAGGCGGTGACCCTGTCCCACGGCATGGCCGCGGCACCCGGGATGTGTACGACATCCTCGGCCGGAAGTTGATGGCGAAAATACGTGCGCTGTCGCCGGGCGTACAGCCAGGTCGCCTTGAGGATCTCCTCCCGGGCCTGCGGGAGGCTCGTTTTCCCCCGAACGACCTCCACCAGCTGCTTGTAACCGAGGCTGCGCATCGCTTTGTGACGCTCATCATATCCGTCGGCGATGAGGGTCTCCACCTCGGCCAGCCAGCCTCGGGCCAGCATGCGATCGAGTCTTCGCACCAGCCGCGCACGAAGGTCGTCTCCGGGGTCGAGCACCACAAGCAGCAGCCGGGCGCGGGCTCGCGGAGGATCAGCGGCGCGAACCGCCGAGATGGGGCCGCCGACCTGCTCGCACAGCCACAAGGCCCGCACGACGCGGACCCAGTTGTTGGGGTGCATGGAGCCCGCGGTCTGCGGGTCGACGGCCATCAGCGCGCGATGCGTGGCGCCGCCCGACGCGGCCTCGGCCTCGGTCCAGCGCGCCTCGAACGCACGACGCTCGGGGTCGTCGCGGGAGCGCTCGATGACGCCCTCCCCCTCCCCGGTCTGTCGCCAAAGCGTGCCCCGCAAATAAAAGCCCGTGCCACCGACGAACAACGCCGGCCCGTCGCCGATGCGCTCCCAGGCCGCGCGCGCGTAGTCCCCCGCCGCGAACGTCTCATCCGGGTCGACGAGATCGATCAAGCCGTGCTCGACCTCGGCCTGCGCTTGTGTCGAGGGCTTCGCGGAGCCGATGTCGAGACGGCGGTAGACCTTTACCGAGTCGCACACCAGCATCGGCAGCCCAACGCGCTGGGCAAGCTCGCGGCCGAGCGTGGCCTTGCCTGATCCGGTCGGACCGACCACAGCGACGGCCGCCGGCAGCGATTCGCTCACGTGAAGTCCTCCGCATCGAAGCGCCGAATGCCGGGCACCTTGTCCAGGTCACGCTCTTGCTCGAGCAGCTCCCGGACCCAGCGGCGGGCCAGGCGGGGCGCAGGATCGGCACCGCGGGTCTGCGCGAGCGCGGCGAGCATGCCGTGCGTGCCCGTCTGGTCGGGGTTGCTGCTGCTGCGCGCCTCGACCCGCAGCCAGGCGACGACCTTGTCCATGAGGTCGTCGATGTTGGGTTCATCCACGCAGTCCCGCAGATGTGCCGGGACGGCGCGGACGAGTAGCGCGTCGTCGCCGAAGGCTTCCACCACGACCCCGAGCTCGCGCAACGCGTCCTCTCGGGACAGGCACAACGCCACGTCGTCCGCGCTGCGCTTGACCACCACCGGCGCGAGCAGGCCCTGCGCACCGACGGCCCCGCCACCGAGTTCGGCGACGAGCCGTTCGTAGACCAAGTGACTTCGCAGGCGCTTGAGGTCGACGGCGAGCACGGCGTCCTCGAGGCGAAGCAGCGCGACCGGCCCGGGCAAGCAAGTCAGCAGAGACAGCACCGGACCTGCACTCCGCGGCCCGGCCGCGGCAGGCTCGGGCATCTGGATCCGCGTCTGCACGTCCGCCCGATGCGGCGTGGCGGCACCCCTGTCCCGCAGCTTGGTGGCTTCAGCGGCGTGGGCCGCCCGACGCGCGTCGTAGCCGGTGCTCGCGGCCGCGGTCCGCAGTCGATAGGTCGAGCCACTCGCGGGCGCCGCCGTCGGACGCGCGCCGGCAGAGAAGCGCGCGGCACCGAAGCTTCGCGGCGCCTCTGGCTGGGTCGTCGACCGCTCCAGCGCTGCGCGGGCGCCCGCTGCAAACCGCTCCGAAGCCGGCCCTGCGGGAAGCGCCTCCGGGACGGTCGTCCAGGATGCCCGGCCGCGTGCGAGCACCTGCCGAGCCGCCGCGTACACGGCCTGCGGATCGGAGAAGCGGACCTCTGCCTTTTGAGGGTGCACGTTCACATCGACCGCGCCGGCAGGCGGGTCGACGCGGACACAAGCGACCGGACCGCGCCCCTTCGGCAGCAGGTCACCGTATGCCGCCGTGATCGCCGAGGTCAGCGAGCGCTCCCGAACGACGCGACGCCGCACCACCACGAACGTGTGCCCACGCCCCTTGACCGCGGACTCGGGTGGAGCGAGGAACGCCTCGACCTCGATGCCGTCGTGCTCCCCCTGAACCCGGGTGAGCTCGCATCGGACTCGCCGCGAGAGGACCTGGGCGATGCGCTCGGACAAGCCGCCCCCCGGCAGATCGAGCAGCGTTCGACTGCCGTGCCGGAGGCGAAGATGCACATGCGGATGCGAGATCGCCAGACGAAGCATCGTGTCGGTGCAGTGGCCGACCTCGGTCGCCTCCGAACGAAGGAACTTGCGGCGCGCAGGGACATTGACGAACAGCGACGCAACCTCGACGCGCGTTCCGACCGGGCGCCCCACGGGGGTGAAGTCCGGAGGCAACCCGGGCCGCGAACGCATCCGCGTCCCGGCGGCCTCGTCCTTGCGCCGCGATTCGATCGTCACGTCTGCGACCGCGGCGATCGACGCGAGCGCCTCCCCCCGGAACCCGAGCGTGCGAATCTCAACCAGGTCCGAGGCTTCGCGCACCTTGGACGTGGCATGTCGCGTGATGGCGAGCGCGAGGTCGTCGGGGTGCATGCCTCCCCCGTCGTCGATCACCACCAAGCGCTCGGCCCCGCCCTTGTGCAACTCGACCTCGACGCGCTGCGCTCCGGCGTCGACGGCGTTCTCAACCAGCTCTTTGACGATCGACGCTGGACGCTCCACCACCTCGCCTGCGGCGATCTGATCCGCGAGCGCGGAGGGCATCACCTCGATGCGACGGACGTCGCTGCGGTCGGTCTGCTCCACGTCGACCTCGAAGGTACGTGCTGCACGACGGCGACGCGAGCCGCGCGCGGTTCAGCCCTGGAAGCCTTGACCGGCGACCGAAAGGTTCGGGTCGTCGGTCCACACGACGCGGTTGCGACCGCCCTGCTTCGCCTTGTAGAGGCGGCCGTCGGCGCGCTTGATGAGGTCATCGGCGTTCGCGACGTTGGGCTGAAGCTCGGAGACGCCGATCGAAATGGTCAGCGGAATGCGCCGCCCCTCGAAGCTGAACTCCTCTTGTTCGACCATCGTCCGCACCGTCTCGGCGAACTGGGCCGCCCCAGATTCGTCGATCTCCGGCAAGATGACCGCGAACTCCTCGCCGCCGTACCGAGCGACGACGTCGACCTTGCGCGCGCGCTGACGAACGATGTCCGCCATGTGCCGCAGCACGTGGTCACCCGCTCGGTGCCCGTAGGTGTCGTTGCACTGCTTGAAGTGATCGATGTCGAACATCATCAGCGCGAGCGGGCGGTCGTAGCGACGCGCACGGCTGAGCTCGCGCTCGAGAGTCTCGACGAAGTAGCGCTTGTTGAAGATCTGCGTGAGGCCGTCGACCGTGGAGAGCCGGTAAATCTCCTCGTGGTACGAACTCTCGATGTTGTCGCCGGTGAGGAACTTGAAGATGGAGCGGCCGACCTTGATGAGGTCTCCGTCCTTCAAGTACGCCTCGTGAATCTTGTGGTCGTTGACGTACGTGCCGTTCGTGGACTCGTTGTCCCGAATCTTCACGCCGGCTTCGTCGATCATGACGGTGGCGTGGGTTCGGGACACGGAGTCCTGAGAAACGCAGATGTCGTTGGTCGTTGCGCGACCGATCGTCATCTCTCGACCCTCGATATTATATTTCCGACCGAGCTCGGCGCCGTAGATGACGACGATGCACGCATCCTTTTTGCGGCGGTGAAGCCCGGTGTCTTCCACTTTGTGGATGACGGTAACGATGGTTTCGTCGCGCATGACCGCGAAAAGCCCGTTGGCTTGGGCGAGCGAGAACAGTAGCAGGAATCTGCAGAGACCACAGGCGACGCAGACCTGCAGTACGTCGAGGTGGCACGAGGGGGGAATGAGTCGCACCGCCGTCCGCACCCCCCTGGACACGGTTTCACGGGGCTTTTCCCGGTGTCTGCGCTGATCGCGTTGTTTTTGACCCGCGCATGCGCGCGATGCTATGGGCACCGACACTGGCCGCGATGGGATCTCCTCGACATGGACTCAGCGGCGTCGGCGCTCTGTTCTTCCTCGGGACGCTGGGCGCCATCGCCTTCTACGTGCAGCGGCAGAGCGTTCCTGAGGACGCGCAGGGTGTACGGAAGTCTGCCACCGTGCTCCCGGACGTGACCACGGACGACGACGTCGCTCCGGCCCTGCCGTGGAAAGACCGGCTCGACCTCGCGGCTGCCGCACTCGTCGCGGTGACGGATCCGACGGCCAAGCCCGCCGTGCCCGCGGCCCCCACAGAAGAGGGCGCCGCTGCGGTGCCGCCCGAACCGGCGCCGGTCGACCAGAAAAAAGCACGACTCGTTCAAGAGCTCAGTGACGGTCACCGACTGATGCTGACGCTCGACCCGGTGCTGCAAGACGCGGCCCTGACGATCTTCCGGAATCGCGAGGTGCCGTACGCCGGCGCCGTGATGCTCGACCTGCGCGACAACGCCGTCCTCGCGATGGCCGGGCACTCCTCGATGGACCCCGAGGTCGACCCGGTCGAGATCGTCGCGAGCGCGTGGGCTCCCGCGGCTTCGACGTTCAAGATCGTCACCACCGCTGCGCTGCTCGAGACCGGCGCGGTCACGCCGAGCACCCGAGCCTGCTTCTCGGGCGGTCTGCACGGCATCGAAGACGAGATGCTGACCGACGACCCCGCCCGGGACACCCGGTGCGAGACGCTCTCGTCCGCCGTCGCCCAGAGCTACAACCTCGTCATCGCGAAGCTGGCGCACAAGCACCTCGAGCAGCAGGACCTGGTCGACGTCGCGCGGTCGCTGCTGTTCGAGACCCAGATTCCCTTCGAGTACACGGTCGAGCGCTCCCCAGCGCACATCCCCGCCGACCCGATCGAACGCGCAAAGGTAGCGGCGGGCTTTTGGAACGTCGACCTTTCGCCGCTGCACGCGGCGACGATGGCCAGCATCTTTGCCCGTGGCGGCATCTACCAGCCGCCACACCTCATCGACCAGGTCCTCGGCCCCGACGGCAGCGACCTGACCCCCGCCCGGCCCAAACCCCACCGCGCACTCTCGGCCGACACCGCCCTCGCGGTTGGCGAGATGATGGTCGCCACCACGAAGGTCGGCACCGCACGCAAGAGCTTCAACGACCCGCAGGGCAAGCCGTACATCCCCGACGTCACCGTCGCGGGCAAGACCGGCAGCCTGACGGGCAAGCGCGAGCCGTACCTTAACTACAACTGGTTCATCGGCTACGCCCCCGCCGACCGTCCGGAGATCGCGTTCGCGGTGCTGCTCGCCAACGAGCCCAAGTGGCGCATCAAGGCGCACTACGCCGCCCGCCGGCTGGTTCAGATCTACCTGCAGCGCCGCGACGCAATCGAGCGCAACCGTGACGCCCGCCTGACCGAAGGTGGCGTCACGCTGCGCGCTCGCGATGCGATGGGCGCGATCGTCAAAGCCGCCCCCGCCGAGCCTGCAGCCGCGCCAGCCGCCGCCGCGAAGCCGGACGCGCCGGCCGAAGCCGCCCCTGCAACCGCCGACCTGCCGCCCCCGCCGGGTCCCCTGCCCCCCGCCTGACGCGACGACCTGCGGCGCGATGCTGTAGGGTCCTGACGTGCTTCTCGCTGCGATGCTCGTGGCCGCGCTCGCGGCCCCCGCGTCCTCGGACGCGCCTGCGGACGAGGACCGGGCCAACGCACGGGAAGCGTTCGTTCGCGCCCGTGCGCACGCCGCCGCCGAACGCTACGAGGAGGCCATCGTCGGCTTCGAAGAGGCACTCGCCCTGCGCCCCTCGCCGGGGCTGCACTACAACATCGCCGTCTGTCACCACCGACTGATGATGGCGGCCCCCGAGGCAGCGACCGAGCACGAGACCCACCGTCGCGCCGCGGTCGCGGCCTACAACGCGTACCTCGACGCGGCGCCCACGGCCGAAGACCGCTACGCCGTCGCCGCGACGGTGAGTGAGCTCGGCGGCCGACCCAGCGTCATCGACGAGTGGCGAATCGACGGCGGCCAAACGAAGACCGCGCCGCTGGAGTTCCGCGAGGATGCGCTCGAACCCCAGGAGACTGTCCCCCCCGACGGTACGCCGGAGGTCTCGGCCGAGCCGGACGGACCCGTCCAGCCCGATGAGCCACTGCACACCGACCCGACCGCACCGCTGAACCGCCCGGTCCGCGGCGGCTTTCCACACGGGTTCTTGAACGTCGCCCTGTCGGTCGACGCGCACGCGCCCGTCTCGATTTCCAACGCGAACGGCGTCGCGTCGCTCCCCGTATTCGGGCCGGCGCTGCGCGTCGGTGGCTACATCGGTGCTCCGCGGCGGTGGAGCGTCGGCGGCGAGTTTGCGTTTGCGGCCCAGCCCACGCCCGCGAAGACCGAGCATCGGCTCACCACCGTGCAGGTGCTCGCGTTCGCCGAGTGGTCCGCCGCCCTCGGCCGTGCCGAACGGTTCGAGCTGGGCGTCGGCGGAACGCTCGGCATCGCGGGACAATCCCTACGCCATCGAGGCACCACGCCCGCGGCCTGCCCCGTCGGCGGTCGCGTCGTGAGCCGTCGCGCGGGCATCAGCACCGGCGTCCGCATGCTGCTCGGCGCGCTGCTCGGCGACGAGAAGCAGCACGGCGTCACCGTCCGGCTCGGACCTGGCGTTGGCGTACTCAGCGCCGGCAGCTCGGGGTCGGACTGCATGGGCACCGACCCCTTCACGGAGTACGCCCTCGACCCGACGCCGCTCTTGATGCGGGCGGACGTCGGCTACACGTACCGCTGGTGATCGCTCAGCCGGGGTCTTCGAGCAGCTCGGCCTGCACCGTCACCGGCGGGCTGTTGGTCCCGCCGTCCACGCGAAGCGTCTTTTGAACCGGAAAGCGCCCGGGCTTGCGGACCTCGAGGCGATGTACGCCTGGCGCGAGCACAAGCGGCTCCGCGCCCGCAGCGGTGAGCGAGCCGACCTGACCGACGTAGTTGCCGTCGACGTACACGTCGGCGTCGGTGTCCTCGGGCGCGACCTCGATCTGAAGGGGCGCCCCGGTCCCGACCGCAGGGCGGCAGGCCGTCAGCGCGACGAAGAGGCTAGCGAAGACGAATCGTGAGCGCGTGCGCATCGACGCCGACGATGGTGATGGAAAAGTCCGGCAGGCTCAACGCCTCGAGTCCGCGCGCGATCGCGTCCGGGCTCGCGTTCCCCTTCACGCGCAGCCGTACAGCCCCATCGGGGTCGATCCCCCCGACCGACGCGGCTCGGACGCCGCGGACCGAGTCGACCATCGCACGCTCGAGTCGACGGACACGGGCGGCCGGATGCGGTGCTTCGACGCGAATCTCGACAGCCGCGTCGCGCCGCCCCAGCGCGCTGGCAAGCGTGTCCGCCAGCTCGGCCGCGCCCCGCGCCCTGGCGCTGTCATCATCGATGCCAAACGCCGCCACGGACGGCGCGACGAGAGTCTTCCGGCCGAGCGTCGCTTCGGCCCGCACGCGAACGGCCCGCAACAGCGTGTTGGGCACCGGCCCCAGCGCTTCGCAGGCGAGCTGAATCGTCACGCCCTCGGATCGCCCCACCGGACTGCGCGGCACCCCGACGCGCGCGAGGTCTTCGTCGAGCTGCGCCGCCTCGATGCCGCAGTCTTCACCCGCCTCGATCGCCGAGACGTGGTAGCGCGCAGTCGCGGGCGTCGGCAGAGCCGACGGCGCGACGAACTTGGCCAGTCGCGCAACGTCGATGTCGACCTCGAGTTCAACCCGCACGCCGTCGGCGTCGACGTGTTCCGAAACGATGCGGTAGGCCCCGGTCCACCGCTCCCCCGCCTTGAGCACGGCGCGCCGGGCCTCGTCGTCGAACGGGCCAGACAGGTCGTCGAGGGCAGCCTGCAGCGCCGCGACGCGAGCGCGCCGGATCGCGCGCGTCCGGGCCTTGGACGCGGTCGCCCCTTTCTTCCATTCCGAGAGCTTCGCCGAGCCGGCCGCCCGAACGCCGGCTGCAGAGGCCTGTGCCGGAGCACCCCAGGACACCAGCGCGCCAAGTGAGAAAGCGACGAGAGAGCGTCGAAGGCGCGGGCGCGCGGGGACCATGAAGCCAGTGTGGGACGTCCACGCGCTCGTTGGCAAGTTAGGGCTGGTCAGGCCGAACCCGCTGGGCTACACCGCCAGCCCATGCGCCCCCCCTTCGTCGGCCACCGCCGATACAGCATCACCCACCGCGCCGTACAACGGCTCCGCGAGTTGGTGCAGACCCGCGAGGAGGAGGACGACGAGACGCTGCGGGACCGGCTCGACAAGGCCCTCGGAGATGCGGAGGACGGCGGCCGAGCGATCCGCACGCTCGACGCCATGCTGGGCGAACCGCAGACGCTGATCCCGGTCGTCGAGTTCGGCGAGACGCTCTACGCGATCGTCAAGGAGGACACCGTCGTGACGGTCCTGCCCAAGGGACACGGCGAGGAGATCCTGCACCGTGGCCAAGCCATGGAGCAGCGAGTCGCATCCGGCGAGGTTCAGGTTCGCCCCGGCGAACGGGACCGCTTCGACGGGCCACGGCGTCGCTGGCAAAAAGAGACGCCCCCGGTCGTCGTCCAGCACGTCGGGCGCCCACAGCCATCCGACCTCCCCCCGGTGGAGGCGCGTCCGGCCGTGCCCGCACCCGCGGCTGCGACGAGCCCGGCCCCGATGCGCTCGCCCGCCGAGCCTGCGACAGGGCCCGCGACTGGGTCCGCGTCTGGCACCAACGACGCGTCGGGCCTGGTGTTCCGCCTGCCCGAAGCGCCTCCCGACAGCCCGGTCGCTGCTGCGCTCAGCGAGGCACTGGAGCGTGGGCGTCGACGCGCCGCCGTCCTCGCACTGCGCGACGCGCTTGCGGCAGGGTCCCCGGACGACGCGCTCGGGCCCCTGTGGAACGCGATGATGCAGCAGGGCATCCCGCAGTCGATGACCGTCGGAGATCTGCTCGAGGCCGCAGCCAGCGTCCGCCACGAGCGCGTGTCCTGAGCGCGGCACCGCGGCCGTGATATGCCGAAGTGGTGGCGCCGCTGCGCATCCTCGGCATCGACCCCGGCACGCTGTGCGTCGGGTACGGCGTGATTGAGGCGTCTCCGCGCAAGGGTGGCGCGTTCGCGTATCTCGAGTGCGGCGTCCTACGTCCGTCCCCAAGCCTCGAGGTCCCTGAGCGGATCGCCGAGATCGCCACGTCGCTCACCGAGCTCATCACCGAGTTCGAACCCAGCTGCCTCGCGCTGGAAAAGGCCTTTCACGGCAAGAACGCCGCGTCGGCGCTCAAGCTCGGCCAGGCCCGCGGAGCGATCATGCTGCTCGCCTCGCAACACGGGCTGCAGACGTCCGAGTACGCGCCATCGACGATCAAGCAGCAGGTCGTGGGGCACGGCCGAGCGACCAAGGCTCAGGTTCAGGCCCGGGTGCAGCTGCTGTTTGGGCTGCAGACCACGCCCAGCACCGACGCTGCCGACGCCCTGGCCATCGCGCTGTGTCACGGGCACAGTGCTCGGACCGCGCGGCCGCCCGCCAGCGCGCCCTGACCCCGACCCCCTGCCATCATGATCGGCCACCTCCGCGGCACCGTTTTCGTTCGCGACGCCTTGACCGGGACCATCGTCCTCGACGTCAACGGCGTCGGCTACCAGCTCACCGTCTCATGGCAGACCTTCGCCGAGGTCCCCGAGGAGAGCGAGGACTGCGGCCTCTGGGTCCACACGCACGTCCGCGAGGACGTCCTGGCGCTGTACGGCTTCGGCCGCCCCGAGGAGCGGCGCATGTTTCAGCTGCTGACCTCCGTACCCCAGGTCGGACCCAAGAACGCCGTCGCCGTGCTGGGTGGCTTCCCGCTGGTGGAGCTGCTCGAGGCCATCGGCGAGGGCCAGCGCGCCACGCTCGAACGCATCCCCGGCGTGGGCAAGCGCACCGCCGAGCGGATCATCCTCGACCTCAAGGAGAAGGTGGAGCCGCTTCGCGCCGCCCTGGGCATCGAGGACGGCGACACAGACGGCGACGATGCTCAGCCGGTTGACGCTGACGATGCCCTCGACGACGAGGCCCGCGCGGTGCTCGTGAACCTCGGCTGGAAGCCGAAAGTCGTGGATGCCGCGCTCAAGAAGGCCCGCAGCAGCGATCCGGCGCCAGATTCGCTCGATGCGCTGGTTCGGCGGACACTCTCGGCCCTGATGTCGCGCTGAGGCGATGACGTACAAGGTCTGAGCACCCGTGCTCGCGCAGTAACACCCCATTGCGCGCACAATTTGGGTTTGTTCTGTCCAAGCGCTTGCGCTTCCTTGCACATACCCTAGACACGGTGCCGAGGCTGTTCCGATGAGCAAAAAAGTCTTCGCCCTTGTGCTTCCCGTCCTTCTCGCGGCCACCGGCTGCGCCAACATGGACAAGACCCCCACTCCGCCGGCCACTGACGCCCCGGCCGCTGACGCGTCCGCGATGGACGACGCTGCCACGGCCGACGCGTCCGAGGAGGCAACCGAAATGAAGGACATCGTCGACACCGCCGTCGCCGCTGGCTCCTTCACCACGCTCGCCACCGCACTCGAGGCGGCCGGCCTGGTCGACACGCTCAAGGGCGAAGGTCCTTTCACCGTGTTCGCGCCCACCGATGAGGCGTTCGCAAAGCTGCCCGCCGGTGCCCTCGACGCACTGGTCGCCAACCCCGAGCAGCTCAAGGCCGTGCTCCTGTACCACGTCGTCGAAGGCAAAGTGATGTCCACCGACGTCGTCGGCCTCAGCGAAGCCAAGGCCGTCTCCGGCGCAACGATTCCCGTCGACGCCAGCGCAGGCGTCAAGGTTGCGGGCGCCACCGTGACCCAAGCGGACATCGAGACCAGCAACGGCGTGATCCACGTCGTCGACACGGTCATGATGCCGCCCCAGTAGTTTCGTTCACCCTTTCGAGTACGGCTCGTCTTCGGGCGGCCCGTAGCGACTTTGGTTCGGTCGCGGAGTCCGGATGCGTTTGCATCCGGACTCTTTTTTTATCCGCGCAGCAGCGACTCGAGCGATGCAAGCCGCCGCCGCGCCATTGCGAGGTTCCCCTGTTCGCGGTCGATGACGAGATACACGAAGCGGGTACGAGCGCGGAGCGGCCGGATCAGATGGACCTGGTCGCGCAACGTGACGAGGATGTCTTCGATACTGCCCTCGGTGTCGAGCCTGCGCATCAGAGCCATCTTGGCCCGGACCACCGCGGCGTTGCCGGCCGCTGCACGTCGTAGGTCGAAGCCACCGCCGCCGGTCGTGCCCAAGACCGCGCCCGTATCCGCCTCCGCCACCGCGGCGCCCATCGCTCCTCGGACATCCATCGCTGCACGGAGGCATGCCTCCACACGTGCGCGCTCTTCCCTCTCATCACGCGCACGCAGCCGCAGCACCGACGCCGCGGGCGTCTGCGACTGCCGGAGCGTTCGTAGCTCCGCGAGCGCGGCATCTGCAGAGGCAAACCGGTCACTGCGCAGACGCGCGCACAGCCGGTCGACGAACGCTTGCACCCCAGGCGAGGCGCCCCGGAGCGGCGGGCGCTCCCCGGCGATGTGCTGCTGCAACAGCGCGACCGGGTCAGTGTCCTCGAACGCACGCCGTCCTTCCAGCAGCTCGTAGGCGATCATCCCAATCGAGTAGAGATCGGAGCGCTCATCGACGTTGAGCCCCATCGCCTGCTCAGGGCTCATGTAGGCAGGCGTTCCCGACATCAAGCCGGACAAGGTGAGCGTGGCGTCGTCGTCCGAGGGCGCGGTGAAGGCCTTGGCCATGCCGAAGTCGACGATCACCGCCGCAGCGTTGGCATCCGCACCCGAACGCAACACGATGTTGTCCGGCTTCAGGTCACGATGCACGAGACCTGCCGCGTGGACATGGGCGACGCCGTGAAGCATGCCCTCGAGCAGCGCCAGCGCCGTGTTCTCGGGAAGCGGGCGGCCGATACGGGCGGCCAGCGGCTCCCCCTCGACGAGGCTCATGACGACGTACGGGAGCGTGCCCGCTCGCCCATGATGCAGCCCGCGGACACAGTTGCGGTGTGAAAGCCGCCGCAGCGTCGGACCCTCGGCGAGAAAGCGCCGCGTGGTCTCGTGGTTTGTGCCCGGACGCAGCACCTTGACGGCGACCATGGCCTGCGAAGACAGGTCACGAGCACGGTACACGTTTGCCGATGATCCGCGCGCGACCAAGGCTTCGATGCGATAGCGATCCGCAATGATGGAACCCACCCCGACCGCGTTCGCATCCATCACGCGCCGCGTAACCGGTTCGACTCCCACCCCCACCACGTCCTCATACTTTAATGAAGGTTCGGCGCAGTCTCAACGAACATTACCGGGCCCCGCCGGCCCACAGTGGGGCTGTTAGGCGTCGATGTCGTCCTCGATCGGCGCAACGTCCCGCTCCACACCAGGGTCACCATCATCGAAGTCCTCTTCGGACACGTCGTCGAACAGCGTAGGGGGAGCGTCGAGGCTCTCTTTGATGCGTCTCGCGAGCGCTGTGAACCGGCTGTTGTCTGCGGCGCTGCCGATCGCGCGCTCGATTGCGCGCGAGTCTCCGACCACCACACACAGTGTCTTTGCTCGGGTGACTGCGGTGTACAGGAGGTTCCGCCGAAGCATGACGTGGTGCTCGGGCAAGAGGCACACGATGACGGCGGGAAACTCGCTGCCCTGACTTTTGTGAATCGACAGCGCATACGCGAGCTGTAGCGCGTTGGTTTCGCGCCCTTCGTACGTGACGCGCTGGCCATCGAAGTCGACGACGAGCTTGCCCTCTTCGGCGTCGACGAGCACCACCTCGCCGATGTCACCGTTGAACACGGACTTTTCGTAGTCGTTCCGCGTCTGCATGACCCGGTCGGTGCGGCGGAACGTTCGGCGCTGGGCCGACTTGCCCCCAAGCGTCCACTCCTTCTGCCCGGCGGTGAAGTGGGCCTGAAGCGACCGGTTGAGGTTCTCGGTCCCCGCGATGCCTTTGTGCATCGGCACCAGCACCTGCACGTCGGTGCGCCCGTCGAGGCCGTACGCGGCCGGGATGCGCTCGGTGGCCATGCGGACCGCAAGGTCGTGAACGCGCTGCGCCGTCCTGGTGGCGACGACGAAGAACTCGCCGCCTTCGGAGCCCGACGGATCCGGGGCGAGCGCGTCACCGTTGAGCACGCGGTTGGCGTTGGAGATGATGCTGCTGCCGGCGCCCTGACGAAAGACCTCGGTGAGCCGCACCAGCGCCAGCGGGGTGTCCTCCTCCTCGGCCACCGCCATCACGTCGCGAAGCACGTTGCCCGGACCCACCGACGGCAGCTGATCCGCGTCGCCGACGAGCAGCAAGCGATGGGCGGGCGTGAGCGCCCCGACCAGCGCCGCGCCGAGATGCACGTCGACCATCGAGCTCTCGTCGACGACGAGCAGGCCCGGAGGCAGCGGGTCCGCGGGTCCGTGGGAGAACGCCCCCGTCTCGGGCTGGAACTCGAGCAGCCGGTGCAGCGTGCTCGCGGCGTGCCCCGTGGTTTGCTCGAGACGCTTGGCGGCCCGTCCCGTCGGCGCGGCGAGCATCACGGGTACGGCGTTGGCCTGCGCCAGCTCGAGCACCTGGGCAACCACGGTGCTCTTGCCCGTACCCGGGCCGCCGGTCAGGACCACCACCCCGTGCTCGGCGACCGCACGTACCGCGTCGGCCTGCCCCGCGCTCAGGTGCGAGGGAAGCTCGGGTACCGACCACGCCGGCGAGATGCCGCGGGCCAGCGCGGCCAGGCCAATCGCCACGTCGCGCTCGGCCTCCAGCATGCGAGCGGGGAACGCCAGCGGGGTGCCGTCGTTGCCGTGCTCCAGCACCACCTCGCCGCTGACGACGAGTCGCTCGCCCGCGTCACGCACCGCGTACTCGGGCGCGCCCAGGTTGCGCATCGCCTGCTCGACGAGCTGCTCGATGGGCAGCGCGCAGTGACCGTCCATTTCGGCCTGCTCGAGCACGTGAACGAGGCCGGCGTCGAGGCGTTCGGCGCTGTCGGGCTCGATGCCCAGCGCCCGCGCCACGCGGTCCGCAGTGGCGAAACCGATGCCCCGGACCTCCCGCGCGAGCCGGTACGGGTGCTTGCGCAGCACGTTGATCCCGTCATCGCCGTAGCGGGCATGAATCGCGCTCGCCAGATGCACGGGCAGGTCCAGTTCGAGCAGCTGCGCCTCGATCTGCGCCATCGGCCCCGAGTGCGCGGCGTGATGGTCGACGATGCGCTCGAGCGTGCGGGCGCCGATGCCATCGACCTCGAGCAGGCGCCGCGGCTGCTGCTCGATGATCGCAAGGGTCTCCATGCCGAACTTGGCCACGATGCGCGAGGCCATCACCGCCTTCACGCCGGGGTAGCGCATCAGCCGACGCTCGATGCCCAGCTTGGTGGTGGGCACCGCGACTTTCATCCCCACGATCGCGAACTGGCGGCCATGCTGCGGGTGTTCATCCCAGCGCCCGCGCAGCGTCAGCTCGGCGCCTGCCTCGACGCTGACCATCCGCCCCACCGCCGTGACCAGCGTGTCGTGGCCCGGCGCGAGGACCCGAAGCACCGTATAGCGCGACCGCGCGTCGTGATAGACGACGCGCTCGACGGTGCAGGTCAGCTCCTCCTCGGCGTCCGCCACGGCTCGCCCACCCTCGCGCGAACGCGGTGCCGCGTCAAAGGCCGTCGCGTCCGGGCGGCACCCAGCCCTGCAGGACAGCCCGCAGCATCACGAGGCGGTCCTGTCCCCACAGCAGCACCCGTCCGCCGTCGTTCCAGGTGACCTCGACGGTCGGCACGCCGCACACCCCCGATGCAACGGCGCGCTCGGTGTTCTCTCGGAGCGCAGCCTTGATCCCGGGATCGGACGCCTGCTCGACGATCGCCGCCCCGTCCAAGCCGACCTCGGTGAGCACGGCACAGAGCGCTTCGGGCGTATCGACGCGTCGATCCTCGCCCCACGCAGCCCTGTAGATTGCCGCGGTGCTCGCCGGCTCGACCAGCATGGCCCGCAGCGGAAGCACCGAGCGCAGCGGAAAGTGCGAGGGGAACCGCAGCGGCACGCCCCACGCCTGCGCCCAGTCGTGCATGTCGCGTCGCGTGTACGCCTGCCGCGTCTCGTTCATCGCGTGCAGCGGCACGTCGGGCGTGCCGATCGTGCGAAACAGCGCCCCAAGCAGGATGGGCGTCCAGAGGACCGCGTGCCCGTACGCCGCAGCGATGCGCTCGACCTGCGTCGAGGCGAGATACGAGAACGGCGACGATACGTCGTGAAAGAAGCGAAGCGAGGTCACCGTCGTCGACGTCGACGTCGTGACCGCCGGTCCGACCCAGCCCTCGGGCGGCAGCGGATCGCCCAGGTCGCGAAGCAGCAGGCCGATGCGGTCCTGGCCCCACAGCAGCCGGGGCCCGTCCAAGAAGCTGGGCACGCCGAACGCACCCGCCTCGAACGCGGCTTGGGTCGCGCTGCGCAGCGGCTCGCGACCCGCCTCGATCAGCGCGTGGGCGTCGAGTCCGAACGGGGCCGCGCGTGCCGCCAGCACCTCACGGTCGGTGACGTCGACGCCGTCCTCCCAGTACGCGGCATACAGCGCAGCGGTGAGCGCCTCGCGGTGCGGCACGGGGGCGGCCGCCAGCACCCGCATCGCGTCGACCGTTCGCCGCGGGTGCTCGGGCGGGATGCGCAGCGGGACGCCGTGCAGTGCCCCCCACAGCGTGATGTCGCGTCGGTTGATCGCCGCGCGGGCGGGCGCCATCGCGGTGTTCGGGTCGTCGGGTGCGCCCACGTGGCGCAGCAGGCCGCCGAGCAGCACCGGCATCAGCTCGACCTCGGCGTGCGCGCGCACCCGATGCAGCTGACGAAACGCCAGGTACGCGAACGGGCAGGCGATGTCGTAGGCGAAGCGCAGCCGGGTCATCCCGGCTCGTCCACGCCCGCGTAGCCCAGGGCGCCGCCCATCGGCCGCGTCGTACCGTCGGCATCCGTCTCGGGGTCACCCTCGAGCCAGAGGGCGACGTCGCCGAACGGCGTCAGCGGAGGCGCTCCCAAGCGGAAGTCACCGCCGTCCTCATCGTTGAACCACAGCGGGTTGTAGGCCTCGGTGACGTTCTGGCCGCCGTTGCCCGCGAAGCTGCCGGAGTCGACCGCGGTGCTCGCCCAGTCGAGCGAGAAGCAGTCGAGCGACGCGGAGTTGTCGCTCACGCCGACGACGATCGAGTTGCGGACCGAGCCGGTGACCTCGAGGCACTGCAGGCTGTCCACGCCCGCGCCATCGTTGCCTGCGATCGTGGAGTAGAGGACGTCGAGCGTGGTGAACTGCGCGTTGATGCCCGGCCCGCGGTTGCCGTTGCCGTTGTTGCCGACCGCGGCGTTGTCGAGCTGCATGGAGCCGCCGAGCGCTCGAATGCCGCCGCCGCCGTTGTTGAACACGGTGGTCGTCTCGATCCGCAGCGCGCACGGGCCAGAGGTGAACACGCCGTAGTCCGCGTTTTCGCCGACTTCGCTGCGCTGCATCCACACGCTGGCGCCCTCGCACAGCAGACCTTCGCCGGCCGGGTTGTTCGAGAGGCGGACGCCGTCGAGATACGCCCGGCCCGCCTGAAGCTCGAGCCCCGCGCCGCCGGTTCCATCGCCCGCAAGCGTCGGCACGCCACCGCCCCCAATGAGGGCCACGGCGGCATCGACCCCAAGAACCGCGGACTCGACGTAGTCACCGCCGCCGAGCCGGAAGACGCGGCTCTCGCCCTCGGCGACCGCGGCCATCGACGCCGCGAGCGAGCAGCTTGGAGAACCTTCGCTGCCATCGCCGGGGCAGATCGCGTTCGCGTCGACGAAGACCACCTCGTCCTCGGCAAAGCACTCGCCTGCCTGGGGATCGGCGGGATCGAGGTGACAGGCTCCGCTGCCGCACTCATCGTGCGTTGCACACGGGCGACACGCGCCGGTGCCGTCGCAGATCGGCGCGTCGACGTCACAAGCGAACGCATCGACGTCCCCACAAGGACTGCACAGGCCCGTGCGGGCGCTGCAGGCCGGCGCCAACGCGTCCGACTCGCCGCAGAAGATGCTGCCGCCCGCGCCCTCGCAGGAGACGCAGGTCTGGTCGACGCAGTACGGACGGCTGCCGTCGCGGTCCTCGCAGCCGCGGTCGAACGTGCCGTCGGGCGTCTCGCAGGGAAGCATCGGACCCCCAGAGCTCGAGCTGGAGCTGCCCGAAGAGCCCGAGTCGGCCACCGCGGTACTCTCGCTGCCGACCGAGTCCGGCAGAGTCGTGCCGTCGTCGGTCGTGGTGGAGCTGGTGTCGTCGCTGCCCGCGCTGGTGAACGTGGACGTGGCCCCGCCCCCGACCCGACACGCCGGAATCGACGGAGGTTCCGACGAGCAGCCCTGGTCGTTCGACGCGGGACGACACAGGTCGCAGAAGGGCTTTCCGATCGAAAGCTGGCTGCACGTCAGGTCGCCCTCATCATCACCGCAGTGCGGCGTGAACGAAACGATGCCGCTCTCGGTCGACGGCTCCACGCTGCAGCCACCAAACAGCCCGCTCAGCAGCACCACCGATCCCGCAATCCAACCCCTCACCACGGCGACGTCCCCTGCCCGTAGGCGGGATACCGCGTCGTTCAAGCGCATGGGTCGATGGTAGCACCGGCGGCGCGCGCGAGGCCCTGGGTCGGTGCCCCACGTGGGGCATTTCGGGACGAGGGGTTTCCCGGGATCCGTGGCGCGACGTCCGGGCAAAGCCCCCCTGGAGAGGGAGGGCTTCCGAGCAAAAGCGTTAAGATTCCGTATACATCCCCAATACGGCGGCACGAGGGCCCGTCGGAGTTTGTGCGCACGGCGTCCGAGACGAACCCGAGGTCCGGGTCGCAAGAGACGCCCGGCGCAGAAGCGAAACGATGAAGACCCTCTCCACCGCCACCCCCACCCCCCTGTCTCCCCCCACCAGCGAGTCGTCGCACACGTTCTCTCTCGAGGCGCTCCGCGCTCGGGTCGAGGCCGCGCAGACGCCGGCCCCCGCGATGGCGGCCGACGACTCTGGGGTGATCGATCTCCGCGCTCTGCGGGACGCCGACAGCACGGCGACACTTGGCGGTGGAACGTCGTTGCTGTCGGCGGCCTCGCGCCTCGTCACGCCCGCAGAGCCCCTGCCGCTGCCCCCACCCTCTCGCGCGCCCCGCTGGGCCGTCGCCACCGTCGGGCTGCTCACCGGCGCCGTCGCAGCCCTCGCCCTGATGGCGCTGGGCCCCCACGCGACGCCTGAGGTCGAAGATCCCGCGAGCGAGCCTTCGATGGCTGCCGTCACGATGGAGCCCGTCACCACCGAGGGCGACGCCGAGATGATGCCCGCGCAGGACATGCCCGAAGACGTCGCCGCCGACCTGGAGGCCGCCCCGTTCGAGCCCGAAGGACCGCCGATGCCCGAGGCGGACGCCCCGGCACCGACGAAGGTCGCCGCCGCGACGAAGCGTCGCTCGACGTCGAAGTCCAAGTCGAAGTCGAAGGCCAAGGCCAAGTCCTCGCCCAAGGCCCCCGCCGCCCCGGCACCGACGACGAAGGCCCCCGCCAAATCCGGTGACCTCAGCGTCGACTGCATCCTCGACCCCGCCTCGTGCGGCCGCGGGGGCAGCACCAAAAAGGCCCCCACCAAGAAGCCGTCGGTCTCGCTGCCCGAGAAGCTCAGCAGCACGCAGATCCGCACCGCGCTTGCGGGCCCCAAGGCCAAGGCCAAGCAGTGCCGCGCCACGCACGGCGCCGACGCGGGCACGACCGTCAAGGTGAAGCTCTCCATCGCCGGCAGCGGCAAGGTCCGCACCGCGACGCCGCAGGCGCCTCACGCCAACGCACTGGGTCGCTGCGTCGCCGACGCACTCTCGACGGCGGACTTCGACGCCTTCGCCAAGCCCGCCATGGGCGTGGTCTACTCGGTCCGACTGTAGTCGGCCAGGCCGGCCGCCAGCTGAAGCGAGGCAGGCATGCCACCAAAGGACACCCCCATGTCGACGTAGGCGTGGGGGTGCCAGTAGTCGCGGGGGTCAGATTCCAGCCGAAGCACCCGTGGGTCGCCGTCTTCGACCACGAACCGGGTCATCTCGCCGTCGTCGGCCAGCGTGAAGTGCAGGTCGAGGACGTCGCCCGCAATGCGGTACGTGAACGCCTCGGTGCTCCAGTCGTCGAAGTCACCGCGGTGGAACCAGCCCACGCCGCGGCCGTCGATGCCGGCGGGTCGGAACTGATAGAAGTGGAAGCCGCCGCCGCCGGTCGCGTACGGCTGCAGGTCGATCCACATGTGCCCCGCCGGCGGCACGCCGAGGTCGTCGCCCAGCGCGGCATGGGGCGCAATGGGGCCCGGCCGGTCGCGGAAGTAGCGGGTCCCGTGCGCCTTCTCTTCGGGGTCGTAGCCCAGCGTCAGCCAGTCGATGTCGCCATCGGACTCGACGCGGTAGTCGATCGCATGACGGACGCCGGTCTTGCGAAACTCCAGCACGAGCTGCCCATCCCGAACGGTGTAGTCGAAGCTGTGGGTGTTGTTCAGCCCTACCTTGCCGTAGCGGTACAGGCCCTTGCCGTCGCCGTGGAAGTAATAGAAGCCCACCGGCGACCCATCGGTCCCGGGCAGCTGCTTCCACCACATGCCCGCCAGCGCCCGGACGGCCTCGAGGTCTTCGGTCGCCTCGCCTGCGTCCTCGGAAACGATCGTGTCGGGGTCGACCGGCGTGACGCGCTCGATCGGCTGCCATGCGGCGACCAGCACGCACAGCAGCGGGACGGAGGCGGTGGCGGCGGCGTAGGCAGCGACGGCGCCAGGGCGGACGGGCGTGGTCGAGGGCATGCGCCGAGCATACCGCGCTGCGGCCGAGTCGCTCGTCGGGGTGTTGTCGAATCGCGATCCGCCTGTGACCATCGCCGCAATGTTCCCCTCCCCCGCGCTGGTGCTCGCCTCGGGCTCACCACGTCGCGCCGCGCTCCTGCGGCAAGCAGGCGTGACACTGACCGTCTCCCCAGTCCCCTGTGACGAGACGAGCCACCCGGCCGAGCCAGCCCTCGAGTACGCGCGCCGCATCGCCGCCGACAAGCGCGCCGCTGCCCTTGCGGCGCTGCGCGACACGCTCGCGCCCGGCCAGCTCGTGCTCACCGCCGACACCGTGGTTTGGGTCGGGGACGAGGAGCCGACGCCGCTGGGCAAGCCGACCACCCCCGAGGGCTGTGCCAGGATGCTCGCCGCGATCGCGGGGCCCCGCGGTCACCGGGTCACGACGGCGTGGACCCTGGGTCCGGCTGACGCGACGGTCGACGTTCACGACGTGACGACGCGGGTGTGGATGCGGACCCTGCATGACGACGAGCGTGACGCCTACCTCGCGACCGACGCCTGGCGAGACAAGGCCGGGGGCTACGGGATTCAGGCCGAGGCCGCTGGGTGGGTCACGCGCATCGAGGGGTCCTACACGAACGTGGTCGGCCTGCCGGTCGCCGAGGTCGTTCAAGCGCTGCGAGCGGGCCGATGAACACGATTGCGGAGCGACTCGCCACCATTCGGCGTGCGGTCGAGGCCGCCGCGGCGGCAAGCCCCCACGGTCAAGCGGTGACGCTGATCGGGGTGAGCAAGCGGCACGGCCCGAACGCCATCGCGCAGGGCCTCGCTGCTGGCCTGATCGACTTCGGAGAGAACTACGCCCAGGAGCTGGCGGAGAAGGTCGACGCGTTCGTCGACCCGCCCCGTCCTCGTTGGCACTTCATCGGGCCGCTGCAGTCGAACAAGGCCAAGCTGGTCGCCGGCGCGCACCTCATCCACACCGTCGACCGCCCCAAGGTGCTCGGCAAGCTCGAGGCGCTCGGCGTCGCCCAAGACGTGCTGGTGCAGGTCAACGTCGCGGCCGAGCCCCAAAAAGCCGGCGTGACGCCCGAGGGCCTCGAGGACCTCTTGGCCCGGTTCGCCGACCTCGATCACGTGCGCTGCCGAGGGCTCATGCTCATCCCGCCCCGCGGCACGCCCGAGCAGAGCCGCCCCCACTTCGCCGCACTTCGGGCGCTGCGAGACCGCTTTGCCGGCACGAGCCGGCCGGGCGTCGACCTGAAGGAGCTGTCGATGGGCATGTCCGCCGACTTTGCGGTCGCCATCGAAGAGGGGGCGACGCTGGTCCGCGTCGGGACGGCGATCTTCGGACCGCGGCCGGCCGCCGCACCCTCAGTCGCAGGTTGATCGGGTCCACCGCCCGTCGACCGCGTACGGGTCGGGCCGGCTGCCGCATTCGCCGTAGGACACGGCGGCGCCGACCTCCCACAGCCGCACGTCCGTCCCCACGTCGACGACGGCGCCAGCCGCGTCGAGCTCGGCCTCGGCGATGATCGTCACCGGCACCGAGGGGTGGTCGTTGACCGCGTAGAAGAGGTCCACGATGTCCTCCGCCTCCATGCGCATGCAGCCGTGGCTGACGAAGTCGCGCTTGAGGAACCACTGCCGGGCTTCAAGGTCACACTCGCTGCCGCCGCCGGGGCACGTGTACGAGATCGGACCGTGCATGCCGTAGGTGTGCTGACCGTCGGAGTTTTCGATCGTCAACCGCAGGAACGGGAAGCCGCCGAAGTAGTCGGGCGCGTAGCGGCGCGGAATGAAGTACCACCAGTCCTCGACGTCGGACCCGGTCGCGAAGAACCCCGTCGGGGTCATGCTGCGACCCGAGGACGTCAGCGCACCAGGCCCGGTCGGGTAGACCACCGAGAAGCCGGTCTCGCGGTCGAACAGGTGGACCGTCTTTCGCTCCAAGGAGACGATGATCTCCGGGCGCACCAGCGCGGGCACGTCCTCGGGGACCTCATACGTGCGCGGAGAGTCGGCCTTGCCCTCCACATCGGCGTACGGGTTCTCCTCATCGAAGGCGACGCCCTCTCCGGGCGGCTCGGCGTCGATGACCTCCGGTGCTTCTTCGTCACACCCGGCCAGCACGGTCAGCCCGAGCGCGACGACTCCCCATCCCCAGCACTTCATGTCCTTGGGGTTACACCCACATCACCTACACGGCAACGCAAATCGCCGTGCTACACCCTCGCGCATGCGTGCCCGCTGGCTTCTTGCGCTCGTGATCGCGCCGCTTGGGTGCGGTGACATCACCTCCGAGGTGGCGATCGGGTTCGAGCGGCCCCGCGACGACGGGCCCCTGAGCGGCACGAACAACGTCACGATCACGCTCTCGCCCGACGGTTTCACCGACCAGAGCGCCGTCGATGGCCCAGATGCGTCGCTGGAAGTTCAGCTTCCCCCCGACGACGTGTCGCGCACGCTCGAGGTGTTCTTCGCCCGCAACGAAACGCTGCTCGCGTACGGGCGCACGCCGCCGTTCACGTTCGCGGGCGCGGCCGGGGCGGGCGTGATCGTGTTCTTGGGCTACCCGGGCACCCTCGCCACGCTCGACCGCGACTTCGACCTGCCCGACGCGAGCACCGTCATCGCGCCCTCCCCCGGCCGCGGCGCGGTCGCGCTGGGCTCCGACGGCAGCGCGGCATTCTTCGACGGCTACACCTTCGACTTCGTCACGCTCGCCCCCTACCCCGACGTGCCGCCCGCGGCGGACGACGGGATCATGGTGGGCGACGCCTCCGGGAGCGTGACCCGGCTGTCGATCGTCGAGCAGACCGCGGTGGCCCGCTACGTCTACGGCACCGACAGCTGGGTGACCGACACCCTCGACGACGCCCCACCACGGCCGGGGGCCGGACTTTGGTACGACGACCTCGACGCGCGCATCTACGTCGCCGGCGGCGGCACGCAGACCGACGTGTTGCGGGTCGACGTCCTGCCCGAGAGCGGCTCCCTGCCCGTGTTCACCGTCGAGTCCCTCACGCTGGATGGCCCTCGCGTTGGAGCAGCGCTGCACGGCATCGACACCGAAGGCGCACAGGCGTTGATGGTGGTCGGCGGAGACGACCCCGCGCTTCCCCTCGTGCTCGACCTCGGGACGGGCACCGGCTACGGCGAGCGCGACGGCGCGTGGACGGGTCTTCGCTGCGTCGACCTCGCGGAGCAGGAAACGCTGTGCGGCGGGGGCACCCGTGACGCGGCCCCGACGGCCGACGCGGTCCGCATCGATCGCCGCGCCACACCGTGGGACGTCCAGGTCGAGGTCGACCTGCTGACCCTCCCGATGCGCGACGTGCTCTGGCTCGAGGACACCGCAGCGGTATACGCGCAAGGCGAAGGCCGCCTGGTCCGGCTGGATCGCGCCACGCTCGAGGGGTCGGAGCCCGCAGGCGCGCCGGTGCGTGCGGTGGGCGGCGGGCTCGCAACGATGCCGACCGGCGTCACCATCGTGGCGGGCGGCGAGGATGCCGAGGGTGCTGCAACGCGCGTCTGGCAGGTCTTTTCCCCCGACCTCACGCCGGGTTGATCCCCGCAAAATCGGCGTCTGACGTCCGGTTTGGTCACCGAATCGTCACATTCGGCGCACCGACGGGCATGGGTCCAAAGCCGTGTTGGCAAGCCGCGGGCTCGCCTGTATGGTTCCGCCACTTTCGCGAAGAGCTGCTGATGGCCGACACACTCTCGATTACCGACAACCGCACTGGGAACGCGTTCGAACTGCCGATCAACGACGGCACCGTCCGCGCGATGGACTTCCGCCAAATGAAGACCTCCGACGAGGACTTCGGGCTCATGGTCTACGACCCCGCGTACAAGAACACGGCGTCCTGCCGGTCGGCGATCACGTACATCGATGGTGACAAGGGCATCCTTCGGTACCGCGGCTACCCCATCGAGCAGCTCGCGGAGCAGTCCACGTACCTGGAGGTTGCCTACCTCCTGCTCAACGGCGAGCTGCCCAACAAGCAGCAGTCGGACGCATGGACCAACGAGATCACCACGCACACCTACGTGCACGAGTTCCTGAAGACCTGCATGGAAGGCTACCGCTACGACGCGCACCCGATGGGTCGCCTCGTCGCCTTCCTGGGCACACTCTCCACGTTCTACACGTCGTCCAAAGACGTCCGGAACGCCGAGTGCCGCAACGAGCACATCGTCAAGATCATCGCCAAGCTGCCCACGGTGTCGGCGTGGGCCTACCGGCACTCGCTGGGTCGCCCGTACGTCTACCCGAACAACGACCTGTCGTACTGCGGCAACTTCCTCAGCATGCTCTTCCAGCTGGCGGAGCCGAACTACAAGCCCAACCCGATCCTCGAGAAGGCCCTCGACGTGCTGTTCATTCTGCACGCCGATCACGAGCAGAACTGCTCGGCCAGCGCAGCCCGAGCCGTCGGTAGCTCCGAAGCCGACCCGTACTGCTCGCTCGCCGCGGCCTCGGCCGCCCTCTACGGCCCGCTGCACGGTGGCGCCAACGAGGCCGTCCTGCGCATGCTCGACGACATCGGCGACGTGAAGAACATCCCCGCCTTCATGGAAGGCGTCCGCAAGGGTGAGCGCAAGCTCATGGGCTTCGGTCACCGCGTCTACAAGAACTACGACCCCCGCGCCCGCGTCATCAAGAAGCTGGCCGACCAGGTCTTCGAAGTCACCGGCCGGAACCCGCGCCTCGACATCGCGCTCGAGCTGGAGAAGATCGCCCTCAACGAGGACTACTTCGTTCAGCGCAAGCTCTACCCGAACGTCGACTTCTACTCGGGCCTCATCTACCAGGCCATGGGCTTCCCGACCGAGATGTTCCCCGTGCTCTTCGCCATCCCGCGCGCCAGCGGCTGGCTCGCACAGTGGAGCGAAATGCTCGAGGACGGCGAGCAGAAGATCGCCCGCCCGCGCCAGATCTACACCGGTCACGGCGCTCGCGACTACGTTCCGCTCGACAAGCGGGGCTAAGCCTCCCTCTTCCCGATGGGTTCAAGCTCCATCGTCCTCGCCGTGGTCGCGCTCGCGACCGCGGCGATTGCCTTTAAGCTGGTCCGCGGTGGAATCGGCAGCGCCGTGTTCATCGTGACCGTGCGCGGCGAGGGCGTCGACGGCGTCCACGTTCAAGGCACCGTGCCAGGCAAGACCAGCAGCGACATGCAGGACTTCGTCGCCCGCATGGAGCTCCCGGTCGGCGCGAAGATTTGGGCCGTCCGCGACGGCGACGGCGTCCGCCTTCGGTTCAACGCAAAGGTCCCCGACAACCTTCAGCAGCGCACCCGCAACTTCATCGGCACGTAACGCACGACGGCGCGTATCGGGGCGTGCATCGTTTGGGGGACCCCCCTGCACCGCCGCAGCGCTCTGGACGGATGAGGGCCTTTCGCTTCGGCCGAGGAACCGTATAGTCCTCGCAATGGTCCACCCGTGGCACGACATCCCGAACAACCCCGACACCGTCCACGAGGGGTTCAACGCGGTGATCGAGATCCCGCGGGGGTCCAAAGTGAAATACGAGCTGGATAAGCCCAGCGGGTTGCTGCGGGTGGATCGCGTCCTGTACAGCTCCGTCCACTATCCAGCCAACTACGGCTTCATTCCGCGCTCGTACTGCGACGACAAGGACCCGCTCGACGTCCTCGTGCTCGGCTACGAGCCCGTGCATCCGCTGTCGATCATGATCGTGCGAGCGATTGGCGTCATGCACATGGCCGACGAGGGCGAACCGGACGACAAGGTCATCGCCGTGCCGGTCAACGACCCCGCGTTTGCGGACGTCACCGACATCGGCGACATCCCCAAGCACACCTACGTCGAGATCAAGCGCTTCTTCGAGGACTACAAAGTGCTGGAGGAAAAGTCGGTCGTGGTCGACGAGATTCGCGGCGCGGCCGAAGGCATCGAGGCCGTCAAGCAGGGGCTCGCGTACTACCGCGCCGAAGAAAATCGCCTGCGCGGGTGGGGCTGAGGCTCCTGCGCTGATGCGGCGCCCTCGGCTGCGTCATACTCTGCGACCATGACCGCGCTCCGCGTGTGGCCCCTCGTCGTCGCGTGCTCCCTGCTTCACGTCGGGTGCCGCCTCGAGCCGGTGTCCAAGTCCAGCTCGCAGAGCCCGCGCGAGGGCGATTCGCCGGGTGACGCTGCGAACGACGGAGCCCCGGCGATGCCCGTGCCCCCCGTCGACGGGCCCGCTGCGCGGCCGCAGGGTCAGCCCGAGGACAAATCCAGCGGCGGCACGCTGTCGCTCGCTGGGCTGCGAGCGTCCCGAACGAGCTGCGTCTCGCCCTGCTCGGTGATGTTCTCGATCGACGCAATCGAGGACGCCGCCGATCCGAACCCGTTCGCGCACAGCGGCGTCTACTGGGACTACGGTGACGCGCAGGCCGATGCCCGCGATGGCCTCATCGAGCGCGGTGCAACGCACCGGCAGACCGGGCGCGGCGTCAGCCGGCAGTCCGACACCAACACGCCCGTCGGCATGCACACCTACGTCTGCGAGAGCGGAACCTGTCGCTTCCATCCCGGCGTGACGGTGCAGAACGCTGCCGGCGACTGGGTCACGGCGTGGTCGACCGTCGAGGTCCGCGCCCAGTCGACCGCCTACCCCAAGACGCGGACGGTCTGCGTTTCGGCGACGGGTCAGTGGGGTGGCGACGACCCCTGCCCTGCCGATGCATCGCGCGCGCGCTCGCTGCCGACGATGGGCAACTGGCGCAGCGACACGCGCTACCTGCTGCGCCGCGGCGAGCGGTTCGACGTGCGCCGCAGCTGCATCGCATACGGCCGCCGCGGCATCACGATCACCGGATTCGGCAACGCCACCGACCCCAAGCCCGAGCTCGGCATGTTCGGGGTCGGGCGCGGCCGCAGCTGCGCCGACCCGACCACCACCGACCGCGACATCGCCTCGTACCGCGTGCCGCACTGGATCGAGGACGTGACGCTCGCCGACCTGCGCGTCGCCGCAGTCGGCTTGGGTATGGCGTTCAAGAACGTCACCCTGCACGACCTCGACATGGACTTCGAGCGCCAGGCCGAGGGCGGCGTGATTTTCTCGGCCGCCACGCGCCGCTGCCGTCGCGACGACCAGCTCAGCTGCGGTCGCGTGCCCCTCCCCTATGGGCTGTACGTCAGCGGGAGCACCGTCATCGGCTCCCGGACGAAGCCGCCGGGCGTGAACATCGCGATGGTCGACGACGCCTGCGTGAGCTTCTTCGGCATCCTCGACAGCGAGGTTCGGCTCGCGGCCGAGCACAACGTGCGGGTGGAGTGCTCGAGCCGCCTGCTCGTCGCGCACAGCGACATCAACGCGGGCCACATCGGCGGCAAGGGTCGCAAGTGCGCCGTCACCATTCGCCCCGAGGGCAGCCTCGCGCAGGACATGCTGCTGGGGCGCCGCAAGGACGCGAAGACCCGCGCCGAGATGTTCGAGAGTCGCTACACCGTCCTCAAGGACCTCTACCTTTCGAACCCGAAGCGGGAGGGCGAGAACTCGGCGCGGCTGCAGATCGCCCCAACGCAGGCTCGCGACGCCGAGGTGACCCGCTTTGGCGTCGTCTCCGGCAACTACGTCGACATGCAGGGCACCGGACCCTTCGCCGACGCTCGCCTCGCGGGGACCGGGCTCGTTTGCTACGACGACAACCGCTGGGAGTCGCAGACCGGGTGTACCGACGGGCCCCGCGGTGCCATCCCCAGCGGTGGGTTCGAGCCCTCCGAGGTCGACTTCCCGGCGCCGGCGGTGCCGAAGCCGCCCTCGACGTACTAGAGCGCCGCGCAGGCTCGAGGCGCTGCGCGGCGTCGAACGAAGCCCGCTCGCTCAGCGGCGGCGGCGGACCAGGCCGAGGCCCAGCATCAGCAGGCCCGCGAATCCAAAGCCCTGCTCGTCGGAGGTCGTGCAGCCACAACCGCCATCATCCGCTGCAGCGCCGCCACCGGAGCCGCCCTCGGTGTCGGCCCCGTCGCTCGCGCCATCGTCGGCCCCATCGCTCGACGTGCCGCTGGCGGAGTCTGAGTCCGCCTCGGAGTCGCCCTCCGAGTCGCCGTCGGTGCTGGAGCTTCCATCGTCGCCCCCGGTGCTCTCGGGCGCTTCGACGCCGACATAGATCTTCACCTCGTCGAAGCCGATGTTGCGCTCGTGGTCGATGGCCTCGACCCGCGCGGTGTAGGTGCCCTCGGGAAGGTTGCTCAACTCCCACGAGCGCTCGAACGCGAACGCGACCGACTCCTGGCCGACCTCGGGGATGACGAGCTTCCAGCCGAAGCCCTCGTGGTTGTCGTCGATCTCCGCTTCGATCGTGACGCCACCGCCGACGGGCAGCTCGATGTCGCCAGGCGGGTTGGTGATCGTGACGGTCGGCTCCTCCATGTCGGGGCTGTTCTCGCCGAAGTAGGCGAGCAGCTCGGCCGCCGTGTTTTGTGCACCACCGTCGCAGAACTCGTCGTGCGTCGCCTGGCAGTTGATGCCGCCGGTCGCGTCGTTGTACGGCGTGCAGCCGTTGGCCCAGATGACGTCCGCGCTCCCGACGAACGGGTTCATGACCTTGGTCGGATCGTCGATGTGTGCGAGCCCGAACGCGTGGGCGGCCTCGTGCAGGGCCGTCGTGCCCAGCGTGGCGGCGTTGTTGGGGTTGATGTTGTCGGTGAAGGCGAACGTCGCGTCGCGCCACCAGAAGTCGCCGCAGTCACCGCTGCACGACACGCCGAGCACGCCGTTGCCGAAGCCGAGCAGCCCGGGGCTTCCGCCCATCATCACCATGGCGTAGGGCAGCTCGGGCGGCGGCACCTCCTCGAAGGCGATGCGAATGCCGTAGGGCTCCATCTGGCGCTCGAACACCTCGATGAGCGCCAGCGCCTGGGCCTCGGTCCCGTTGAACCCGGGCCAGTCCATCGGCGCGCTCAAGCACGGGGACTGGTTGAGCGCCGCGTTGGTGCCCGGCGACATCGCAGCCCCGAAGAAGTTGAGGAAGATCGTGTTGCGGTGCGGAGGCGTCGTCCAGTCGAACGCCGGGTCCGGGTTCTGCGTGAAGCCGGTCGCCTTGTTGCCCGGCCGGACCTGGTCGCCGATCTGAACCCAGCCCTTTTCTTCCAGCATCTGGTCGAGCGCGGCCTTTCGCTCCTGTAGCTGCAGGGGCGTCAGGGGCTCCACCTGGCGAACCTCCTGCCCGAACAGCGTGGGCGCGGCGAGGTCGTCGGCACCCGCGGGAACCGCTGCAAGCAGCATCAAGGAGGAGAAAAACACGCCGACGCCCATCCCGAGCTGCATAACACGCAATCGGACCGCGGGTTCGCTACCGGCCCGCTGCGCGCGCCGAGGCGGCCCTGGTGGCGGTCATGCCGGCTGCGCATCGAGCAGTCGGTGGAGATCCGCGACCACGGACGCCGGGTCGGCCCCCATCTCGACGGGGCGGTTCGGCAGGTCCGACGGGAAGTCGAGCGCCTCGCCGTGGTAGCGAGTCTTGAACTCCGAGAACTTCAACCCGTGGGCGGTGGAAACCACGATGACACGGTCGCGCCTGCCGATCGTGCCGGCCTTCACCAGCTTCTCCAAACACGCCAGCGCCACCCCGGTGTGCGGGCAGTTGAACATGCCCGTGCGGTCGGCCCGTGCGGTCGCCTCGGAGAGCTCGGATTCACTCGCCTGCTCCACGAGCCCGTCGGTCTCCGCGAGCGCCTTGATGGCCTTGGGCAGGCTGACCGGGTTGCCGATCTGAATCGCCGACGCCAGCGTGGTCTCGGCCGTGACCGCCTCGAAGTCGTCCACGGTGACCCTACGTCCCTGCGCCTGCGCGCGCGCGAACGCCCGGTACAGCGGGTTTGCGTGCTCGGCCTGGCAGCAGACCAGTCGCGGCACCTTCGCCACCAGCCCCAGCGCCTTCATCTCCATGAACCCCTTGGCGATGGCGCTGACGTTGCCCAGATTACCGCCGGGCACCAGCACCCAGTCGGGCACCTCCCAGTCGAACTGCTGCACCATCTCGAAGGAGATGGTCTTCTGGCCCTCGATGCGCAGGCTGTTCATCGAGTTGGCCAGGTAGATGCTGTCGTCTTCGGTCAGCGCCTGCACGACCTTCATGCAGCCATCGAAGTCGGTGTTGAGGCTGCACACCAGCGCGCCGTTGGCCATCGGCTGCACCAGCTGCGCGCCGCTGATCTTCGCCTTGGGCAGCAGCACGACCACCGGAATGCCCGCCGCGGCCCCGTACGCCGCGAGGGCGGCCGAGGTGTCCCCCGTGGACGCGCACGCCACCGCGCGCACGTTCTTCCCCTCGGCCATCATCTGCTTCACGCTCGAGACCAGCACCGTCATCCCCAGGTCCTTGAACGACCCGGTGTGGCTGGTGCCGCACTGCTTGATCCACAGGTCGTCGAGCCCGATCTGCGAGCCGTAGCGCTCGGCCCAGAACAAGTTGGTGCCGCCCTCGAACAGCGACACCACGTTCTCGTCGGCCACGTGCGGCTGGACCAGCTCCTTCTTGCCCCAGACGCCGCTGCCGTACGGCCACTGGGTGCGGAGGTAGCGGTCGCCGAACGTCTTCATCCAGCCCGCCGCCGAGCGGCTGCGCAGCGCTTCGAGGTCGTGCTGGACCTCGAGCAGGCCGCCGCAATGAGGGCAGCGGTAGATGACGTCGGTCAGCGGCCACTCTCCCGGGCATCCGGACGCACAGCGAAAGACGGCGGAGTAGGTCATGCGCGGAAGGCTACCGCGTCGCGGTCACGGATGAGCGACGAACCGAAGCCGCGCTATGCTCCGCGGCGTGCGTGCTGCCCTCGCCGTGCTGTCCGAGCCGATCTGGCGTCGCCGCCTCCTCCTCGTGCTCATCGCTGGCGGCCTGACGCTGCTGCCGCTGGTCGGATCCCTCGGCTACGAGCACGCGTTCGTGCTCGCGCCGATCATCTCGCTGCTTTCGATGGGGACCGGCGTCGATGCCCTTCGCCGCCTGCGCGGGACCGACGACGGCAGGTGGTGGACGCTCGGCGCTCAGACCCTGCGCGAGCTGCTCACCCTGCACGGACTCGCGATCGGGGTGACGCTGCTCGGCGGCCTGTGGCAGCGCGGCTGCGATCCTCTCGGCGGACTCGCCTTCTACGGCATGGGCCCCGGGCTCTCGTCGCTCCTGGGGGCAACCTGTGGAGTCTGGGGCGCGACGCTGGCGACGACCCGGCGACGCGCCCTGCTGCTGGCGTTCGTGCCGATGGGCGCGTGCATCGTGATCGGGCTGTGGCGGCTGTACGCCGACCCGGTGGTCTACGCGTACGACCCGTTCTTCGGCTACTTCTCGGGGTCGGTCTACGACGAAGGCGTGCGGGTCACCGACCGCTACCTGCGCTACCGCGGCTACACCATGCTTGCGGGCACCGGCGCCCTGCTCCTGCTCGCGGTGTCGACTACGGCCGACCTCAGCCGACGCGCTGCGCCGTGGTCGGGGCTTCGCGAGGGTCGACGCGGGCCGCTCGCGGTTCTCGCCCTCACCGCGACCCTCGCTGCCGCCGCGATCGGGCTTCGCGGCGCCCACTTCGGCTTCACGGCGACCGAAGCGAGCATCCGCGAGGTGCTCAGCCAGCGCATCGAGACCGAGCACTTCATCATCGACTACGCGCCGCGGACCCCCGACGACCGCACCATCGAAATCGTCGCCGCCGAGCACGAATACGCCTACGCCCGGCTCGCCGCGCTGATGGAGGGCCGCACGCCCCCGGGCAAGGTTCACAGCTTCGTGTTTCGCGACCGCGACCAGAAGCGCAAGGCGATGGGCGCGGGCACCGTGCAGGTCGCCGCGCCATGGCGCCAGCAGATCTATCTCGACCACCGCGACTTCCCCCACCCCGTCCTGCACCACGAGCTCGCGCACATCTTCGGCAACACCGTCGGTGACGACCTCTTCGGGGTCGCGCGCGACGGCCTGCGCCTCAACGTGGGATTGATCGAAGGCTTCGCGACCGGCCTCGCGCCGCGCCCCTCCGATCGCCTCGATCTGCACGATCAGGTCGAGGCCCTCATCGCGCTGAAGCGCCGCCCCAAGCTCGCGGCAATCATGGGCCCCGGCTTTCTCAGCCAGAGTTCGCGGGTGGCGTACACCACCGCCGGCTCGTTCGTCCTGTGGCTGATCGAGACCCGCGGCTTCGAGCCGATGGCCACCTTCTATCGAACCGCCGGCGACGCCCAGGCCGCCTACGGGACCTCGCTCGAAGACCTCGAGCAGCAGTGGCTCGCATTCTTGGAGGCCCGCAACGGCATCCGCCCCGAGGACGTGGAGGCGCAGGCACAGCGCTTCAAGCGGGGCAGCGTGTTCGAGCGTCCGTGTGCCCACAAGGTTGCCGCGGTCCGCACCGAGATCGGACGCGCGGCGGGCCGGGCACAGTTCGAAGAGGCCGTCGCGTTCCATGAGCAGCTGTGCGCGCTCGAGCCGAAACAGCCCACGCACAAGCTCGGGCTCGCGGTCGGCCAGCTCGAAAACGGCGATGCGGCCGCGGCACTCGCCACGCTCGAGGGCGTCGAGGCGATGCCCGACCTGACCGTCAGCGTGCGCAGCCGGCTGCACGAACTTCGCGGCGACGTGTACCTGTTCACCGGCGAGCTCGAGGCGTCCGAGCGCAGCTACGACGCGGCCCTATCCCTGCAAGACACCGAGCCCCACACCCGGCTGCTCCAGCTCAAGCGCGAGGGCGCCCGCGACCCGGCGCTCGCGCCCATCGTGCGCGGGTACCTGAGCTTGTTCGACACCAAGAGCGGCGGCGCGACCGGTGCCATCGCCCGCCTCGCCGGCGCCTTCGAGCTGCGCGCGCTGCCCAAGCACGCCGCCCTGGGCAACTACCTCGTCGCCCGCCAGCTGCTCAACGTGCAGCGGGCCGCCGATGCGGTGCCCTTCCTCGAAGCGGCCTACGCCGCGCGCGACAGCCTGCCCAGCGACACCTTCGTTCGGGCAACCCGGTACGAGCTCATGAGCGCGAGCCTTCAGGTCCGCGACTACGCCCGGGCGAACGCGATGCTCGCAGAGCTGCAGGCCGAACCGGGCATCGGCAACGGACACCGCCTCCGCTACGCGCAGTGGCGCGGCCGCATCGACTTCTTTGCGTCGTATCGGCCGTAATCCGGCCGTCTTGGGCGCGCTCAGAGCCCGCGAGTGATGCGCCAGCTTGCGCCGTCGCGCAGCAGCTCGAACATCGCGTGGTCTTGCTTGCGCGCGTGCTGGCTCTCGACCCGAAGGCCGCCCGTCTCCGGGTTGACGATGGGCGCCAGGCGGAAGCTGGCGTCGATCCACACCTTCACCACCGCGCGGTCGTCGACCACGTTCACCTCGAGGTAGTCGATGGTGAAGCGGATCGACTCGACCTGGGCCATGCGCTCGCGCAGGATGGGACCGAGCAGCTCGTACTCGACGTCATCCCCAGGGTCGTCGGTCCCGGCCGTGTCGTAGTAGGTCGGATGCGCGGTCGCGAGGATGCCGGCGGCGTCTCGACGGACGAACGCGGTCCGGTACCGCTCGAGCACCCGCAAAATCTCGCGGTTCTCCTCGGTGTCCGGAATCTCGGTCCCTGGAATCGTCGGCGCGTCCTTGCATGCGGTCGCTGAAACAGCGACGAGTCCAAGGCCGAAAGCGAGGAGCAGCGAGCGAAGGCGAGTCATGACGCGGATCCGACCGGAGACAGTGCAATGCCCCGGCCGGCGGGAGGGTACGCAAAATCCCGCGAAATCCAAAGGGTTACCGCGGAGCCCCTCCGCGCCAATTGTCATTTTGGCAAACGCCTCGCAGCCCCCGTGACGAGCCGTCAGCGAGGCTGGACGCGACGTCCCGGCGTGGGCCCCCCTGTGCCTGGACGTCCGAAGAATGCTCACGCCCTCGCGGGTCCGTTATGATCTGCCCGTGAGCGCCGACGCGCGACTGCATCCGAGATTTCCGATCCCCGCCCGCGCGGACGTGGTCGGCCGCGAGGTCGTGCTCGGCCACCCGGTCGCGGACCTCAGCCTCGGGGGGTGCCGGTTCCGCGGGAAGGGCTGGGAGGCGCCGGGCACGGAAGTGGAGCTGGTCCTGTCGTTCCCTCGCCTGTCGGCCAACCTGCCGCTGCACGGGGTCGTCGTTCGCGCCTCCGACCGCGACATGGGCATCCAGTTTCACAACCTCAGCGACGAACAGAAGTGGGCTCTGCGCAAGCACATCCGCGAGGCCCAGCGGCAGCTCGCCGCGTCCTGATCCCGGCCCTCCGTGACCGCGCCTGAGCAGCTGACCGAAGCGCAGCAGCGCCGCGCCGCCGCCCTGGTCCCGCGCGTCGAAGGCCTTGCGCGCATCCTGGCGCGGCAGGTCTCGAGCGTATCCGTGGACGAGCTGCGCAGCGCCGGTCACGAAGGGCTCGTTCAGGCCGCGCTGCGCTATGACCCTGCCAGCGGCGTACCGTTCGGCGCGTTTGCCCACTACCGCATTCGCGGCGCCATGGTGGACCTGGTCCGCCGGGTCACGCCCAGCATTCGGCGCCGCAACCGAGCCGTTCGCACCCTCGAGGCAACCCAAGCGCTGCTCGAGCAGGCCCAAAAGGGACTGCCGACCGAAGGCGGGCTCGACCCTCGAACGCTGCGCGAACGGGTGGAGGCAGCCGCGGACATCGTCGCCCAGACCACGGCCGCGGTGACGCTGGCCAAAGCCGCGCCGACGGACCCCGACGAGGTCGTCGCCGAGGGGGAGTCGGCCGAAGACGCCGCGATGGCCAGCCAGCGCACCGACGCGCTGCGGGCCGCGATGCACGACTTCAAGCGCGACGACCACGCCCTGCTCGACGCACTCTACGTCCGAGGGCTGAGCATGGGCGAGTACGCGGCGGAGCTGAACCGCCACAAGAGCACCATCTCACGCCACCACGCGCGCCTGCTGTCGCTGTTGGGCAAGCGCATGCGCAGGTCGAGCCCAACGGCGAGCACGCCAGCTCGGCCCCCTCCCGACGGCTAGCAGCCTGTGGTGCAACCCATCACGCCGCCTCGCTCGTCCTTTTCGCTCCTGGCGGTGTCGCCAAAACTTGCGGTATGCCCGATACCGCGGCGTCTCGGCTCCTACCCAGGAGCGAACAATCCATCGCGATCCGGCGCGCTGGATTGCACCACAGGCTGCTAGCGCGCGGTCGAGACGTCGCCGAGCAGCGGCGTCGGTGCGAGCGTGGGGACGACGGCGATGAGGTGCTCGAGCAGGGCGTTCACGGCCGCTCCGCTCGCCCGCGCCACCGGCACGAGCGCGTACATCGGCGCCGGCCCTGGAAGTGCCCCGGGCAGCACCTCGACGAGCGCACCGGAGCGCAGCTCCTTCCAGCAGGTCATCTCCACGACGGGCGCGACCCCGAAGCCGTCGACGGCGGCCTTGCGCGCCGTCTCCTGTCGGTTGGTGCGGATTCGGTTGCGGAACTCGACCCGCACCGGACCGTCGGGACCCTGCAGCGCCGAGATCGCATTGGGCACCCAGTTGTCCATCGCGATGCAGTCGTGTTCGGCGAGGTCGGCCGGTGTCTGCGGCGTGCCGCGGCGCTCGAGGTAACGAGGACTCGCAACCAGGACGAGGCGCGAGTCGATCAGCTTCTTGGCGCGCAGCACCGTCGAGTCCGGCGGTTGACCGCCACGCACCGCGAGGTCGATGCCTTCGGCGATGAGGTCGATGCGCTCGAGGGTGTGGATCAGCTCGAGCTCCACGTCGGGGTGGTCGCGAACGAACCCGGAGAACATCTGCCAAACGACACCCCCGTCGTCCGGTGGCGCCGTCACCCGCAACAACCCGGCGGGCGTGGTTCGAAATGCCGCGGCGGCGCGCGCAGCATCGTCCACGTCGTGGAGCAGCCGCGCCGTGCGTTCGTAGTAGACGCGTCCCACGGCCGTCAGCCCGACGGATCGGGTCGTTCGATGCAGCAGGATGAAGCCCAGCTTGTCCTCTAGCCTGGCCACGCGACGGCTGACCGCGGAGGCCGGCAAACCCAGCGATCGCCCCGCCCCGGTGAAGCTGCGGCAGCGCACCACCTCGGTGAACACCGCCAGGTCGTTAAGGTCGATTCCGCGCACGCCCATCGTCGCCATTATGACCTTTTGAGCAATAATCTTGTCTCCGAAAACCATCTACCCCGATCTCGGCAACGGTGTTTCACTCCTTCGCATGAACCTTCGGCCGCTCGCCGCCCTCGCCCTGCTCCTGTGCGCCTGCGCCTCGACCGCCCCCGTCGCGGCCGCGGAGCCCATCGCCATCGATTCCCCCGCCATCGCGCTGGAGGGCGAGCGCTACCTCGAAACCCGGGTGGGCGTGCACATCGACGCAGCGCCCGAGGCGGTCTGGGCGGTCCTCGTCGACGGCCCGTCGTACCCGGCCTGGAACTCCACCGTGACCTCGCTCGACGGCACGATCGCGCTCGGCGAGACGATCGAGCTGGTGTCTACGATCGATCCCAAGCGGACCTTCTCGCTCGAGGTCACCACCTTCGAGCCGGGTGCCCGGCTGGTGTGGGAAGACGGCGGCCGCGCGTTCAAGGGCGTTCGGACGTTCACGCTGACCGCCCGCGAAGACGGCACCACCGACCTCACCGTGGCCGAGGTCATGACCGGCTCGATGATGGGAATGATCGCGCCCAAGCTGCCCGACTTCCGGCCCTCCTTCGACACCTTCGCCACCGATCTCCAAGCAGAGGTTGCAGCTCGACGCGGCGCCTGAGCGCGGCTTTCTTGGCCAGGACGCGCCTTCGGGCGACCCTTGTGCGGTGCGCATGCTCGCCCTCCTCGCGGTGCTCTTCGCGGCTGGCTGTGGCGACCCCGTCCCGCCGCGTCGACCCGCGCAGGCTCGCACTGCCGACAAGGCGGCGCTGTACGGCGACCCCGGCCTGCTGCCGACCCGGGCTGGCGAACGGGCGCGCGCCGAAGTGGCGCTGGCCGGCGAGATCGAAGCGAGCCTCGCGTTGATGCACGACGTCGAGAACACCCGCGCGACGGTCACCCTCGACCCGGGCGACACGGCCAAGGCCGCCTCCGTCGTCGTGCGCGTACGGGCAGACGCGGACGCCGATGCGGTCGAGCTGGCCGCGATGCGGGTCGCGACCTCGGTCCTGTCGACGGACGCCGCCGACATCGACGTTCAGGTTTCCTCTCCCGCCTCCGCCTCCGCCGCCCGGGCTTCGGACGCGAGTCCGACCGCGCCGCTCTTGCTGCTGGCGATCCTCGGCCTCGGTATCTGCCTGGGCCTCACCATCGACCGGATCCGGCCGCTGCTGATGCGCTCGATCCGTCGTCCCGCGCGCCGTCGTTCGACACACCCGGGTCCGCGGCGCTGACTTCGGGCCCCCGCGCGGTGATTCGACGGGTGCCGAGCTGCGCCGCGAGGGCTCGCAGCCTGTGGTGAAACCCGGCGCGGCGGATCGCGACGGATTTTTCGCTCCTGGGTAGGAGCCGAAGCGCGGACCGGGCGTACCGCAAGTTTTGGCGACACTGCCAGGATCGAAACAGACGAGCGAGACGTCGTGATGGGTTTCACCACGGGCTGCGAGGCGCGAAGAGAGCGCGCAGCGGGCCTGCGCCGATGAGCAACGCGGCCATCGTGGTGCAGCGCGATGCCAGGCGGATCACCGCGCGCGGGCCCTTAGGCTGCGAGCCGGGGCCGCAGCGCTGCGGCGACCCGGGTCCCCACGCCGTGATACCGGTCGAGAACCGGGGCGACCCCATGCTCGAGCGCCATCGTCAGCGCGACGAAGTCCTCCTTGGCGAGCGCGCCCTCGACCCGTTCGAGGACCCCGAGCAGCCGCCGCTCGTACGCGTCGACCTCGCGGGCCAGCGGGTGCTGAGCGTCTCGCAGCAGCTGCACGGTCACCGACAAGAACGTGATGAACTTGTAGAGGCGGTCCGTGCTGGCTTCGAGATCGCAGAACGCGTGCTCGAGCTCCCCCATGCGCAGGCTTCGGGCGACGCGGCCGACCTGCTTGCCGAGCTCGTGCGAGAACGGCTCCGCCATCGAGGCGGAGCGGCATGCAAGTTCGCGGGCGTGATGGTTCATCGTGGGGTGGACATCGCCCGCGGCGTCCCGCGCTTGAGCCGGGCGTCCGCGTTCGAGCCGCGTCCGCGTTCGTGGAACAAAGCGCGCACCCGGCTTCACCCGCGGCGGCGGCCGTGCGAAGGTGGGACGTGCTCCCACGGCTGCTCCCCTGCGCCCTCGTTGCCACCCTGCTGCCCGCGGTCGCGTTCGCCTCCGAGAACAACGCTGCGGTGGAAGCCTGCAAGGCGCTCGGCGAAGGCGACGCGTGCACGCTCAAGCAGCCGTACAAAGGCGACGACGGCGTTGCCTACCGCGACGTGGCCGGCGCCTGCCAACCCGACGAGTGCTGCGAGCAGGACTACTCCAAGGGCAGCCCTCCCGAGGTGACCTGCGGCCCCTGCCTGGCCTGCACGCCCCCGGGGCCGGGCAAGACCGTCAGCGCCGAGCCCAACCGCGAACCGCCCCGCACCAGCGACGATCCTCCGGCCGAGGGCAGCAGCAAGCGCGGCTGCACCGCAGGCGGGGCGCCGTCGTGGCTTGCGCTGGGCTTCTTGGGCCTGGCCGCGACGCTACGGCGTCGGCGCTGAGGCGCGCCTGTTCTCGACCCACCCCGCCACGAACGGGGCCGAGAAGAACAAGCTGCTGACCGTGCCCATCTCGACGAACTCGACCCAGCGGCTGGGGTCGAGCACGACGACGGCAACGGCCAAGGCCACCCCGATCCCGCCGTAGACGATCGCGATGACCCACCCCATGCGGCGCGTGACGACGCGAATCGGAGGCAGGCCCCGCGCGGCTCGGATCGCGGCGTAGGTCGCCCGCGCGAACAGCAGGAACATGGGCCCGAAGAACAGCAGCAGCACCGCCGAGGTGCCCCAGCGGCTGGGGTCGGGCTCGGGCGGCGGCAGCGAGGCGGGATACTCGGCGGCGAACGGCGGCACGAACGGCGCCGCGATGGCGACGGTCACGAACAGCCCGCTGAGCAGCATCGCGAGGCCGAAGCCCAGCGCGGCGCCCCACCCCATCGACCGCTCCCCGAGCTGCTGAGCTTCGGGTCGCACGAGATCAGCCGCAGTACTTCTTGCCGTTCTTGTTCAGCTCTTTGATCTGGTCCTTGGCGGCCGAGACCCACTCGTCCGTCGCCGAGGGGTACCCGCCGTGCGCCACCAGGTCGAAGCACGTACGCGCCAGGTCGCACTCGTCGCGGTCGGTGTAGACCAGGCCCGAGTAGTACAGCGCGTAGGCGACGAAGTCGTGGTCGGGATGGTCGACGACGACGTCGTACCACTCGAGCAGGGCCTCGTAGAACGACCCCTCCTGGTAGTGGCTGTAGCCGATCCAAAACATCACCTCGGGGACGCGGTCGTCGCCCGGGAAGCGCTCGAGGTAGCGCGAGAGCAGCGTGCGGCCCTTGTCGTGGTTGCCCGCGTCGATCGCCCCGTAGCCGTCCGCGAACAGCTGCTTCTTGGTGCGCTTTTTCTTCTTGCTCTTCTTCTTCTTGCCCGCGACGTCCTTGTTGGAGGCGTCGAACGTGTAGACGAACGTCTCGAGCGTGTTCGACTGGTACTTGCCTTCGGGCACCAGCGACAGGTCCGAGGTCTTGTACTCCGACCACGACGTCGAGCCGTCGGCCGCGGTCGCCCACAGACGCACCTTGCTGGCTCGGATGTTGGTGCCGTCGACACCCACCGACGCCTCGGCTCCGTCGGCGATCGTGTAGGTGAGCGACGCCTTGCTCGAGCCCTTGGCGGGCGCCCACCCGGTGCGGTTCTTGTACTGCACCGACACCTTCAGCGGGCCGCCGGTTGCGTTCTTGACCGACAGCTTTCGCTGCGACCGCGTCTTGACCACGGGCGGCTTGTTCGACTCGACCGTAGCCCACAGCGCCTGGGCACCGACGTTGTTGGACCCGTACTCGATCCACATGTAGCCGTCTTCGCCCCACCAGTCGCCCCACGAGTTGCGAAGCAGCCACGCGCCGCGCTTGTCGTCCCAGCCGACCAGCACGATGGCGTGGTTGACCTGGTTGTTGGCGTTGTCGTCGAACACGCCGCCGGCGTACATCTTGAACGCCTCGTTGACGTGAACGGCTGCCGCAATGGGGCCGTTCTTGCACATCTGCTCCTTGATCTTCGCGGTCGAGGGCACCGAGGCCGACGAGTCGACGAAGCCCCACGCAGCCACCTTGTGCGACGACGCCTTGTCGGGGTCGCAGGTGAGGTCCTTGGCCTGGTAGGGGACCGCGTCCTCGAAGGCTGCGCCTTTGTCTTCGAGGTAGTCGAAGACCATGTGCATGTAGCCGCCGGTGCAGGTGCCCGCGTCTGCGTCGGAGCCGAACGGACCACGCCCGCGAGCGCAGTTGACCATGTGCTGCTCGGAGAAGTCGACGCCGAGGTTGTTGATGATTTTCTCGGCCGCTTCGAACACCGACAGCGTGGCGAACGCCCAGCAGCTGCCGCAGGCGCCCTGCGAACGCGGCGCGCCCAGGTATTCCTTCCAGCTCCACGCGGTCATCGACGGCGAGCACGTCGCGTCGCCGACCGGGGTGTTGAACGGGGTGTCGACCTGGTCGGAGGTCTTGCCCGTGGCCGGGGCCGAGGCGACGGCGTCGGGCGCCATGACCGGCCGGGTCCGAACCATGCGCTGCATCAGGTTCGGCGCCCCGCGAACGCCGAGCTTGGCGAGCTTGGCCTTGGCCTTGGCGTTCTGCTTGCGCTTCACCTCCCGCTCGTTCTCGAGGGGCTTGAGGCCGGTGAGCTGTGCGGTGGGGATGTCGAGCGCCTTGGTGTAGGCGACCCGGTAGTGGCGCCTCTTCTTCTTGATGAGCGCCCGCTGCACCGCGAGCCGGTCGCGGGTCTTCTTGTTGGCCTTTGCCTCGCGCGCCTTGAGCTTGGACTTGTTCCGGACCGTCGTGAACGCCGAGACCGGCATCACCCGGCTGATCTTCTTGCGCTTGGCGGACTTCTTGCGCTTGTCCTTCTTCTTTTTCTTGCGCGCCTTTTCCTCGGCGAGCTTGACCGGCCGCACTTTGGCCGACGCGCGCTTTGCCGCCTGCTTCTGCGCCTGCTTGGCGCGAATGGCCGCGGCGGCGCTGTTCGAGGTCTTGCTGGGCGCTTCCGCGCCCGCAGTTTCAGCCTCAGCCTCGATCGCCGAGGCTGACAGTCCAAGGAGAAGAAGAGATTCGAGAATCATCGATGGAACACTCCAGCGGGCCGGCCTTGGCCGCTTGGCACTGTACGGTTGGACGCCGAACCGAGGAAGAAGATTCGGTAGGAATCCTCGGGGGACTGCACTGGGGCAAAGTCAGCGCGGAGGGACCATCTGAGGCTTGCGACGCGGACCGTGGTCGACCACTCCAGGAGCCAATGCGGGCAGGCGCTTGCTCGGCCGCCGGCGCTGCGGCTCCACCTCGGGCTCCCACGTGCGCAGGATGTACGCGAGGTTGCGGCGGGCCTTGGGGTGCGGCGTCCAGCGGGTCACCCCGGCGATCGACATCGCCCCCAGCGCCACACCGAGCACGACCCCCCCGATAGTCTTGGGCGTCCACTCCACCACCCCGAGCACGGCCCAGGTTCCTCCGACGACGCACACACCGACCACGAGGTGCGCGAGGTCGAGGTTGAACCACGACCGGGCGAGGCCGTAGGGCTCCACCCCTTCGCGCCACAGCGGCAGCAGCACCTCGGAGACCGGGTGGTGGACGTTCGTGAGATCCAGGTGCGGCCACAGGTTGGCGGCGAGCGCGTTGACGACCAGGCCGTAGATCAGCAGGCCCACCACGCCGGCTTGCCACATCGGCCGGGTGCGGATTTGGCCCAGCGCCTCAGCCCAGCCCCAGGCGAGGAACGGCAGCACCGCCACCATGTAGCGCGGCCCGATGCGCCAGCCCCCGGTGAAGCTGAGGCTGCACAGGATGACCACGTACAGCAGCACGATCGCCAGCCCGACCCGCGCGTGCGAGTAGACCGGGTTGTCCTTGTGGGCACTCGCGCGCACCAGCCCATACAGCGCCAAGGGGACCAGGGGCGCCCACCACAGCAAGCCGCCGCCGGGGTCGAGCAGGTGGGTCTGTACGCCGTCCCACGTGGGTCCAGACAGCCCCAAGAAGCCCTGCCCGTGCTTCTCGGCGAAGTCCGGGTTGGTGACGTGGTGGTAGCCGGTGGAGAAGATCGCGCCGTAGACCGTGCGGTGATACGCGCCCAGCCACGCCACGGGCAGCAACGCGCCGAACAACGCCGTCAGCGTGACCTGCAGACGACCGGGCCTGCGCGCCGTCCAGAGCAAGAACACGCCCAGGGGGATGCCGGCGAAGACCGCCCCGTACTCGACGGTGACCGCCGCCCCCGCCAGCGCCCCTCCGCCCAGCGCCCGCAGCAGCCGACCGCGCGCCGACATCGACGCGTTCGGAGACGAAGCGGCGTCGATGCACAGGATCACGCCCACGCACAGCAGCGCCGCCGCGAGCTGGTGCCCGTACGCGAGGTGGGCGTAGGCCGAGGCGGGCGTTGCCAGTACGTAGACGGCGACGGCCGCGACCGCCGGCGCGCGCGAGAACTGGGCGCTGAGGCGTCGCACCAAGAACCACGCGAGCACGAGGGTGGGCAGCCAACCCGAGAGCATGCGCGCCCACCAGGTGAGCAGCCGCAGAGACAGGTCCTCCCCGTGAACCGCCCGCGCGATCCGGTACGCGACCTCGATCACCGCCGTGGTCCCCGGCGGCTTGTTCGGATAGATGCGCCCGTCGACGTGGCTGCGCGACACGTCGGGTCCCGGCCGCAAACGGCGACCGCCCGGACCGTCGATGGCCCAGACGTCGGTGTCGACGTGGGCCATCGCTTGCATCACGCGCGGCAGCTCGTTCGCGTTGCGGGTCTTCTCGAAGTACGGAAACGTCAGGCCGAGCGCGAGCGCCAAGAACACCAGGAACCCGGCCGCCTTGGCCTGCGGCGTATGGGCACGCAGCTTGCCGCGCGCCGGGCTGCGCAGGTGGTCGGCGGTCAATCTTCGGCCTTGGGGAGGCTCTTCTGCGACGAGGCCATCTTGGCCTTGAGCGCCGCGAGGGCGTCGTCGACCTCGGCGTCGCCTTCGAGGTCGGCGAGCTTGGCGTCGATGGCGGCTTCCTCGGCGGCGTCGCCCCCGAGCTCTTTGGCGACCTCGTTGAACGCCTCGAGCTCCGCGATCTTGCCCTCGATCGCGTTGAGCCGATCCAGCCCGCCCGCGTCGGAGACCTGACCCGCGCTGACGCCCTTCTTGGCCGCGCGGGCCTGCGCCATGAGCGAGCCACGCCGCAGGTTCAGCGACTTGAGCCGCGCCTTGGACTCTTTGATGTTCTTGGCCATCGAGTCGACGAGCGTGGCCTGCTCGCTGATCCCGACCGTAAGGTCCTTGTGCTGCACGTCGTAGTCGGCCTTGCGACGCAGCGCCTCCCGGGCGAGCGTCTCGTCGCCGAGCTTGAGCGCCTGCTCGGCCTTCCTCTCCCACTTCTTGGCCTCGGCGCCGGTCTCCTCCGCCTTGCGCTCCATGACCTTGCGGTCGACCATCGCCTGCTTGAGGTCTTTCTCGGACGTTTGGATCTGCGCCGCGAGGTCGTCGAGCATGAGCGCGAGCTCGGTGCCCGGGTCCGACACCGATTCGACGGCGTCGTTGAGCGTGCTGGAGATGGTGTTGCGGAGGCGGCTGAACAGGCCAGGCTTTTTGTCGCTCATCGAGGACGTGTCTTTCGGTGGGCGGGCGGCATTCCCGCGCGGGCATGGTAGCAGGCCCGGAGGGGTTGGCCCGACGCAGCGCAAACCCTACCCTGCCTCGGACGATTCCCATGGACCCACGGTTTCCCGGCGTGCGAGGCCACGCGCAGGCACAAGCGCGGCTCTCGCGGGCGATCACCCGCGACCAGCTTCACCACGGGCTGATCTTCGTCGGCCCCGCCGGGGTCGGCAAAGCAACGCTCGCCCGCGGACTCGCCGCGGCCCTGCACTGCCCCGAGCAGCCCGCCGTGGGGTGTGGCGCCTGCAACACCTGTCGTCGCATCGCCGCGGGAACCCACGCGGGCGTGGAGTGGGTGCAACCCGACGAGCCGGGCGGTCGCGTGAAGATCGACGTCGCCCGATCCCTCGCCCATCGCCTCGAGCGTGCGCCCTTCGAGGGCAACCGACACCTCGTGGTGTTCGATCCCGCCGACGCGATCGGTGAGGCTGGGTTCAACGCGATGCTCAAGACGATCGAGGAGCCGCGCCCCGGCGTGCACTTCGTCATGGTCGTCACCGGGCTGGACGTGCTGCTGCCGACGATCCTCTCCCGATGCCTCACCGTCCGGCTCGGCCGACTCGAGGATGACGACGTCAAAGCGATCGTCGCTGAGCAGGTCGCCGGCGCCGAGCAGCCCCCCACGCCCGCACGCATCGAGCTGGCCGCCGGCCTTGCGGGCGGGAGCGCAGGCCTGGCGGTCTCCCTCGCGCTGGACCCCAGCCTCGATGCGGCGCTCGCCCTGCTCGGCCAGGTCGTCGGCGCAGCGCAGGCCGGGCCACCCGCGATCTTCTCGGGCAACAAGAGCCCCCTGTGGCAGGCCTGGGACGCCGCGGTCGGCCCGGTCAAATCCGGCAAGCCCGCCCGAGAGCGCGCGACGCTGCGACGACTGTGCGAGCTGTGGCTGCTTCATCTCCGCGAGCGCCTGCGCGGCCGCGACGGCCTGCCGGGCGTGCCTCGAGGCCCCGCCGACGCCCGCGCGGTGCTGCGGCAGCTCGACCACGTCCAGGCGCTGCTGGAGCGACTTGGACGCAACCCCAACGTCCGCCTCTCACTCGAGCAAACCCTGCTGAGCCTCGGCACCGCCGGAGCCCGCGCGTAGCGATGCAAGCCCCCGAACTCACCCTGCAGGCCGCGATCACCGACGCCACGGCAACGCGCATGGAGGCGCGCCACAAGGCCCTGCGCTCGCTGGCGCCGGCGTTTTTGGTCGAGATCGGCAAGCCGGGGCCGCTGTGGCGCGCAACCGAGGGGCACGCCCGCAGCGACGCGATTCACCGGGCCCTGTTCGACGCGCTGGGCCAGAGCGAGGACGTGCCGCTGGCCGCCCTCGCTGCGATTGGGCTGGGCATGCTCGGCGAGCCCGACGTTCTCGACGCGGTCGCGAGCTGGGTCGAGCTCGAGGGCGCCGACGACGAGCACAGCTTTCGCCGCGAGTGTGCGGTGATCACCAGCGGCTACGTGGGCGTGGCGGCGGCTGGCGCGACGAACGACGAGGCCCGGGCCGTGCATGCCGACGTTGCCCGCCGCCTGAGGACCTGGTTTGGCAGCGTGCACCCGGACGTGCGCTTTCAGGCGGCGCTCGCCCTCGTCGAGGTCGACGGCGAGCGGGTCGAGACCGACCTCGCCAAGGCACTTCGCACCGAGGACCACCCCGAAGTCCGGGAGAGCCTCGTCGATGCCCTGTCTCGGCTGGACACCCTCGGCGACGCGTCCGTGCGCGCGCTCGAGGACGTGCTGACCGACGAAGAAGAGGGACCCGAGTCGATGGGGTTCGAGGCGGCGATGGTGCTCGCCGGCGCACGGCAGGCGTCGGCCGGACCGCGTCTGCTCGACGCGCTCGGCGTTCGGCATCAGCGAGACCGCGCCCTCGAGGCCCTCGCCGTCCTCGGTCCCGACGCGGGCGACGAGGCGGCGCCACGCGTCGAAGCCTTGGCACGCGGCCTGCTGACGCGCGGGGTCACTCGCGTTCGAGCCGCCTACGCCCTCGCGCGGATGCTCGGCGGAGCCGACAACGCTGGGCTCGCCCTGCTCCGCAAGCTGCGGTGGCACCCCGCCGCTGCGGTCCGTGAAGCGGTCGCGGACGCCGAGACCAACCTGCAAGCGCTCGCACGACGCTGAGCCGGGTTCGTCAGCGCCGCGACGGCCGGCGCGGCAATTCGGCGTTGACAGCGCCGCTCCCGGCTCGCGAGGATCCACGCATGACCGCCGGGTTTCTCGCACTCGTCCTCTCGTCGACCCTGCCCGGCCTGGCGGCGCCGCCAGACCCGATGGAGATCGTCGGCGGCGACGCGGTCTCGACCTGTGGCTGGCCCACGACCGTCTACACCGGCGGGTGCACTGCAACCCTCGTCCACCCGCAGGCCATCTCCACCGCCCAACACTGCGGCATGCCGAGCTTCATCCAGTTTGGTGAGACGGCCGGCAGCGGCCCCACGGTCGACGTGCTCGGCTGCGTCGGTGAAGGCAGCCAAGACGCGATGCTGTGCCAGCTCGCCGAACCCGTGACGGAGGTCCCCGTCACGCCGGTGCTGTTTGGCTGCGAGGCGGACGCCTACCTGCAGGTCGGACAACCGGTCGCGATGGCCGGCTTCGGCCAGACCTCCTTCGGCGTGGGCGGCGGGACCAAGCTGTGGGCACCGCAGACGATCACCGCCGTCGAGCCGGGCCGCGTGATCGTGGGCAACGCGGGCGACGGCGTCTCCCCGTGTCCCGGCGACTCCGGCGGCCCGGTGTTCGTCCAGGTCGCCGACGACTCGTGGAGAGTGATCGGGACCGTACTCGGCGGCACGACCGGCACGCCCTGCAACTCGGCCGCGGACTTTCAGCGCATCGACGCCGTGGTCGCGAACTTCGAGGCCCAAAGCGGCCTGGACATCACGCCGTGCTTCGACGGCGCCACGGGGGCCTGGGACCCGACGCCAGACTGCGGAGGCTTCTTTGCGGGCGACGAGGTTGGCGTGGGCACCTGGGCGGACTGGTGTTCGGGCACGCCACGCAGCGGCTCCAGCGACGCGTGCGGTGCCCCGTTCGACGATGGCAGCGGCAGTGGCAGCACGTCGGGCACCGGCACCGGGGACGATGATGGGACCAGCGGTGAGCCGCCGGCAACGAGCTCGACCTCTGCCGGGAATGAGGGCGGCGCAGACACGTCGACGGGCACACCATCCTCCGAAGACGACTCGACCAGCAGCGCACTGCCGGATACCGACAGCGGCACCAGCGGTTCGGCGACCGAGGCTGGCGAGGGAGGCTGTCGCGTCGACGGCCGCCCCGCGCCGCTGTGGCTCGGCTTCGTCATGCTTGGGGTCGCGCTCGGTCGCGCTCGTCGAGGGCGCCGGTTCGTGCGATGATCGCGGGGTGCGAGTGACAACCCGTCGCGTGCTCGGCCTTCTGTGCGGGCTCGCCCTGTCGCTGGGGCCCACCATCGCGCGTGCAGCCCCGTCTGCGCCCGAGGAGGACGCTGGCGAGGCACCGCTCGACCCGGCCATCGTTCGCGCGCGCGACCTGCATGACGCCGGTACGGCCGCCTACGACCTGGCCGACTACGAGACCGCGCTGGAGAAGTTCTCCGCCGCCTACGCAGCGCTGCCGATAGGCCCGGAGACCACGTTGATCCGCTCGGCGATCGTCTACAACGTGGGCATCACACAGAAGCGCATGTACGAGCTCGACGGCGACCTCGTCCACCTCAAGAAGGCCAAGGTCCTGCTCACGAAGTACTTCGAAGAGTTCGGCGCGGACGGAGGCGACGAGGACGCGAAGGGCCGCGCGCTGCTGGCCGAGATCAACGCGACGCTCGAAGCCGCGCGAGACGCTGAGCCGGAGCCCGCAGTACAGAGCCTGCCTCCAGCTGGCCAAGAAGACGCGCCGCCGCCCGACGACCGTACGGCGCGCGTCTTCATCGGCGTGGGCGCAGGCCTACTGGGCCTGGGTCTCGCGGGCGCCGGCCTGGGCGTTGGGGGTGCCCTGTGGGGACAGGGCCTCGAGGCGGACATCGAAGATGGCACCGTCGACCCCAACCAGCGCATTCAATCGCTGCAGGATGGCAAAACCGCGAATTCCATGGCGCTCGGCGGCGCGATCGCGGGCGGCGTTCTGCTCACCGCGGGCGCCGTCGTGCTGACGCTGGGCATTGCCCGCAAGCGAGGGCGCGGGCGCACCGTGGCGGTTGCGCCCGGCCCGGGTTCGCTCTTCGTGGGAGGCCGGTTCTGATGCGGCGAAGTCTGTACCTGATCACGCTCCTCGCCTTGACGGGATGTTTCGACGACGGCATCACCCAAGGCCTGCCCTGCGACAACAGCCTGCAGTGCGGCGAAGGCCAGTCCTGTGGACCCGGAGATATAGAAGACGGCCAAAGCGTCGCCGCGAGCGTCTGTGGCGACCCCGATGAAGAGGGCTGGGCTGCGTGCGATGGGGACGGCCTGGTCGGCTGCGGCGACGGGATCAGCACCGCGCTGATCTGTCGCGACGGCTTCGAGACCCCGGTCGACTGCAACGCCGAGTGCGCGACGCGAACCGACGGTCGCATTCAGGGCGCATGCGGCGACCGGATCCCTGACCTCGATACGGCGTGCGGATGTGCCTACGCGATCGTCGAGGCCGAAGATCCGGCGCTGGACTGCTTCGAGCGCGATGGGCAGCACCTGGTGCGCTCCACAAGCTTCGATGGCGATGGAGCCTCGGCGTACCTGCAAACGTGCGACGAGTGGTGCGAGACGCAGACGGGCCGACCGTACGAGGGCAGCATCTGCACCAATACCTTCGAAGACTCGCTCTTCGGCTCCGCCGCCGCAGTGGCCGCGTCGCTATCGGGCCAGCTCCAGGCCACGCCGACGTGCCTGTGCGTCGTGCCAGGCGTGGCCGAGTGTGACGAGGAGGCTGGGCCGACGCAGTGTACGGAGGCGAGAAGAAGTTCCGCCGTCTCCGTCTGCCTCGGCGCGGCGCCTCGCACGATCGAGTGCAGCGGCGAGTGTGGCGAGGTCGCGGTGGTCGCGATGCAGTCCGTCGCGTGGTGTCAGTGAGGCTGGAGCCAGCGGCCTCGCGGTTTGTGACCTCGGGACCTGCGTGGCAGCATGACGGGCATGATGAAGCGGTGGGTGCTGTCCGCGATGTTGGTGACGGCCGCCGTCGCGTGCTCCACCGTGGTCGTCCTCAGCCCCGAGGAGCAGGCGGACGCGCTGAGTTCGGCGATCGACGTCCCCGGCGGTGACCGCATTCCCGGCCCCCCGCCGGCGGAGAACGACGATCCCGACCACATCCTCATCCGCCACCTCACCGCGCCGGCCCTGCTTCAGCCCGGGCAAGCGTTCGTCATCCACATTCAGACCGACGTCGACGACCCCGCCCGCATCTCGGGCCTGGTGTTGGTCGTCGAAGACGCCCCGGGCTACATCCTCGTCTCCGACCTGCCGCCGATCCGCCCCGTGGCGCGCCCCGAGGGCACATGGTGGGCCATCGACCTGCCCGCATCCCTCGGAGAGCCCGGCGGCGAACTCAGCCAGTCGAAGTTCGAGCTGAGCGTCGCGCTGCTCGACGAGAACGAAGAGGCCGGCAACTACTACGCATGGACCGTCTGGGCTGGTGACGAAGGCCCGCAGTGTCCCGACGACGCCGCATGCGGCACCCAGACCTGCGGCGTCGACCCGGTTTGCGCGACCGCCTGCGGTCCCGGCGAGGGGGCCTGCGGCGCCGGCGAGGTGTGTGACTTCTACGGCTCGTGCGTCATCCCCGACAGCGCCGAGCCCGGCTGCGACGCGGCCTGCACCGCCGATGGGCTTGCGTGCGGCCCCCACCCCACCGTGGCCGACTGCGACTGCCCCTCGACCTGCGCGCCCGACGAGCCGTGCGAAGACAACGCCTGCGTCGCGGCCGAATGCACGATGGCCGAGCAGTGCGAGGCGCACGAGACCTGCACGATGGGTGCGTGCGAGCCCATCGACTGCACGGGCGAAGGTACGTGCCCCATTGGGACATCCTGCGATGGCGACGTGTGCCGCCCTGGATGCGATCCGGCACAGCCCCCCTCGTGCCCGATCGGTTCGACCTGCGCGGACGACAAGACCTGCGTCGGTACACCCTGCGATGCGATGACCGAAGGGAGCTGTCCGTACGGTGCCTTCTGTGAACCACAGAGTCCCGGAGGCGCGACCGGGCTCTGCGTCGCGCACGACTGCGACCTCACCGACCCCGCGGGCGACTGCCCCGACGGCGAGGCCTGCCGCTTGGTCGTGAACCTCGAAAACCCCGAGATTCCGGGCATCGCCCCCGCCCAGTGTCTACCCGTGGGCGACACTCCAACGGGCGGCTCGTGCACGAGCGACCCCACCGACGCCTCGCATTCGTGCGGGGCAAGCGACGTGTGCTGGAACCCGGTGGACCCGACCGCGTCCACTTGCTTCGAGAGCTGTACGGGCACGAGCTTCAACGAGTGCGCCACGCCCGGCACGGCCTGTGATCCCGTGGTCGTCGGCTTGATCCACGTGTGCGCGGAGGTCTGCGACCCTGTCGAAGGTGCGGGTGCTTGCACCACCCCCGGACTGCTCTGTGCACCGACGCGGCATGCGAACCTCGACCCTCCCGCGCCTGGCTTTCCCGCCGAAGGCAGCACCGCCTTCGTCTGCAAAGCCCCCGACGCTGCGGGCACGTTCGGCCAATACGAAACCTGCGACGGCGATCTGAACTGCCAGCCCGGTCTGGCGTGCGTCAGCGAGGTGGAGCCAGGAACCTGCAACGACGACGGGACGTGCTGCCTGCCGTACTGCGAGACCCCCGCCGACTGTCCTGAACCTGACTGGACCTGCGGCGCTCCGCTCGGCTACGAGGGCAACCCCGCGGCGAGCGTGTGTCTGCCCCCGCCCGCGTAGACCTGCGTCCGTCCGCCGACGCTGCTAGCCTCCGCCCGTGGCCAAGCCCAAGAAAGTCCCGCCCCACCTGCCGGGCCTGATCGACGCGCACTGCCATCTGGACTACGCGCCGATGTCCGATGACCTGCAGGCGTGCTTCGACGCCGGGACGGCCGCGGGCGTGGTGCAGTACGTCCACATTGGCTGCGCACCCGAGTCGATCGACCGCGCCGTGGCGCTCGCCGACGCACACGCGCAGGTGTTCGCGTCCGTCGGCATTCATCCGCACGAGGCCAAGCACACCGACGCGGCGATGCTGCGGCGGATCCGCGTCCATGCGGAGAACCCCAAGGTTGTCGCGATCGGCGAGACCGGGCTCGACTATCACTACGACCTCTCGCCGCGAGAGGACCAGCGTCGCAGCCTGGCGGAGCACGTCGAGCTGGCGCGCGAGCTCGACATGCCGCTGGTCCTGCACATCCGCGATGCGCACGACGAAGCGCTGAAGATCGTCGCGGAGGCGAAGCCGCGCGCCGACATGCCCGGTATGATCCACTGCTTCACCGCCGGCCCCGCCGAGGCGCGTGCGTGGCTCGACCAGGGCTTTCACATCTCGTACTCGGGCATCTCGACCTTCAAGAAGGCCGCCGAGATCCGCGAGGCAGTCGCGTTGACCCCCGCCGACCGCATCCTGGTCGAGACCGATGCCCCGTACCTGGCGCCAGAGCCGCTCCGGGGCCGCAAGAACAGCCCCGCCAACGTCGCGTTCACGTGTGCGCGACTTGCGGAGGTCCGCGGCGAAGCCCCCGAAGCCCTGGCCCTGCAAGCGGCCCAGAACACCCGTACGCTCCTGCGGATGCCCGAAGTCGCCCCCAGTGCGCCCTCAGCGGCACAGGCGTGAGTTCCCCCGGCGGACCGGGCCACGCTCGGAGCTGGCCGCGTCTTGACCGAAGGTCGCACCCTGCCCCATAGTTCCGCCCCTCGCGACCCGTGCCTCGGCATGGATCGCGCAAAGTCCCGTCCTGACGGCATGGAGCCGCCCGGATCCAGGGCACCGAAAGCGAAGAAACCATCGTGAACGTTCAGCCTGGCATGCTCGCCAAGAAGTTGGGAATGACCCAACTGTTCCTCGACGACGGATCCCGCGTCCCCGTCACCGTCCTCTCGGTCAAGGGCAACACCGTCCTCGCGCACCGCACCGAAGAGCGCGACGGCTACACCGCGCTGCAGCTCGCCTTCGACGACCAGAAGGCCTCGCGGATGACCAAGCCCGACCTCGGCCGCTTCAAGCAGGCCGACGTGTCGCCGAAGAAGTTCGTCAAAGAGTTCCGCGTCGAGGCCAGCGCCCTCGAGGCACACCCCGTCGGCTCCGAAGTCGGCATGGACATGTTCGCGGACGGCGACAAGATCGACGTCACGGGCACCAGCAAGGGTAAGGGCTTCCAGGGCGTCATGAAGCGCTACAACTTCCAGGGCAAGCCCGCCACGCACGGTACGCACGAGTACTTCCGTCACGGCGGTTCGATCGGCTGCCGCCTCACGCCCGGCCGCGTCGTCCCCGGTAAGAAGATGCCGGGCCATATGGGTTCGGAGACCAAGACCCTCCAGAACGTCCACGTTGCCCGCGTGATGACCGACGAAGGTCTCATCCTCGTCCGCGGTCCCGTGCCCGGCGCCAACGGCTGCTACCTCAGCCTTCGCCGCTCGCACAAAGCTGCCGTCAAGGCCGCGCACAAGGCCGCCAAAGGCAAGAAGAAGTAGGGCCTGCGGGGCCACTTCGGCCCTGACGCTGGCGCCCGCGCCACGACGCCGTCCCTCCTCCGCTCGCGAGGGGTGACGGCGTTCGCCGTTTCGGAGCACACCCACCATGGCACGCCGAGGAAAACTCAAAGACCGCGGATCCCGTCACGACTCCGCCTACCGCCGCGCCAAGGAGGAAGGCTATGCGGGTCGTGCCATCTACAAGCTCGAGGAGATCGACAAGCGCTTCCGGCTGCTGCAGTCGGGCCGACGGGTGATCGACCTCGGCTGCTGGCCGGGCTCGTGGATGCAGTACGTCGCCGAGAAGGTCGGTGAAGACGGCTTCGTGCTTGGTCTCGACAAGCGCCCGGTGGAGATTGCCCTGCCCGCCCACGCAAAGGCGTTCACGGCGGACGTGTTCTCGATCGACCCCGCGCAGGTCACCGACACCTTCGGGGACTTCGACGTCTTGCTCAGCGACATGGCGCCCAAGACCACGGGGGACCGCGCGACGGACATGTTCCGCAGCGAAGAGCTCACCCGGCGGGCGCTGGACTTCGCCACGTCGGTGCTGCGCCCCGGCGGACACTTCTGCGCCAAGGTCTTCGTCGGCGGTGGCTTCAAGCAGCTGCTCGCCGACGTGGGCAAGGCGTTCTCGGAGTGCAAGCCCATCCATCCGAAGAACACCCGCGCGGGCAGCTACGAGCAGTACGTGATCGGTCGCGGGCTCAAGGCCGGCGCCCAAACGCGCGGCCCGTCCAGCCCCGCGTAGTCCGCTCAGGCGGGGCGCAGCGCGTACACGTGACCGTCGTGGCTGCCGAACACGAGGTGGCCCGCGGCCAGCGTCGCGGAGCTCCAGACCTTGTCCGACGCCGCGTGACGCCAACGCACCGCGCCGTCGTCCACGGACACGGCGTACAGCGCTCCGTCGCTGGAGCCGACGTACGCCAGCCCTTCGAACACCGCCGGTGAGGCGAGGATGCGCCCGCCCAGCTCGACCGACCATCGCACCTCGCCCGTGGCCGCCTCGACGCAGTGAAGGCCCGCGTCGCTTCCAAAGACCGCGACCTCGCCCACCACCGCGGGCGTCGAGAAGATCTTCGCGCCCACCTCGGTGCTCCAGGTGACGGCACCGCGCTGAAGGTCGATGGCGCGCAGTCGGCCGTCGTCGCTTCCAATGAGTGCCTGAGCACCGAAGCGGGCAGCCGAGGCGTAGACGGGCGCCTCGGTCCGGACCGTCCAGCGGGGCGTACCGTCGGTCAGCGACAGTCCATGGACGTCGCCGCTGATCGACCCGATGACAACGACGCCGTCGGACACCAGAGGCGACGAAAGTATCCCGCCGCGGGTGGAGTGGGTCCACCGCACCGACCCGCTGGAGCGCTCGACCGCGTAGACCTGATCGTCGAAGGCTCCGAACACGACCACGTCCTCGACGAGGGCGGGTGAAGACTGTTCGCCGCCGGGGCCCAGCGCGAGC
>JBCCQM010000027.1:0-55435 GCA_039024335.1 Myxococcota bacterium
GCCGTCATCACGGTGCCCGCGTACTTCGACGACGCGCAGCGCCAGGCGACCAAAGATGCGGGCCGCATCGCGGGCCTGAAGGTGTACCGGCTGCTGGCCGAGCCCACCGCGGCGGCGTTGGCCTACGGCCTCGACAAAGGCGGCCAGGGTCTGTTCGCCGTCTATGACCTCGGGGGCGGCACGTTCGACATCAGCATCCTGCGGCTGCGCGACGGGGTGTTTCAAGTGCTCGCCACGGGCGGGGACTCGGCGCTCGGCGGCGACGACTTCGACCGCGCGCTCGCGGAGCAGCTGCTCGAAGCGGCCGGCAACGCGTCGCCGTCGCATCAGCAGCGCGAGGAAGCGCTGGCGGCCGCGCGTACGGCCAAAGAGACACTCAGCGCAGAGACGGAGGTCACCATCGACCTTGCCGCGTCCGGGCTGAGCGGGCACGTCGTCACGCGCGCGGCCTTCGACGCGCTCATCGAGCCGATTGCGCGCCGCACCGTCAAGGCGTGTCGGCAGGCGCTCAAGGACGCCGGCGTGCGGGCAGACGAACTCGGCGGCGTCGTGTTGGTGGGCGGCTCCACGCGGGTTCCGCTGGTGCGCACGCTGGTGGAAAAGACCTTCAAGCAGCCGCCGCTCTCCGACATCGATCCTGATCGCGTCGTGGCGTACGGTGCAGCCATTCAGGCCGACATCCTCTCTGGGAGCGCGCGCGAGGGCGTGACGCTGCTCGACGTCGTTCCGCTGAGCCTCGGCCTCGAGACGATGGGCGGCATCGTCGAGCAGCTCATCCCGCGCAACGCGACGATTCCGATCGGTGCCCGGCAGGTCTTCACGAATTACTCCGAGCAGCAGACCGGCATGGTGTTCCACGTCGTCCAGGGCGAGCGGGAGCTTGCCGACGACAACCGCTCGCTCGCGCGGTTCGAGCTCAAGGGAATCCCGCAGCTGCCGCCCTCGATGGCGCGCATCGAGGTCACGTTCCAGCTCGACGCGGACGCGCTGCTCACCGTCACGGCCAAAGAGCTGATGACGGGCGTGAAGCAGACGATCGAGGTCAAACCGACCTACGGCCTCGACGAAGAGGCCGTGGACAAGCTCGTCATGGAGAGCCTCGATCACGCCGAGGCCGACTTCGAGGCGAGAAACCGGGCCGAAGCCCGCGTGGAGCTCGGCCGCGTCGCGCTTGCGGTGCGCACGGCGGTCGAAGAGGTCGGTCATCTGGAGACGCTGCTGCCCGCTGACGAGCGCGCGGCGGTGCTCGAGGCGCTCCAGAAGGCCGACGCCGCGATGAAGTCCACGGACGCAAACCTGACCAAGGTCCGCGAGCACCTCGAGCACGTCAGCGAGCCGTTCGCCCGTCGCCGGATGGAGCGTGCGCTTCAAGCCGGCATGGAAGGCAAGAGCCTGGGCGAGATCGAGTCCACCCTCGCCGCCGAGGAAGCGCTCGAGGAGCGTCGTGGCAGCCATACGCCCCAACAAACGGATCCCGCCAGCGAGTAAAGGCCGAAGCGATGCCCAAGATCACGTTCATCGACCCCGAAGGCGCCACCACCGAAGTGCAGGTGGAGCCTGGCAAAGACAACCTGCTCGAGATCGCCGAAGAGTGCGGCGCAAAGCTCGGCTCGGCCTGCGGCGGCGTTTGTGCCTGCAGCTCGTGCCACGTCTACATCCGCGAAGGGCTCGACTCTCTCGACGAGATGGAGGAGAACGAAGAGGACCGCCTCGATATGGGCTTCGACGTCCGCCCGTCCTCGCGGCTGGGCTGCCAGTGCGTGCCCGCGGATGCCGACCTCAAGGTCGAGATCAGCCAGGAGTCCCTGGAGACTTGGTACAACGAGCACCCCGATCGCCGGGGCGAGCAGAAGAAGGCATGAACCGCTTCGCGCAGTTTGCCGAGGTCGCGTCCAGTCGCGTCTCGCTTCGGCTTCGTGGCGGCGTCACCTATGAGGGCTACATCTTCGACGTCATCGACGATGCATTCGTGCTCGGCGTCGGAGGACCGCTCGCGCCCGACGAGCCGGTCGTGCTCCGCTGGGCCGACATCGACCCGGACTCGCTCGCCTACTACGACTCTTCGCGCGAGGCGTGGGTCGAGCTGGCGCGCTGAATCGCCTGTTCGAGGACCCAGAAGCGGTCTTGCCCCCACACGGTGGTCTCGGACTCGCCCGCGGTGTACCGGAGGATCGGAACGCCCCAGTGGCCGGCGTCGGTCAGCGCTTGCCGGTTGGCCTCGACCTCCTCGCGCCAGCTCGCATCGTTCAGCGCGGCCTGGCACGCGTCCCACGGCAGGCCGACGTGGTCCGTGATGATGCGGAGGCCGGCGTCCGAAGCCGCGTCCACGCCTTGGCTCCACACCTTCGTTGCGAAGGCGTGGACGAACGCGCGGACCTTATCGTGCGCGCGGGCCACGGCGAGCACCGCGTAGCAGCGCTCGACACCCGCGCCGACCGGGTCGCACACGCGGCCCAGCGGCACGCCGATCCAGTCGGCTTCCCGCTTCGCATCGTCGAGGATGTAGAACCGCTTGCGCGTGGGGACGGCGAGGTTGCGCATCACCATCGGCAAGACGGGCCGCAGCTGCAGCTGCACGCTGTAATGGTCGGCGAGCGCGAAGGCACGACCGAGGGCCAGGTACGCATAGGGGCTGCGCGCGGACCAGAAGAACTCGAGCGTGCCCGGGGCCTCGACCCGAGGCGCGTCGAGGAACGCAAACCGGCGCTCGAAGGCTGCGGGCGCCGGTGCCTGTCGAAGGCCAAGCGCGTCGAGTCGGCGCTCGAGGTGATTGAGGCGGTCGATGCCCCAGTACCACTCGCCTCCGTAGTAGACCATGGCGCTGAGGTAGTGCCCGCGGTCGGCACGTTCCCGGTCGTTGCTTTGGATGCGGTCCAGGTCTCCGCCCGAGGGAAGTGAAGTTCCGCGCCACCAGCCGCCGATCGCGTCCCGGACCGCCGTGACGGGGTCGTCTGCGTCTTCGAGACGGGCGAGCGCTGCGGCGTCCGTCAGCGTCGCGCGCTGATCGGTGAATCGCGGTGCGTCGAGCTCGTAGAGCTTACCGAGTCGCTGGGCGTCGAGGCGTGCCCAGGCGCGCAGCTTCTCGGGCGCGGGGTCCATCGCGTCCGGGGTCGGGCCGACGACACGAACGTCGATGGCCACGTCGAAGCGCTGCCGTACACCGTCCAGGGCGTGCAGGAGCAGGAGTGCGTAGGGGTCGTCGAGTCGCACGTACGCGGTGAGCCGATGGGGATCGCCGCGGTGCCGACGAAGCTGCTCCTGAAACCATCGTCGCGCGTCGCGTCGAGCATGCGACGTGACGATGGCGGCGAAGGCCGGCTGGAGCTTGGACCTCAGGCTCACGCGGTGCCCAACGATGCGGTGACGCGCTCGGTTACTTGCCCGTGAAGGCCGGCGGGCGCTTCTCGATGTAGGCCGCGAGGCCCTCGGCCGCGTCATCACCCTCGAAGAGCCGCTGCTGCAGCTCGCGCTCGAGCGCGAGGCCGTCCTGCAGGCCGAGATCGGCGCCCGTCTGGCAGGCGCGCTTGATGAAGCCGACCGCGCGGGAGGGCGCCTTGGGCGGGATGAAGTCCGAGACGTAGGCCGTCACCGCGTCGTGGAAGGCGTCGTGGCTGTCGGCCTCCCAGACCTGGTTGACCAGGCCCAGCTGCGCCGCGGCGTCGTAGTCGAAGGTGTCCCCGCGGCCCATCAGCTCGATGGCCTTGGCTTTGCCGACCACGCGGACGAGCCGCTGCGTGCCGCCGGTGCCGGGCAGGACGCCGAGCTTCACCTCGGGCAGGCCGCACTTGCCCGAGCCCTTACGCGCGATGCGAATGTCGGCCGCGAGCGCGACCTCGAGGCCGCCGCCGACGCAGTGCCCGTCGATGGCGGCGACGACCAGCTTGGGCGTCTGCTCGAGCCGGCTGATCGTCTCGTTCGCGTGCAGGCAGAAGTAGTATTTGAAGTAGGGGTCTGCCCCCTTGAGCATGTTGATGTCGGCGCCGGCGCAGAAGAACTTCTCGCCTGCACCGCGGATCACGATCGCGTGGACCTCGGGGTTGAAGCGAGCCTCGAGCACGGCGGCGTCGAGCTCCTTCATCATCTCGAACGAGTAGCAGTTGGCGGGCGGCACGTTCAGCGTAATGCGCGCGATGCCGTCTTGCATGGCGAGTTCGACCAGCGACATGCCCGGAGGATACGCGCGCGAGCGCACCCGCGCGCAGGGGAAAACTCTCGCGCGCAGGCTGCTACGGTGCGGGCCATGGCGGTGCATGAACATCGACTGCAGGTCTATTGGGGCCACTGCGATCCAGCGGGCATCGTCTACTTTCCGCGCTTCTTCGACATGTTCCACGAAGCCATGGAGACGTGGTTCTCGGCGGAGCTGGGCGCGCCGTACGACGACGTCATCGTCCGTCGCAAGATCGGGTTTCCGTCAGTTCACACCGAGGCGGACTTCTCCAAGCCGACCGCGTTCGGCGAGTCGATCGTGGTGGAGCTCCGGCTCGAGCATCTCGGGACCCGCTCGATGCGGCTGGGCTATCGGATTCGAGGCGAAGACGACCCGGAGGACGAGCGAGGTCGCGGCGCGACGGTGTGTGCGGTGATGGACCTCGACCCGGCATCGCCACGCTTCCGCCGTTCGACGGACCTGCCCGACGACCTGCGTGCCGCGATGACGCGGTTCATGGGCTGACGTCGAACAGGCGCGCCATCTCGTCGGGGTTGGGGTACCTGGCCCCACACCGAGGGCGGCGCGCAGCCCCGCGCGTGCACACCGCCTCGCGACGGTTTGCGCCGGCGCGCCAAGCACGAGATCATGGGGCGTGGTTTCGGCGTCGAGCACGGGGGTCAGCGCGGACGCGCCAACGGCCATCGTCGATGCGGAGACCGACGCGAGCGGATCGAGGGCCGCGGAGCCCGCCTTCGTGCCGCCGGAGGCGGTCGACCGATACGTGATCGGTCGGCAGCTGGGCGCCGGTGGTCTCGGCATCGTGTTCGAGGCGTGGGACCCCGAGCTCGAGCGCACGGTCGCGGTCAAGCTCGTGCGCCCGCGGACACCGGGAACGAGGGGGCCCGAGCGTTTCTTACGCGAGGCGCAGGCGCTGGCCCGGCTCAACCATCCGAACGTGGTGTCCGTGTTCGGCGTGGGGACCTGCGACGACGCCGTGACGGTCTACGTGGTCATGCAGTTCATCGACGGCGTGACGCTGGGGGCGTGGTCGGGGGAAGAGCGCAGCTACGATGAGATCCTCGCCGTTTTCTTGGCGGCCGGGCGCGGACTCGTTGCCGCGCACGCCGCGGGGATCGTCCACCGCGACTTCAAGCCCGACAACGTGATGATCGACGCCGCCGGCAAGGTCCACGTGCTCGACTTCGGGCTCGCGCTCGTCGCGGGGCCTGGGACTCGCAGCGTGGTGGAGTCCATGTCGGGGCTTGAAGCGTCGAACGACCTCGACGAGAGCTTCGACGAGCGGCTTACGCAAGAAGGCGTCGTGATGGGGACGCCGCGTTACATGGCGCCCGAGCAGCACCGAGGAACCAGCGTGGGGCCTGCCGCGGACCAGTTCTCGTTCTGCGTTGCGATGCTGCGCACGCTTCGGCGCGGTCGCGTGGTGTACGAGGCGAAGGGCAACCGCGCGCTGGCCTCGGCAAAGCTCCGCGGCATGGTGACGCCGCCGCACGAGGACGACCTCACCCCGTCATGGATGGAGGCCGTATTGATGCGCGGGCTCTCGCCTCGTCCTCAAGACCGGTGGCCCTCGATGCGGGCGCTGCTCGAGGCGTTGGAGCAAGGCCCACGGCGACGGTGGCCGCTCGTGGCGGGTGCCGCCGGCCTGCTCGTCGCGGGCGGGCTGGCGCTGCTGCCGGCGCGTGACGGCCAGGACTGTGATGCCGGGTCCGAGCGACTCGCGACGCTGGCCGAGCATGCCAACGAAGACGGGCTCGCCTCTGCGCTGAACGATGCCCTCGGCGACGCACGCGGACGTGCCGTGCGCGGGCGCCTGACGACCTCGCTCGACGCCGATGCCGAGGCGTGGGCGGCCGCGTACGTCGGCGCGTGCACGGACCATCGCGCGGGCGTGGTCGACGACGTCGCCTTCGATCGGCGCATGGCGTGCCTGCGGGCGCGTGCGGTGCAGCGAGAGCGTCTGGTCGCGGGCATGCAAGGCGCGTCGCGGCAGCACTTGATGCGGCTTCCCGAGGCGATGCTTCAGCTCGACGGCGTGCAGGGATGTGCGGACGACGAGAGCCTCAAAGCCCGCAACCCGCTGCCGCAAGATCCTGGCGCGCGGGCGCAAGTGATCGATGCGCGGGCCGAGCTTTCGACCGTTTCGGCACGCGCGCGAGACGGAGAGTTCGAGCGCGCGCTGCGACTCATCGAGGCGCAGGAAACGATCGCATCGTCGCTGGGCTTCGAACCGCTGCTCGCGGAGGTCCATCAGGCGGTTGGACAGGTGCGAACCGAAGCCGGGGAGTACACAGAGGCCGCTGAGGCATATGAGCAGGCGCTCACCACCGCCGAGGGATCGGGGCATGATCGGGCCGCGGCGATGTGCGCGTCGGCGCTGGTCTTCCTGTACGCCGCGCGCCTCGATCGCACCGAAGACGCGCAACGGCTCCTCTCCCACGCCAAAGCGCTGGTCGAGCGCGCCGGGTCCACGCCCGACCTTCGCCGCCGCCTGGGCACGAGCGAGTCGGTGCTGCTGAATCGGCTGCAGTCGTTCGAGCAGGCCAAGGACGTGCTCGAGGCGCTGGTGCCGACGCTGCCGACGGATACGCCGCGGCAGCGTCACGCGCTCTCCACGGTGCTCAACAACCTCGGCCTGCACTATCAGCGTCTGGGTCACTACGCCAAAGCAGTCGAGACGCTTCAGCGCGCGCTCGCGCTACGGACCGAAGCGCTGGGTACTGACCACCCCAAGAACGGCGGCCTGCAGCTCAACATCGGCAACACGCTCATTCGAAGCTCCAAGTACAGCGAGTCCGAACCCTACTTCGAGCGGGCCATCGCGCTCATTGCTGACGGCTATGGCGAGCAACACGTCGAGCTGTCCCGGCCGTACATCTCTCGCGGCGTCGCCCGGAAGAAGCAGGGCAAGTTCGACGAGGCGCGAGCGGACTATGAGCGTGCCCTGGAGATCCTGCGGGGCAAGAACCAGCGCGCGCAGGAGGCGATGGTGCTGGCGAATCTGGGCAACGTCGATAAGCGCACCGGCCGGCTCGAGTCTGCACTGCAGCGACACCAGGAGGCGCTGGCGATTCGAGAGGCGGTGCTCGGTTCGGACTCCCTGCGGGTCGCCGACTCTCTCAGCGACATCGGCTCGCTTCATCGACGCGCGAAGCGGTACGACCAGGCACGCGCGAACTATGCCCGCGCCGCCGAAATCAAGCGGACCGTCCATGGTCCGGACCACCCCGAGATGGTCACGGTGCATCTGCACGCGGCCAACCTCGCGCTCGATGAAGAGGACCTCGACACGGCGAAGCGAGCCCTCGACGAGGGGCTGCGCGTCATTGCGATGTCGGGGTCGGCGTCCATCGAGTCGGGGCTCACGTACCAGGCGCTGGGTCGCCTGCGGATGGAGAAGGACGAGCCCGAGTCGGCCGCCGCGGCCCTGGAGCGGTCCGTCGCGGTGCTCGTGAGCGTGGAGGCGAGCCCGTCGATCGTCGGGGCCGCACGATTCGACCTCGCGAAAGCCCAGTGGGCCCGTGGCGATGCCGCCAAGGCGCGGGATGCCTTGTCCGCGGCGCGCGTGGAGCTGCGCAACGGGGGGGCTGGGGCCGCCGACGACCTCGCGGCGCTCGAAGCCGTGGCGTCGGACTGGTCGGGTGCGCGACACTCCAAGAGATGAGCGAGCACGGGATGAACCCGCTGATGCGATTGGGGCGGGTGGCTCGCCGCGGCTTTGGCCGCTTGGTGCCCGAGCCGTTCGTGATCGCGGTGACGCTGACCGCCTTCATCCTGCTGGTCGCCGTCCTGCGCGGGACGCCGGTGGGAGAGGTCGTGCGCGCGTGGGGAAGCGGCAGGGGCGTCTGGGCGCTGCTGAGCTTCACGATGCAGATGTGCGTGATGCTGGTGCTCGGTACGGCGCTCGCGCGGGCGCCCGTCGTGCAGCGCATCATGGCCGCCGGCGTGGGCTGGACCCGGTCGCCGCGGCAGCTCGTCGCCATGACCTCGGCCATCGCGATCGGACTCGCGCTGCTCAACTGGAGCCTGGGGCTCATCGGGGGGGCGCTCGTGGCTCGGGAGGCGGGCCAGCTTGCGCGGCGGCGCGGATGGTCGCTGCACTATCCGCTGGTGTGCGCGGCGGGCTATTCGGGGCTGATGACCTGGCACGGCGGGTTCAGCGGGAGCGCGCCGCTGAAGGTGTCGAGTGAGGCCGACCTGGTCGAAGTGCTCGGACCGGCGCTCGCCGACACGGTTGGCGTCCTCGGGCTCGATGCGACCCTGCTCAGTCCGCTCAACCTCGTGGTGTCGGGCGGGCTGTTCATCTTGGGTCCGCTGCTGTTCGGCGCGATGACGCCCGCCCATGATGACGACGCTGAGCCCGCCCCCGCCCTGGACGATGCCGAGGCCGTCGAAGAGGCGCCGGCCGAAGGGGCGGTCGAGCGACTCGAGCGCTCCAGCTTCTTCTCTCTCGTGTTGGCGGCGCCGATGTTGGCCGCGCTCACCTTGACCTTGCTCGAGGGGGGACTCGCGGGGCTCTCGTTCAACACGGTCAATCTGGCGCTCTTTGCTGGAGCGCTGCTGCTCCACGGTCGGCCCGACCGCTTCCTGCGATCGTGTGATGAGGGCGCGCGGAGCTGCGCCGGCGTCATCATTCAGTTCCCGCTGTACGCGGGAATCATGGGCGTGATGTCGGCGGCCGGGCTTTCGACCGCACTCTCCGAGCTGTTCTCGCAGGTTGGCGCGGGCACGTTCGAAGTGCTCGCGTTCGCGTCGGCAGGGCTGTTGAACCTGTTCGTGCCCTCCGGCGGCGGGCAGTGGGCCGTCCAGGGGCCCGTACTGATGCAGGGGGCGACGTCCCTGGGCATCGAGCCCGGCCGCGTCGTGATGGCGATGGCATACGGCGACCAGTGGACGAACATGCTGCAGCCGTTCTGGGCGCTCCCGCTGTTGGCGCTCACCGGCGTTCGCGCCCGCGACATCGTTGGCTACGCCGCCGTCTGGATGGCCCTGGGCGGACTTTGGATCGTCGGGGTGCTCGTGCTGCTGTAGCCGGCGCGGCACGCTTGCAGTAGCCTGCCGCCGTGTATCGCCTCGCCCGACCGTTGGCTTTGTGCTTGCTGGCGACCGCGTGCGATCAGCAGCCCTCCGCGCCACCCGAGCCGCCGCCCCCGGCCGAGCGCCAAGCCGTTGCGCCGCCCGATGATGCCGCCCTGGCGAGGCACCTGGCCTTCTTCGCGTCGGATACGCTCCGCGAGCGAACACCCGGGTCGACCGCGGATGTGTCCGTGCAGGATTACATCGAAGGGGAGCTTCGCGCCGCAGGCCTGGAGCCTGGATTCGGGGTGACGTATCGGCAGCAGTTCGAGATCGTGGATGGGGTGCAGCTCGTCGAGGGCGGACGCTCAGCCCTCGTCACGGCGCTTGGCGTCGTGCCGCACTCCATCGTGCCGTTCGCGAAGGACACCCTGGCCACCGGTGCCATCGAAGCGCCTCTGCTGTTCGTCGCCAACGGCTTCGAAGCGGACTACGCCGGGATCTCCGACGTGGGAGAGACCATCGTCGTAGCCGTAGCCGGACCCGACGTCGCGTCGTCCGAGGGCCGAAGGGCCGTTCGCGACAAGGTCGTCGCTGCTCGTGAACGGGGCGCCGTCGGGTTCGTCCTGTGGGATCCCGCCGGGACGCAGGCGTACCCGAATCGTGGGCGCGCCGATGACCTCGACCTGCCGTCCGTCTTCGTCTCTTCGGCGGGAAACCTGATGCTGCAGCAGGCGTTTGGCGTGAAGAAGGCGACGCCTGCCTTCGATGCGAGCGCGCCGACGATCAGCAAGGGAACACGAAGCCGCAAGCCTGTATCCCTCCAGAGCGACGTCGAGCGGGTCGTCCTGCAGACCGCGAACGTCGCGGGACTGCTCGTTGGAAGCGGAGCGTCCTCGAAGATGTTGGTCGTGGGCGCACACCACGATCATCGCGGCGGACGTGCGTCGTCCGAAGCGCAGGCCCTCGATGGTGCATCTGGCGTCGCGGGCGTGCTCGAGCTGTGCGGCGCAATGGCTTCGTTGCCAGCAAGGCAGCGCCCGTATGACTTGTTGTGCGTTGCGTTCGGCGCCGAACAGATGGAGTCGCAGGGGGCCAAGTTGTTCGTCGACAACCTCGACGACGTTCGTCGAGATGCAATCGTCGCGATGCTCAACGTCGACGAGATCGGCGGACCGATGCAGGCAGGGGTACAGGTTGGGGGCATGCAAACCGCGCCGCAATGGCAGGGGCTCTTGGACAACCAGTCGACGGAACTCGCCATCGTGACGAGCGGAGGCACCTCCCGACCCGGAGAGCACGTCGTGTTTTACAAGGCCGGGGTCCCAGTGCTGGACATCTCCAGCTCCGTCTCCGGCACGATGAAGGGGCGCGATGCAGACGCGATGCGAGCAACCGTGGCGCTGGTGCTCGGGATCGTGGACACCATCGTCCACGACCAGATTGAGTTCGAGTTTCGTCCGGTCGAGATGGGGCCTGCGGTCGCCCCCGCGATTCAGGCGGTTTCCATGGGGGCGACCTTCGCAGACGAGTCCGACGGCGTTCGCATTGAGGGCGTGCTCGACGGTGGGCCTGCTGCCGAGGCAGGTCTCAAGGCGGGCGATCGGCTTCGACGTATCGGCGGGCAGAGCATCGCGCGAGCCGAGGACGTACGTGCCGCACTGCAAGGTGTCCGGCCCGGCGAGACGCGGACGGTCCTCATCGAGCGCAAAGGCGCCATGCTCGAGTTTCAGCTCACGTTCGCGTCGGTCGACGTCGACTGAGTTCCAGCCGTTCGCGGGCCGTGCTAAGCATTGCGGCCATGCGATCTCTCGTGCTGCTCTGCGCCCTCGCGGCGCTCACCGCCTGCGACAAGGACACCAGCACTGTGGCCCCGGAGCCAGCGCCCGAGCCCGCCGCGGCTCCGGAGCCCACCCCCGAGCCCGAAGCCGAGCCCGAGCCCGAGGAGCCGGCCGATCCGCGCGCGAACCATACCCGCGCCTGCGAAGAAGAGAACAACGCCGAGGTCTGTACCGCGCTCGCGGTGATGTGGGAGCGCGGCCGCGAAGGCGAACAGGACGAGGCCAAAGCGCGCGGCTACTACGACAAGGCATGCGAAGGCGGCCATGACCTGGGCTGCTTCAACCTCGCGATCATGCTCCAGACCGAGCGCGGCGGCGCCCCCGAGCTCGACAAGGCCCGCACCCTGTTCACCAAGACCTGCGAGGCGAAGATGGAGAGCGCGTGCCTCAACGCCGCGATCATGTTCGAGGCCGGCCAGGGCGGCGAGCCCGAGCTGCCCAAGGCTCGCGAGCTGTACGGTCAGTCCTGCGACGCGGGGGAGATGCCCGGCTGCAGCAACCTCGCGCGCATGCAGATCCTCGGCGCCGGCGGCAAGAAGGACGCCAAGCTCGCTCGCGAGACCTACAAGAAGGCGTGCGACGGCGGCGACATGAACGGGTGCTACGGTTTGGCGCTGGCCTGGGAGAAGGGCCTGGGCGGCAAGAAGTCGAAGAAAGAAGCCGCGGGTCTGCGCAAGCAAGCCTGCGACGGCGGCATGCAGGCCGCCTGCAAGTAAGCCGGTCCGGCAGATGACGCCGCCGCCTGCGTTCGGATGGCGGCGTTTTTGCGTCTACTCGAACGACAGCTCGAAGTCTGCCGCGCGGAGGTACTCGGCCTCGTTGGCGAGGTCGGCAGCGGTCAGAGGCCGCTTCTCCAGCCAGCCGGGGACGAAGCGAAGCTCGAGCGCCTGTCCGGCCGCGGTAACCTGGAACGGCGGAAGCGGCTGTGGGTCCCGGCTGCGGTTGAGCGTCGCGGCGAGCCGCAGCAGCACCGCAAGGCGGAGAGCTTGGCCGTCGGCGTCGATCCGGCGAAGCTTTTCGACGTTGGCGCTCTTGAGCCGGCGACGGTGTGACTCGATGAGCGCGGCGAGTTCGGACTGCGCGCCCTTGGAGAAGCCGGCCATGTCGGAGTTCGCCAGGATGTAGGCGCCGTGCTTGTGGTAGCCGCTGTACGAGAGGCTCAGGCCGACCTCGTGCAGTCGGCACGCCCAGGACAGCAGCCAGCGGTGCTCGGGGTTGTGCAGGCTCCAGGGAATGGCGACCTGGTCGAGGCAGCGCAGGGCCGTGGACTCGACGCGGCTGGCGTGTCGTCGGTCGATGGCGTACCGCTCGACCATGGACTCCACGGTCCGCACGCGCACGTCTTCATGCGTGTTGCGCCCGATGGTGTCGTAGAGCAGACCCTCCCGCATGGCGCCTGCGGAGACCGACATGCGGTCGATCTTCAGGCTCTTGAACGCGCCCTGCAAGATGGCGAGGCCCGCAGGCAACACGGCCGCGCGCTCGGGTGACATGCCCGGAAGGTGGACTTTGGACATGCGGCCGGCGTCGATCAGCGTCTCGCGGAGCTGCCGAAGTCCAGCCCGCGTGATGCCGTCGTGGCTCCAGCCGTTGGCCTGGAGGATGGCGGCGATCGCCGTGACGGTGCCCGAGCTGCCGACGGCGCTGACCCAGCCCGTGCGGCGGAAGTCTCGCTCGAACGTCTCGATCTCGACCCGTGCGGCGGTGGTGCATTCGCGGAATGCCTCGCGACGGAGCTTGCCGTCGGGAAAGAACCGCAGCGTGTGGCTGACGCAGCCCACGTGGATCGACTGCACGCGTCGGGTCTCGAAGCGCTCGCCGATGATGAACTCGGTGCTGCCGCCCCCGATGTCGATGACGAGCCGTCGGCCGGTGTCGTCGGCAAGCGAGTTTGCGACGCCGAGGTAGATGATGCGGGCCTCTTCGTGCCCCGAGATGATGTCGATCGGGTGTCCGAGGGCCGCCTCGGCTCGCGCTTGAAACTCGGCGGCGTTCTTCGCCTTGCGCAGCGTGTTCGTGCCGACGGCGCGGACGTCGACGGTGTCGATGTCGGCGAGCCGCTCTCCGAAGCGTTCGAGGCACGCAATCCCTCGCGTCATCGCGTCCTCGGTGAGGTTGTTGTCCTCGTCGAAGCCGGCGGCCATCTGGACCCGCTCCTTGATCCGATCGATGACTTCCAGCTGACCGCTGCGCACGCGCGCGATCATCATGTGAAAGCTGTTGGAGCCGAGGTCGACTGCCGCGAGTTGCTTCGCCCGTGCCGGCATCAGGAAGCAGGTTTAGCGTCCGAAGTGGCCTATCGCCAAGACTCAATTCCGGGCCGGGCGTGCGTGCCTGATACAGTGCAGGCGTGTGGATCCACCTGTTCCGCCACGGCATCGCCTTCGATCGGGAGGATCCGCGCTGCCCACCGGACCCGCTGCGGCCGCTGACCGACAAGGGAATCCGGCGCACGCGGGCGGCCGCGGCTGGCTTACGCCGCATCGGGGTGGAGCCGGACTTGGTGCTGACCAGCCCACTCCTCCGCGCGCGGCAGACCGCGGACATCGTCCGGGACGTCGCGGCCGGAGGGGTCTCGCTGAAGCAGTCGTCGGCCTTCGTTCCCGAGGGCGACCCCTCCGACATGCTCGACGTACTCGTGCAGCGCGGCGCCAAGGCACCGCTGTGCGTGGGCCACTCGCCGAGCCTCAATGAGCTTGCGGCGTACCTCGTCGGGAGTGACGCGGCCGTGGTCACGCTGAAGAAGGCGGGGCTTGCAACGCTTGCCGTCCGCGCCCTCGAGCCCGGAGGGTGTACGCTCTACGCGGTCTTGCCACCCGCGACTCTGCGGGCGCTCGGCGACGAGTGAGCAACGGGGCGCTCGTGTCGGAGCGTTGCCCACTGCCGCTTCTCGACCCCAGCGACACCACGAGTTGCGGCTCGTAAACCTCGAATGGCTACGTGTCCCACCGGGGCAGGTCTGACGTGCGCGGTCGTTCGGTAGTCACCGACACGAAGTCTCCACTTGGGTCGTGCCAGTACGCGCGGGAGAGTGAGGCATGGACGTCCGTCGGCTTGCGATCGCCTGCTGCTGCTTGACCGGCTGCTACGTCGGTTTGCCCGACGCGGCGTCGACCGAGACCGACACCGAGGCCGCCCCGGACTCGACCGCGGGGGCGGACGGGGACGGTGGACCCAGCGGCGAGGACGATGACGGTGGTGACTGGACCGGTGGTGGCGAAACCGGCGGTGGCGAAACCGGCGGTGACGAAACCGGCGGCGTGCCCGGGGAAGATGGGGCCTGTGGAGATGGCGTCATCCAGCCGGGCGAGGCGTGCGACCAGGGGCCGGCCAACCACGAAAGCGGCTCCTGCAAGCAAGACTGTACGGAGAACGTCTGCGGCGATGGTGCGCTGGGGCCAGGCGAAGGCTGCGACGACGGAAACCTGCAGGATGGGGATACCTGTACCGCTGACTGTGCGCTCCCCAGCTGCGGCGACGGGGTACTCGACGAGGGCGAGGCATGCGACGACGGCAACGATGCCGATGACGACGCGTGCACCAACGCCTGCGTCGCCGCGGCCTGTGGAGACGGCGTGGTCCAGCCGGGGGAGGCGTGTGACGACGGCGCCGCCAACAGCGATCAAGGTGCGTGCTTGACCTCGTGCGCTGCTGCGTCGTGCGGGGACGGTCTCGTTCACGACGGTGCCGAGGCGTGTGACGACGGCAACCTCGAGCCCGATGACGGCTGCAGTCCTGCGTGCCAGTTCGAGACATGTGGCAACGGGATCGTCGAGGGCGGCGAGGTCTGCGACGACGGCCAAAACGGCGACCCCGACGACGGTTGTACCGACGCGTGCGTGCTCCCCGTGTGCGGAGACGGACTGCACCAGCCGAACGAGGGGGAGGGCTGCGACGACGGCAACAACAACAACCTCGACGGGTGCACCAACGCGTGCGAACTACCCACGTGTGGGGACGGCTTCGTGCAGGCCGGAGAAGACTGCGACGACGGCAACAACAACGACGGCGACGGGTGCACGAACGCGTGCGAGCTCCCCAACGATGGCGGCCTGCCCGACAACGGCTATTGCATGCCGGTTCACGCGTGGAACGACGGATGGGTCGACTGGGAGCTCGAGGTCATCGCCCTGGTGAACGAGGCCCGCGCCACCCCGACGAACTGCGATTCGGAGGGCATGTTCGGCGCGACGGGTCCGGTCGTCTACGAGCCGGCGCTGACCTGTGCGGCCCGCGTCCACTCCAAGGACATGGGCGACAACGGCTACTTCTCGCACACGAACCTCGACGGCGATGGGCCGGCCCCCCGCATCGCGGCCGCAGGCTACTCGTGGTCGACGTGGGGCGAGAACATCGCAGCCGGGCAGAGCTCACCGGCGGCGGTGGTCAACGGTTGGCTCGACAGCGACGGGCACTGCGCCAACCTGATGAATCCCGCCTTCAGCGAGCTGGGCGTGGGCTACTACCGGGCGCCGGGAAGTCCGTACACCCACTACTGGACGCAGAACTTCGGCGCGCCGGGCTGATCTACTGCATGGTGCCGAGCGTTTCGGCGACCTCGAAGGGGCAGCCGGTCTTTTCGCGGACTTCGTCGACGGTGACCCCAGGCGCGAGCTCGGTGAGCGTGAGGCCGGTGTCGGGCTTGATGACGAAGTAGGCGAGGTCCGTGGCGATCTCGTGGACGACGCGTTTGCCGGTCAGCGGCAGGCTGCACGTCGGCAGAATCTTCGGCGCGCCGGCCTTGTTGACGTGGTCCATCATCACGATGACCCTGCGCGCGCCCGCGACCAGGTCCATGGCGCCGCCCATGCCTTTGACCTTCTTGCCGGGGATCATCCAGTTGGCGAGGTCGCCCTCGTGGCTGACTTCCATCGCCCCGAGCACGCACAGGTCGAGGTGTCCGCCCCGAATCATCGCGAAGCTGTCGTGGCTTCCGAAGAAGGACGCGCCAGGGTTGGCGGTGACGGTCTGCTTGCCGGCGTTGATCAGGTCGGCGTCCACGTCGGCGTCCTTGGGGAAGGGGCCCATGCCGAGCAGGCCGTTCTCGCTGTGCAGGACCACTTCGACGCCTTCGGGCACGAAGTTGGCGACCAGCGTGGGCATGCCGATGCCCAGGTTGACGTAGTTGCCGTCGCGGAGCTCTTTGGCGACGCGGGCTGCGATCTGTTCACGGGTGAGTGCCATGTCGATGTCTCCTCGCGTCAGTCGGACGTGGTCCGGAACTCGATCTGCTTGTCGTAGTGCGCGCCCTTGATGATCCGCTGCACGAAGATGCCCGGCGTGTGGACGTCGTTGGGGTCGAGCTCGCCGGCGGGGACCAGCTCCTCGACTTCGGCGATGGTGATCCGTCCCGCGGTCGCCATGGCCTGGTTGAAGTTGTTCGCGGTCTTGTTGAAGATCAAGTTGCCGTGGGTGTCGCCTTTCCAGGCCTTCACCAGGGCGTAGTCCGCCCGCAGCGGCGTCTCGAAGACGTACATGCGGCCGTCGATCTCCCGGACCTCCTTGCCCTCGGCGACCGGAGTTCCGTAGCCCGTGGGCGTGTAGAAGCCGCCGATGCCGGCGCCCGCGGCCCGGATCCGCTCGGCAAGCGTGCCCTGCGGGACCAGGTCGACTTCGAGTTCGCCGGAGAGGAACAGCTCGGCGAACTTCTTGTTCTCGCCGACGTACGACGAGGTCATCTTCTTGATCTGGCCGTTCTCGAGCAGGATGCCGAGCCCAAAAGCATCGACGCCGCAGTTGTTCGAGATGACGTCGAGGTTCTTGATGCCTTTGGCGGCGATGGCGTCGATGAGGCGCTCGGGGTTGCCGCAGAGGCCGAACCCGCCCGACATCATGGTGATGCCGTCCGTCATGTCCGCGACCGCGGCCTCGGCCGAGGGATAGGTCTTGTCCACGGCGGGAGTATCGCCCCGCCGTGGACCTGCCGGCAAGGTGCCGCGTCAGGACGCTTCGTTCGATGCGGCGTGCTTGATCGCGGCAATGGCCCCTGCGTAGTCGCCGGGGTGACGCGGGTTCTTGAACACCGCGCTACCGGCCACAAAGCAGTCTGCACCGTCGCCCGCGATCATGCCGACGTTGAGGTCGCTGACGCCTCCGTCGACTTGAATGTGCGTGTCCAGGCCCGCGGCCTCGATGGCCTGGCGCAGGACCTTGATCTTGGGCCGAACCGCGTCGATGAACGACTGGCCGCCGAAGCCGGGGTTCACGCTCATCACCAGCACGAGGTCGCACAGCTCGAGGCAGTGCAGGATCATCGAGATCGGCGTGTGCGGATTGAGGCTCACGCCGGCCTTCACCTGGCCACCGGCGTGGTGCTTCAGCGCGCGGATCTGCTGCAGGTTGCGGTGGAGATGCGGGCACGCCTCGACGTGGACCGTGATGATGTCGGCGCCTGCGGCCGCAAAGTCCCCGACGTACTTTTCGGGCTCCACGATCATGAGGTGGCAGTCCATCACCTTGTGAGTGTGAGGTCGCAGCGCCTTGACCACGTTGGGGCCGATCGTCAGGTTCGGGACGAAGCGCCCGTCCATCACGTCGACGTGGATCCAGTCTGCGCCGGCTTCGTCGATCGCACGGACTTCTTCGCCGAGGCGAGCGAAGTCCGCGCTGAGGATCGACGGTGCGATGAGCGGCGTCATGCGCCGGACGCTACCCGATGTAGCTCAGGTAGACGAACCCGCCGAACCCGCAGAGCAGCAGCGCGCCCTCCCAGCGCACCAGCTCGCGTCCTGTGAACGCGAGAATGCCTGCGAGCGCGGCGCAGCCGACCATCACCATGCTCGCCAGACGGAAGCTGTCGTCGATGCTGCCAGGGCTGAGCGATCCCGCGACGCCGGCCACGGCCAGGGCGTTGAACAGGTTGGAGCCCACGACGTTGCCGATCACCATGTCGTGTTCGCCGCGGCGGACGCCGGCGATCGAGGTGGCCAGCTCGGGCAGCGAGGTGCCGACGGCGACCAGCGTGAGGCCTACGAAGGCCGAGTCCACGCCCATTTGGCTCGCCAGGTCCACGCCGCCGGTGACGAGCAGCTCCGCCCCGGTGAGCGTGAGGGCCAGCGAAAACAGCCCCATGCCGACCTCTCGGGGCCAGGAGATGTCGGTTGCGTCGTCGACGTCGGGGTCGGACATCGCGAGACCGTCGGCTTGGTCCGCCCGGGCCCACCGGACGACGAGGTAGGCCGCCACGACCATGAAGCCCAGCAGGCCCACGCCTTCGACCCGGGTGAGTTCGAAGTCGTAGAGCGTGGCTGCGAACGCGCTGACCGCCACGAACATCAAGATGCCTTCGCGGCGAAGCACGCGGAGGTTGCCCGCCAGCGGCGTCAGGACCGCGGTCGCGCCGAGGACGAGCGTCACGTTGGCCACGTTGGATCCCACGGCGTTGCCGACGGCGAGGTCGACCTCGCCACCGAGCGCCGCGAGAACCGAGACGAGCAGTTCGGGCGACGAGGTTCCCATGCCCACGACCAGAGCACCGATGAGAATCGGTGAGACGCCCCAGAGCTTCGAGAGGCGGGCCGCCGCCACGACGAAGCGGTCGGCTGCGGTCGCGAGCAGCACGAGGCCGACGATGAGCATGCCCGCAGGCACAAGCCACTCCGGCATCAGCGTCGACCGTCCTCGCGTTGGGGGAGTGCTCGCATGCGACCGCGGCACAGTAGCGCGATCGCGGGGCGGCGGGAAACGTCAGCCTTCGCTGCGCACCAGTCGAGCGATGTAGAACCCCTCGGTGCCGTCGCCTTCGGGCGTCCACGTCTTGTCGTGCGCGAGCGTGGCGAGGCCTTCTTCGAGCAGCTCGGCCACCACGTCCTGTCCCTCCTCGGGAGCGAAGCTGCAGACCGCGTATACCAGTGCCCCACCGGGGCGCACGCGCAGCAGGTTTCGCCGAAGCAAGGCGCGCTGCAGCTGCGCCCGAGCGCCGATGTCCTCGTAGCTGCGTTGCCATCGGATCTCCGGGTGCCGCGCAAGGTTGCCCAGCCCGGTACACGGCACGTCCAGCAGGACGGCGTCGAACGGTTCAGCGTCGAGCTCGTCGTGATCCCCACAGAGGTCGGCTTCGACGTGGGTGAACGTGAGACATTCATCGTCCAGCCGGCCGCGTGCGCGCAGGACCTCGGCTTCCGCCAGCTGCTTCGGATCGTTGTCGGCGGCGACGAGCGTGCCGCGACGATGCATGAGCTCGGCGAGCTGCAGCGTCTTGACGCCCATGCCCGCGCAGGCGTCGAGGACCCGCATGCCGGGTTCGGGGGCGAGCGCGCGGGCGGCTTGCTGCGCGGCGAGGCCCTGAACCGAGATGAGTCCCTCGTCGTGCATCGGTCCGTAGAAAAGGTCGCCGCCCGAGCGGGTTCGCAGGGCCTGCGGCTGATCGGGCACCGGCTGCAGGATGATGCCGGGATGGTCGTCGTGAAGTCGGGCCACGGCGTCGTCGTGGGTGATGCGTCCGAGGTCGAGGCGGAGGTCGACCGGGGGCGGCTCGGCGAGGGCCTTCGCGCGCGCGAGGGCGGCGTCGGGGCCGAGCTGCTTGATCCAGCGACCCCCGAGCCAGCGGGGGATCGACCAGCGTCGCTCCATCACCACCAAGGGCTTGCCCTCGGCGAAGCTCGCATCGAGCGCGGCCCCGTCGCGCCCGATCGCGCCGAGGATGGCCTGGACCGCGCCCTTGAGTGGCCCCGCGTGGCGAAGTCCCTTGAGCGCCTCGCTGACGGCGATGGCGGGCGGGCGCTCCAGCTCGAGCATCTCGAACGCGGCGATGCGCAGCGCGTGCCGGACCTCGCCCTTGAGCCCCTTCGGCTTGCGGGCGTGCGCATCGATGTGGGCGTCGAGTCGCGCGCGGTGTCTCAGCACGCCGTAGACCAACACGGTGGTGAGGCCGCGCTCGCGACCGTCCATGCCCGGGTGCCGCTCGAGCTGGCGGGAGAGCGAGCGGTTGCTGAAGCCGCCGCGATCGAGGTCCCTCAGGACGCGGATCGCCAGGGCGCGCGCGGTCGGTGGCCTCTGCATCGTCCCGGCGGTGTACCAGGAGATTCGCCAGGGCTCTACTCGGCCTCGGCGCGGCAGCCGAGGCTGTCGAGCCACGCGTCCATTTCGGCGTAGCTGCCGGCGCAGGCGCGATTGGCTTCGTCCAGCTCGGCCTGGCCCCAGCCGTGGTTCATCGTCTGGCGGGCGGCGTCGAGGTAGCTGCGGAAGGCGTCTTCGACCTCGGGCGGCACGTGGTCGCGGCATCGCTCGATGCGCTCGACGTACTGCACGCACTGCTGCGGACCTCCGGTGAGGAAGGCGAGCGTGGGGCGCTCGAACGCGATGGTCAGCGCGGCGAGCAGGAGGAACCATGCGGGCACGTACGGATCGAAGAACCGCCGCCGGACCCGCCTCCACCCGGTCAGGGCCACGTCTCCCCAGGAGCCCTCGGCCAGATCGACCGTCGTGCCCGAGCGGAGGTGGTGCACGTAGGCAGGCAGGCCGAACGCCAGGCCGACGATGAGCCCGCCGGCGTGCCCGATGTTCGCGATGGGGCCCATCAGGCCGGTCGTACACAGCAGCAGCCAGATCATGCCGAGCACGACTTCTTGCACGGAGATCGCGTAGCCGTACGCGCGGTTGAAGCGGGCCTGCATCCACACGAAGCCGAACAGCGCATAGACCACGCCCGACATGCCGCCGAAGTCCGGCCCGGTCACGACGTACTGGCCCAGGTTGCTGCTCACGCCGCTGACGATCACGAGCGCGAGCAGCATCCACGAGCCGTGGTTGCGCTCGATCTGGGCGCCAAGCCGCGCGACCCAGCTGAGGTTGAAGAGGATGTGCAGGATGCCCAGGTGCAAGAAGATCGGCGTGATCAGGCGCCAGACTTCGCCGCTTCGGACGCGGTCGAGCGGGCGCAGGCTCTCCCAGACGTCGATGGTCACGGCCCACATCCCATCGTCGGCCAGCACCGAGGCCAGCGTCACGACGACCGAGCCCACGATGAGGAACAACGACAGCGGGCCCAGAGGAGCCCGATCTCCGCCGAACCATCGGGATTGAATCGGCTGCTGCCGCTGGCGATGTCCTGCCTCGTCGCGCGCGGCCGCGGCACGGCGTCGCTTGGCCTCGGCCGTGGCCTGGCGGTCGACGGTGCCGTCGAAGGTCTGCAGCCACGTCTTGGCGCGCGGGAGGTCGCCGTCATCGATCACCCACACGCCGCGCCCGCCTTCGGGCCGCACGGTCGCCTCGATGCCCTCGACGAGCAGTCGGTCGACGATGTGCTGCGCGAGGGCGGCGTCGTCGGTTTCGGTGATCCGGCGCATCGACGCCATTAGACGCCAAAACGCGCCGAATGGCGCCGACTATTCGACGACGAACTGCCGGTAGCTCAGCGTCGCGTCGACTTGGTGCACGACGAGGTCTGCGGACGCGGCAACGCCCGTCACCCAGGTTGCATGGTCGCCGAGCCCGACCGCATCGTCGCCGCCGGGCAGGTGCGTGGACGCGACCATCGTCGGCTCGACGGCGACCGTGCCGTCGGCCGCGAGTACGGCGCCCCACGTGCCCGCGAAGGTGAACCCGTCCTGTCGGTCCCAGCGCTCCCACAGCAGCACGACGGTGCCGTTGCCAAGCGCGACCAGCTTGAGCCGCTCGGCGGCGCTGGCTGCATCGTCGCCGTAGTTGGTGATCCAGCGGACGCGGTTGGTGAAGCTCGTGCCGGCCGAGTCGACCGTGAACGTGTCGGGCAGCGCGGGATCGAGGTGGTCGAGCGCGTCGTTGCCCGAGGTCTCGAAGTCTCGGCGCACGCGAACCACCGCCACGTCGCGACCGCCAGCCACGCGACCGAAGCCCGCGAGGGGGTCCGTGCCGGGCGTGCGTTCCGTGACGAAGGACGCAACGTAGCCGAAGGTGGGGTCGTCGAGCAGCGCCACGCCGCCGAGGCGCGCATACGTGTTGTTGGCGCCCGTGGGTCCTTTGATGTGCATCAGCGGGACCGTGCCGCTGTCGGGCTCGACGCGGGCGAAGGCCATCGTGCGCGGGTAGGCGTCGCCCAGGTGCGCCTCGATGAAGCCGGTGCCGTCGTGCAGCACCCGCTGGTCGAAGGAGTGACTCACCCAGATGCTCGAGGTCCGCAGCACGTCGCCCGTGGTGGCGTCGAGGTGGGTCGTGAGTGCTTTTTGGTGGCGCACGTCGTTGTCGTCGGGGTCGGTGTTGATCCCGTGAACGAGCGCGAGCCGTCCCCCGCCAACGGCGATGCGCGCGGTCGAGGCCACCATCGGGTTGATCAGCTGCTCGGGGTTGTCGCTCGCTGCGGCGCGGGCGGGGTCGAGGTCGACGTCGAAGCCGACGCTCTCGCCCCAGTCGGTCTGGACGACGCGAACCACGCCGGGGCGGTACTCCCCGGCCGCGGGGTACTCTACGGTGATCGGCTGGTGCAGGTCTTCGACGATGCCCGAGGCAAGATAGAGCGCGTCGCCCTCGTGCGCGAGGCCCATGACGCGGTCGAGCATGGGAGGCGCGTGCGCTTGGGTGAGGACCCAGTCGTCGCCCGTGGACTCGAGCCGCAGCACGACGGCGCGCGAAACGTCGGGCGCGCCGTAGTCCTGCGCGAACACGTTCAGCGCGGGGCCGTCGGCGTCCACGATGATCTGCGGGCGGTAGCCATACATGGCGCCGTGCGCATCGGGTCCCATCACGTCGGCGGTCTCGGTGTCGTGCGGCGTGAGGAACTCGTCGATGGTGCCGATCGGCTCGGGCACGTACGGTTCGCCCGAGCTTTCGTCTGCGCCCGAGGTCCCGTCCGCGCCGGTCGTCGGCGTCGTGCCCGTGTCGTCGCCTCCACCTCCGCCGCCGCCGCCGGACGGGTTTGCCGTCGTCGATGGCGTGCCGGAGCCGTCCGCGCCGGAGCTGGTCATCGCGTCGGTGTCGACCGCGTCGCCGTCGTCACCGTCGATCGTGCAGGCGCTGCCCAACAGCACCACGCCCATCCATACCCATCGTTCCATCTCACCTCTCTCCCGACTCCACGGTACCGAGCGCGTCGAAACGCCGTTGCGATTTCCTCGTGCCGATCGCTACGCTGGTAGACTTTCTTCATGCGTCCTTGGGGGATTGCGGTGTGGTTGATGGGGGCCGGATGCCTCGCTTCGGACCCCATGCCGGCCGACATCGAGGACGACACCGCGCTTGCCTTGCTCGAGGCCGTAGAGGCCGATGCGTACGAAGACTGGGAGCCGCCACCCACCTCGAACGACCTTCCGCGTCGCCGCCGAGCAGTCGGACCCCATGGCGCGTGGGTCGAGGTGTATCTACATCCGGACTTGCTCGAGGCCTTCTTCGGTGACGAGCTGCTCGAGGCCTGGCCGACGGGTGTGGCCGCCGTGTGCGAGGGCTACGCGAGCGAAGACGCGGAGCAGCCCGACCTGATCCAGGTCATGCGCAAGGACGAGACCGGCTGGACGTGGGCTCAACTCGACGGCGACCGGGTTCCGCTGACCGGACCCCGCCCCGATGACTGCATCGGCTGCCACGGTGCGGCGGAAGACTTCGTGTTCTCGCTGTTCCTCCCGCGGTAGTGGCTCGCGCGCGGGCTCACGTCGCTTCGGCTGCAACCTGCGCGTCGGTGTCACGTCCTGCGTGCATGACCCGTCTGCGCCCCGAAATGCTGCTGTTGAGCCTCGCGTGCGCCTGCGGTGGTGGGTCCGATGACGGCAGCGCGAGCGGTTTCGGCACCACGGCCACCGCGTCGGCGACGGCTGGGGGCGACTCGACCGGCGGCGGGTCGGGCCCGGGCTCGGCGACGCAGGCCGGGGACGACGGCGGTGAGCCACAGACCTCGGGCGGCGATGCGTCGTCCGGCGCCGACGCGAGTTCGTCGGGCGGAGACGCCGACGCGACCTCGGGGCAGGGCGGCAGCGAGGACACAGGCGGTGGTGAGACGCTGACCGGAGGCGAGACCGAGGGCGGCGGCGACACCGGGGGCAGCAGCGACGAGAGCACCGGCGGCGAGCCGCTCTCCGACGACCCGTTCGATCCGGCGGCGTGCAACGGCGTCGCGTGGACGGGGGACGAGGCGCTCGCGCAGCTCGCCGGCTTGCCCCGCGAGGTGCTGGCCACGGCGACGATTCAAGTTCGGACGCGGACCTGTCCTGGAGGGGCATGCGGAGACTGGGGCCCCGGCGAAGACTGGGTGATCTCTTACCTGACGTGGTCCGGCGGCGTCACCACGGCCTACACCGACCTCATGGCCACGATGAACCTCGTCCTGTTCGACGACGACGGCACACCCCGCCTGTCGATGCAGCACGAGACCTTCCCCATCGGCGGCTACCCCGACGACGACGGCGTCCTGTACGGCTTCCCGCCCGAGACCGTCTCCTACCCGCACCTGCGCGCCTTCAACCAGTTCCCGGAGTCCGAGTACTACTACGAAGACCTCGACTATCAGGTCGCCGCCGGCGAGCTCCTCTTGGGCGAAGGCTGTGCCGTCTTCACCGCCAACCCCTTCGGCACCGGCCAGCCCTACACCGCCCAATACGCCGCCGTCTTCCACTGGTAGCGGGCTGACTCTCGCTACGGCGTGGGGAGCGGCGCAACGGTGTAGCCACTGGGTCCATGAAGAAGCAGCCAACCCTGTCCGGTCTCACCCTGCAGGGCTTGCACCCCACCGAAGGCTGCGTTCAGGGGGACGAACGACGCGCATACCTGCGGGGTCGCGAGATTTCGAACGACGAGAAGCTCGGTAGTGGCCGCATCGTCATCGGACATCAGCATGACCGCATCCCCTCGTCCGTCGGCGTCGAGGTCCGCCGACGCGGTGGCCGCGAGGGTCATCGCGGGGTGGTGCACCGCGATGCGGTCTTCGCCGGTCGTCAGGGGGGTCGGTAGCAGCGTGTCGATCCTCGTGATGGGCCCCTGTAGAGGCTCGGAGCGGTCGACGAGCGGCTGGAAGACCGGTGCAAAAGAGAGGACGTCCGCCGCGCTGCTCGGCGACAGCCGCACGGGGAGGACCGTCGCGCCAGGGAAGAGCGTGCGGGCCGCTCGCGGCTCTCCATCCGTTCCAAAGCGAAGGACCGGCGTTTCCTGGCTGCCCAAAGGCAGGTACGCGTAGTCTTCGCTGCCGCCGCCGTCGAAGTCTCCAAGGATGGTGTGACCTACGTCCGAAGACGTCGAGAGCGGCTCGAGGCCCCCGTACATGAATGGGCTTTGTGCTTCTGCGCGTCGGAGTTTTCCGTCTCGACGAGACAGGATGGACGGGAGCGCGGCTTCTTCATCGAGCAGGCCGACCCACGCCAGCGTGCTGGAGGCCACGGCTGCGCGCAGGGAGAACTCTCCGTCGTCAGCCTGCTCGAAGACTAGGATCCCTTCGCTGGATTTCACGATGAGATCCGTATCCCGGTCGCCGTCGAGGTCTCCGCCCGCCGCCGCCAGCGGAATGCTCGTCATGGGCAGAACAACGGCTTCGTCGTCCGTGAGTCGTAGCGCGGTCGCGAACGGCTCGCCGCGGTTGTCGATCGCAAGGACCCGCGCGTCCTCTGGCTCCCCAACCAGTTCGTAGCGCAGCGCGGGGTCTCCTTGCGGCTCGGTGAAGGACAGCGGAACTTCGTCCGTGCACGGCGGAGCGAGGAGCAGCTCCGAGCACGCTCGTGGCACAAGCATGTCGTTACACCATTGCCCGTCCTCACAGTCCGCGTCGATATCGCAGAGCGCATCGCCGTCGGTGTCGTCGGTGTCGTCGGTGTCGTCGGTGTCGTCAGTGTCGTCGTAGCCGGGGCAGCCCGGATCCTGTGGGTCGTACCAGCAATCGTCGCCTTCATCGATGCATCGGCCGCCGATGCACCGACTCGCTGCGGCCCCGCAGTCGGCGTCGGCTTCACACTCCGGGGGGTCTTCGGCGGTCTCCGTCTCCGTCACGGTTCCGACGTCAGTATCCGACGATGTTTCCGTCTCCTCAGCAGTGCCTGCACCGTCGGCGGCGGGGGCAGGGGAGCAGCCGGCGCTGGCGAGAGCACTGACAAACGCCAAGTTCCAGATCGATGGGTCGAGTGTTTTGGACACCCGTGCGAGCTGTGCACGTTCTGTGCCGTCGTTTGCCCGATGACAAATCACGGCGGAACATGTGTCGACGTTTGGACGGCCGCAGTCGACCACGACGGCCGCGTCGGTCGAGGGACAACTGTGTCATTGCGTCGTTTTACGTATGAGACGCGAGCCAGGCGTCGCGCCGAGTTGGACCTGAGGCGGCCTACCCCCGGACCGGCCGGCGGTCGTTGAAGCCCTCGATCCCCAGCAGGTCCGCGATGCGGCCCCAGTCCCGCAGCAGCACGAGTCCCTCGGCGCGGAGCACCTCGGCCCCGTTGACGAAGACCACCACCGCCGATGCGTCGGCGTCGAGCCCGAGTGCCTGCCGGGCTGCGGCACCATCCTCGGCGGAGACGCGGTCCCAGCCTTCGCTGGTGATGCCGGCGTCGATGTCTCCCACCATGGCCCCGCGGGTTGTCTTCAGCTTCATCTTGCGGGCCATCGTGACGACGCGGACGGCGGGCTTGCGCATCTGCTCGAGCTTGGCGTCGTCGTCGCCTTCGAAGCCTCCGGGGCGAATGCCGGGAATGTCGGCCATGGCCACGGAAGCGCCGGCGAACACGAAGGCGCAGGTCGTCGAGGCGCACGCCGCCGCGTCGAGGTCAGCGACGCGCAGCTGTGCCGGCATGGCGGGGCCGGGCGCAGGCTCGGTGGCGCCGAGCATCGCTTGAACTTCGGCGAGCGTCTCGCCCTCGACGCCACCGCTCCAGCGGCCGAGCACGGCGCCGTCGGGTCCGAGCACGACGAGCGCGTGGTGACCCTTGGGCAGCTTGAACGTGTCGAGAAAAGCGCTTTTGTAGTCGACGTACAGCGGGAAGCGGATCTCGCTGGCGAAGCTGGTCATCGTCGACTCGATGTCGTCGCGAAAGAGCCCCAGCCCGGCCGCGTCGGCGACGACGTAGCCGACCGTGCTCTCGGGCAGTACCCACCGCGACAGGGCCCGGTTGATGACTTCGCCTTCGGTCGACTTGGCCGACCACGTGCCGCTTCCGATGAACACGACGGTTTTGCCCTCGAGCGCACCGAGGTTCAGCGGTGGCTGACCAGGCAACCCGGGAATGACGAGCGTGCTCGGGTCGTCCTCGATCGCCTCGAGGGTTTCGGGGATGGGCTCGGTTCGCATGACCCACCACGCCCCGGTGACCGCGGCCAGCGCGAGTGCAGCCGCCGCGAGGAGCACACCGCGCCTCATTCGGCCTCGAGCACCTCGACGCGGCCCATCGACACGTCGCGTCCGCGGCGGCACGCGACCTCGATTGACCGAGTGTCCGCGCTGGCGTCGGTGACGGGCACGGCGAGCTCGTCGCACGCGAGGCCCTCGAGGCGACGAATGGCCGGCGTGGGTCCACCGCTGACGATGGCGACGACGGCATCGTCCACGCCCTGGGGGATCAAGTACACGGGCAGGCCCGCCACGACCGTGCTGGTGACCGGCGCGCTGATGTCGGTCAGCGACTCGAGCTGGGCCGGCTCGGGGCTCGCGTTCTCGGAGCGCCCGTTGGCGTCGTCTTCGAAGTGCTGGAGGAACACGCGGGGGCTGGAGCCGCCGAGCGGGATGAAGGCCTGGCGCGTCGAGAAGGCGCCGACGATGGTCTGAATCGGCCCCGTCGCGTCGGTGAGAATGCTGTAGCGATCGTTGGCGACGGTGGCCCGTTCGGTGATCGCCCCGGTGACGCGGTCGAGCTCGAAGGCGACGGTGCGAAGGCCGGAGACCCGAGCGCTGAAGCCGGGCGTACCGCCGACGCGGTGGGTGAGCAGGTCGCGGACCGGCGCAATCCCGTCAAGGTCGCGGCCCGACGCGACGGCGCTGCGCTGGGGCGGCCCGAACTTTCCGGGCTCTCCGTCGAGCCGGCTGGTCAACACGGTGCGGTCGCCCGGACGCGGAGTCTCCACGTCGGTCGCGAGCAGGGCCTCCACGACAAGGGTCTCACCCAGCATGAGCGGCCTGCCGAGAAGCGCGTACTCGGTCTCGTCTCGCCACGGGTCGAGTGTCACCGCGGTTTGCGTGTTGATGCCGACGATCGGCCAGGGGGCGTCGGCTGCCAGGACCGTGTCGCCTTCGAAGCCCGCCCGCCACGCCACGCGGACGCGGTCGTCGTCGGGATCCTTCGGGTCGCCGCGACGTCCCACGGCGGTGACCGTGAACCGTGGCTCGTCTGTGCGTTGAAACCCCGGGAGCTCGATGCGGTCGACCGCGGCGACGTCCCATCCAACGCCTTGCGCCGGTGCCAACGCGAGCTCGACCGGGTCGGCGGAGAGGTCGATGCCGAACAGCATGCCGTCGTCGCCGTGACCGTGCGCATCGATCGCGTCGGCCTCGAACACGATCGCGTCGTCGAGCGAGGCTTCGAACGACGGCACCTGGACCGGAAGGACGTCGAGCAGCACGTTCTCGCTGATCAGCGCCTCGTCGCCCGCGAGCGTCTGCAGCTGCAGGACGTGGTCGCCGGGCACGAGCGCGCCGCTGAGGCGCAGCGTGAAGGCCTCGGGCGTGAGCATGACGAGGCCGTCGGGCTCGACCGCGCCGCCGATGCTTCGTTCGTCGAGGAAGACCCGCGTCAGGCCGCTGCGAACGTCGGCCACCTCGAGCACGAGGTCGTCGGTCCGGTCGACGCTGATCGTCAGCTCGCCGCCGACGGGGTCCAGGAACGCCGGCGCTTCGGTGGGCGCATCGGTGTCGCCGCCGGTCTCGCCCTCGGACGGCTCCGCCGGGGGCGGACTACACGCCCACAGGAGCGTGGACACCAGGCCCACGCTGCTGTGCCAACGCATCACCCGACCAGCTTGCCCGATCCCCGCGCGGCCTCCAAGCCCGCCGGGAGCAACCTGTGACCGCGCTCAGGAGGGCAGAGTGCCGCCGGTCACGGTCCAAAGCAGCAGGCCGAGCCCGCCATGAAGCGTGCCCAGGGCGACGGCGGCCCACCGAAGGCGGCGTTCGGGCGCGAGCACGACCACGAGCCAGCACAGGCCCAGACCGGCCGCGAACTGCGTCAACGTGGCGTCGACGTCCACTGCGACGCGCACGTCGAACAGCGAGGCGGCGCCATGGACGGCGATCCACAGCGAAGCGAACCATGCGACGCGGACGAACAGCGCGAGCAGAACCACCCGGTGGCGCACCGCGGCGCGACCCAGCCACGCGACGCCGCGCGCGGTCGCGGTGGCGGCACGCTGAAGCAGGTGGAGCGCGGTCGCAGCGGTCGGTGCGAGGTCCATGCTCCCCGAAGTGCGCGCAGGAGGGCGCAAAGGTCAAGTTTTCGACGGATCTCGCGGGCGAGCGGGCTGCTATCCTCTTCACGTGACCGGCGCGCTGTCGATCGCCCTCGCGGCTCTGCTCGCCGGACCGGCCTCCGATGACTGGGAGCCGGCTTCGTCCCCGCCGCCAACGGCCTGGGCACGGGCCGGCGCGCGGCCGTGGCGATCCTGTGACGCGGCCGCGCGGCCGGCGTTGGCCGTCCGCTTGGGCATGCGCGGTCGAGGCAAGTTCGAGCCCGTGTGGCGGGGTCGCGCAAAGCACTGCCCGGGCGCCCCGGACATTCTCGTGCTCGCCGCGCAGGAGTCGATCATTGAGGCGGTTCCCAAAGGCTGGATGCCCGAAGCCGAGTCTGACCTCGACGGCTCGATCGCCGACCATCGAGCGGCTGCGCAGGAGGCGATCGCCTTCATCGATCGAGCCCTCGAGGAGTCGGCACGCCAAGGCGCCGCCGCGCCGTTCGAGGCCTACTATCTTCAAGCGTACGCGGCGAGCATGCTCGGCGACGCGGCTGGGGTCCGCAAGTCCCTGAAGCACGCTGCCGAGGTCGGGGACGCCGAGCGCTGGCGGATCGAACGGATGCGCGCGGTCGCAGCGATGTACGAGGGCAAGCTCGACGAAGCGGTGCGCCTGGCCCACCTCGCGCGGGTGGATGCTCCACACGACGCGTCCGAGCGGCAGATCTCGCGCTACGTGTGGGCGCTGATTCTCGACCGGGCGGGCGCGTCTGCGTCTGCGCGCGCGGTGTTTCGCCAGCTCCGCCGCGAGCCGGGCTCGCTCGAGGCCCGCCCTGCGGTCGAGAGCATGCTGCCCCCGCACGAGCGGATGTTCCTGCGGGCTATCGAGCACCAGGCCCATGCAGAGACGACCAACGCAAGTCGTCTCTGGGACGCCTACCTGCAGCGCCCCGAACCCTCGGAAGCCGATCGCGCGCTTGCGATGCGTCACCGCGACGAGCTTCGACGCTGAGTGCCTATGAAGATCATTCGCGACGTCACGCAGCTGCGGGCGTGGCGGGCCTCGTTGCCCGCCCACGACCGCGTCGCTTTCGTGCCCACCATGGGTTTCCTGCACGCTGGACACGTCAGCCTGCTCGAGGAGGGCCGGCGCCGTGTCCCGCGTGCGCAGGGCCCTTTGGTGCTGTCGATCTTCGTCAACCCGACCCAGTTCGGCCCCAACGAAGACCTCGACGCCTACCCGCGCGACGAAGCCCGGGACTTCGAGCAGGCGGAGCAGGCTGGGGTCGATGTCATCTTCACCCCCTCCGACCCCGCGCAGATCTATCCCTCGCGCGACACCTGGGTCGACGTCGAGCGCCTCTCCGCGACGCTGTGCGGGGCGTCGCGGCCGGGCCACTTTCGCGGCGTGTGTACGGTGGTGACGAAGCTGTGGAATCTGATCCAGCCCGACGTGGGCGTGTTCGGAGAGAAGGACTATCAGCAGCTGGCCATCTTGCGGCGTATGCATGGCGATCTGTTTCTGCGGGGTGAGATCGCCTCGATGCCGATCATGCGGGAGCCTGACGGGTTGGCGATGTCGAGTCGCAACGCCAACCTCTCACCGCAGGCTCGGGCGGACGCGCTCGCGCTGCCCCGCTTTCGCCAGGCCGTGGAGGCGCGCTTCGCCGGGGGCGTCCGCGAGGTTTCCCTGCTGCTCGAGGGCGCTGCCGAGGCCGTGGCACCCGGCAAGATCGACTACGTCGAGGTGGTCGACGCCGTCACGCTGCAGCCGGTCTCGAAGGCGCAGGGGCCCACGCTGGTCGCCTTTGCCGTGAAGTTCGGCGGCGTACGGCTCATCGACAACGTAGTGTTGGCGCCGTGACCCCCGACCCAAGCTTTGGCCTCGGCGTGACCGTGGCGTCGGCCTTGTGCTGGTCGGGCCTCGACGCCTCGCGCAAGATCCTCGTTGGACGCGTGACCCCGGTCGCGCTGCTCGTCCTGCTCACGCTGGGACAGTTCCCTCTGTTCGCAGCCTGGGCGCTCAGCGCTGGCGACACGATCACCAGCACCGACTACGTCGTGCCGGGGCTGATGTCGATGGGGCTCAACATCGCGGCGAACCTGCTGTTCTTCCGCGCGGTCAAGCTCTCCGCGCTGAGCCTCACCGTCCCGCTGCTCGCATTCGTCCCCGTCTTCACGGTGCTCTCGGCGATCCCGCTGCTGGGCGAGTTCCCAGGGACGCTTCAGCTGGGCGGCATTGCGGTCGTCGTCGTTGGCGCGCTCGCCCTCAACGCGGGCTCGGTCGAGGGGCGCGGTCCGCTGGCGTTCGTTCAGGCGCTGCTTCGGGAGAAGGGAAGCCTTCCGATGCTGGGAACCGCGCTGTGCTGGTCGCTGACGATCGTGGTCGACAAGCTCGCGACGCAGCACGCCGGCTACGGCATCCACGGCGCGATGCTCAACCTGAGCATTGGGCTGTTCGGGTTGGCGCTGCTGATGATGCGCGGCGAGCTGTCCGAACTCAGAGCGCTGCGTGGCGCCTGGAAGCCCTGGGTATTCGCCATCGCCATGGGCGCGGTGGGGCTGGGCGCCCAGCTCGTCGCGGCGCAGCACCTGCTGGTCTCGCTGGTCGAGGCAACCAAGCGCGCCATCGGCGTGACGATGTCCGTCATCATCGGCCGGGCGATGTTCGGCGAGCCCGTCACGGCGCCGAAGGTTGTCGCGGTCATCTTGATGAGCCTAGGCGCGGGCATGATCGTCTGGAGCTGAGCGCATGCCCGACCCCGTCTTCGTCGCTGCGGTCATTGCGGCCTGTGTCATCGGCTCGCAGTGGCTCGTCGATCACACGCCGCTGCGCCACGCCGGCGTTGCGCTGCTGGTCATCGTCGTCACCGCGGTCGTCTCGAACGTCGGCATCATTCCGGCGTCGGGCAGCCCGGTGTACGACGGGATCTTCGGCTACGTCGCACCGCTGTCGATCTTCTGGCTTCTGCTCGGCGTCAACCTGCGGGCGGTGCTCAAGGCCGGGCCCGCCCTGCTCGCGCTGTTTCTCATTGGTGCGGCCGGGACGGCGCTGGGGGTGTTCGTCGCGCTTCAGATCCTTCCGGCGGCGCCCTTTGGCGAGCAGACCCCTGCGATGGCCGGCATGTTTGCGGCGACCTACATCGGCGGCAGCGCCAACTTCAACGCCATCGCGCTGCACTACGGGGTCATGAAGGCCGGCCCCTTGTACGCAGGTGCAATGGCCGTCGACTCCGGGCTCACCGCGGTTTGGATGGCCGCGACGATCGCCCTGCCGCGCTGGCTCGGGAGCACGCCCACCGATGCGACCCCGACCGCGTCCTCCCCCGAAGCCGATCCCGACCGAGAGTCGATCGCGCCGCGGGACCTCGCGATCGTGATGACGCTCGGGCTGAGCTGCGCGTGGGCAGCGAACGCACTCGCGACACGGCTGGCGGACGCGGGCATCAGCGTGCCGAGCATGCTGCTGCTGACCACGTTCGCGCTCGTGCTGGCCCAGGTCCCCGCGGTAGCGACGCTGCGGGGCCCGAAGGCCGTCGGCATGTTCGCGGTGTACGTGTTCCTCGCGGCAATCGGGGCGCTGTGCGACGTTTCCGCGCTGGCCGAGCTGGGAGACGTGGGCGGGACGATCGGGATCCTCGCGGTGACCTGCGTCGGCATCCACGGTCTGGTCACCTTCGGCGCGGCGCTGCTGTTCCGGCTCGATCCCGCGATGGCAGCCGTCGCCTCGCAGGCCAACATCGGCGGCGGGACCACCGCGCTCGCGCTCGCGCGCGGCCTCGGCCGATCGGACCTGGTGCTGCCCGCGGTGCTCGTAGGCTCGGTGGGGACCGCGCTGGGCACCTTCGTCGGTTTTTTTCTCGCCGCGATGCTCGGCGGGTGATCGTTGGGGGACCGGCCGGCACTACCGGTACATGAGAGCTTGGGTTTTGGGTGCGGCTGCGGCCGCAGGGTTGGCCGTGCTGGCGGCACCGACGGACGCCTCCGCCTGCGGAGGGACGTTCTGCGACGCCGGTCCGGCGTCCATGCCGGTCGATCAGTCGGGAGAAAACATCCTGTTTGCGATGGAGGACGGCGTCGTCGAGGCGCACGTGCAGATCCAGTATCAAGGAGATCCCGAGGCGTTCGCGTGGGTCGTGCCGGTGATGGCGGAGCCGGAGATCGAGGCTGGATCCGACCCGTTGTTTCAGGCGCTGCTCAGCGCGACGGTGCCGACGTTCGTGCTCGACAGCCGCTTCGAGGACTGTGGTCCAGACGGCCCGCAGTTCGGCTGCGCGTTCGCGCCGGAGTCCGACGACTTGGCATCTGGGGCAACGGCCGGTGAAGGCTTCGGCGAAGGCGACGACGGCCCCAGCGTCGTGCAGAGCGGCGTCGTGGGGGCCTTCGAGTTCGCCGTCCTCGATGGCGGCACGGTCGATGGCGTCGTCGACTGGCTCGACGAGAACGGATACGCCCAGGATGACGATGCCCCGGACGAGCTGCGAGGCTACCTGGAGAAGGGCTTCTTGTTCGTCGCCTTCAAGCTGCGTGGCGGCGCGGGCGTGGACGAGATTCATCCCGTCGTGATCCGCTACGAGGGGGACGAGCCGTGCGTGCCGATCCGCCTGACGCGGATCGCGGCCACCGACGACATGGGCGTGCGCGCCTTCTTCCTCGGCGGCGCCCGCGTCGCGCCCACGAACTATCGCCTCGTCGAGATCAACCAGGCCGCGATCGACTGGCCTGGGCTGGGGTCGAACTACGAGTCCGTGGTGACGCAAGCGGTCGATGCCGACGGCAGCGAAGGGCACGGCTTCGTCACCGAGTATGCGGGAACCTCCGACGTGGTGTTCACCGACGGGCTGCTGAACCCGGCCTGGGATGCCGCCCGCTACCGCGAGGCCGACCCCGAAGCTGCGCTTCGTGAGCTGCGGATCCAGGGCCTGCTGTCGTGCAACGGCGAAACCTGCATGCCCGCCCATCCGCTGCTCCAGGGGGTGCTCGAGCGCTACCTTCCGCGTCCCACCGGCATCACCTTCGAGGAGTACTACGGGTGCTTCGGCTGCAGCGGGACCCCCGATATCGAGTCCTGGGATGCGGGTGCGTTCGCAGATGATCTCGAGGCGCGCATCATCGGTCCGGCCGAGCACGCGGTCGACCTGCTCGACCGCTTCGACTACCTCACGCGCCTGTACACCACGCTGTCTCCCCACGAGATGGACTTGGATCCCATCTTTCACGCGAACGCGGATCTGCCCGACGTCAGCAACATCTTCTCGGCGACGCGTACGTTCACCTGCGAGGGCCCGGACTTCGTCGAACTCGACGACGGTACGCGCATTGCGGTGGGCGGATTCGATGCCGACCCCCCGGACTTTCCCACCGCCTTGCGGGTGTTCGAGGTGCCGCTGAGCGGCCCACCGATGTTGATTGCCGACGCCACCGAAGCGGCTGACGAAGCCCGCACTGCATGGAACGCGAGCCAGGGGCTCGACGACGACAGCGGCTGCAACTGTCACGCGCGCAAGCACGGTGCGAGCGGCTTCGCGTTCAGCGTGCTGATGCTGGGGACGGGTCTTTGGGCGCGTCGGCGTCGACCAGCCACGCGTCAATCTCGCTGAGTCGCTTGGCGATGGCCTCGTCGGACGCTTGTTCGGCGAGGCGGTCGCGTGCAGACCTGGCAAGACGCTCGGCGCGTGCTCGGTCCCCGCCGGTGCGCCCCAGCGCTCGCGCCACGCCGAATTCCGTTGCGGCGAACTTGCGCGGCGGGGCTTCGGTCTTGCCGCGAATCTCGAGCGCCTCTTCGAGCAGCTGCAGGGCTTCTTCGCCGCGCTCGAGCTCGAGCAATGCCAACCCCTTGCCGGTGAGGCTGTTGGCGACGTAGGCGTGCTCGGGTCCATGGACCTCGCGGCGTACGCCGATCGCGACGTCGAAGCGGGGCAGGGCCTGCTCCGGCTTGCCCCACTCGAGGTAGTTGCTCGCGATGTTGTGGTTGGTCGTGCCCACCTCGCGATGAACCGCCGGGTAGGCTCGCTTCACGAGCCCTTCGACCTCCAGCATGGCCTCGAGGGCGCCGGCGTAGTCGCCCCGCATGCGGCGAAGCTCTCCAACGTTGCCGATGGAGAACAGCAGTGAAGGGCTGTCTGCCGCGAGGACAGCCCGCTGGACGTCGTAGGAGTCTTTGAAGTGCTGCTCGGCATCTTCGAGCTGGCCTACGGAGAACGCGACGACGCCAAGCCCGTTGTAGGCGGCGCCCAGCGATGGATGGCCGGGGCCGTTCGTCTCCGTGACGATCGCGACGGACTGTGTGAAGGCGTCGCGCGCCCGGTCGAAGTCGGCCTTCCACGTGTAGACGTTGCCGAGCAGCACCAGCTCGGGCGCCGTCGTCGTGAGCCCCTCTGGCCGCGCTGCGCGAAGGGCATCGATCTCGGCGATGGCCTCGTCGAGTCTCCCCAGCTCGGAGAGCGTGGTGGCCCGGGCGATGCGGAGCTCGCTGTGCAGAAAGTCGTCGTAGGGCTGTCGGGCGAGCAGGGACTGCGCGTACTCGAGCCAGCGAAACGCAGTCTCGTAGTCGTTGTTGGAGTTGCTGAGGTGTCGGCCCAGCGCGATCCACGTCAGCGCCAGCAGCCGGTCATCGCCGACGCGGGCAGCGGTCTGCGCAGCCTGATGAAACCTCTCGACGGCGCCGTCTCGCTCGGCATTCCAGTGCAAGGAGACCGCGAGCTGCAGCTGCGCGTCGGCGATGACGGGCAGGTAGGTGCTCGTCTGGGCGGCCGTGACCGCGTGCTCGAGCACATCCTTGGCCTCCGCGTCCCGCCGCGCATTGAGCAGGGCCTTGCCGCGTCCGAGCAGGGCTTCCGCCGCTTCGACCGCCTCGGCGATCGATGGATCAGGCGGTGGGTACGCCGCGAGCAGGGCCTCGACGTTTCCGCACTCCGTCGTCGGCTGCAGCGCGCGGACAACCTCGCTCGCTCGCTGAATCGTCATGGCGTCAGCGTCTGCAAGCACCTCGGTCACCGCTTCGAAGTCACGCCGTCGGCGTTCGAGGCACGCGACGCGAAGGTCGAGCATCGATTCGGAGTGGTCCCCCCGAACGCGCGTGGCTTCGCAGGCGTCGACGCGCTCGGCCGTCCAGGCATCGACGTAGCGGTCGAGCGTGGCGAGCGTGGCCTGGAGCGATGCGGCGGCGTACGGGGTCGCCGAGGCTCCGAAGGCCTGGTCGATTCGCGTGCGGGTGTCCTCGGGAAGGAGGCCGCGCCCCACGTCGTCGAGACCCGCGCACGGCGGCGCCTCCGTCGGTCCCGCCAGGGCGACGGCGCCGACACCCACGCCCACGGCGCTCGCGAGGCCCAGCGCGATCCAGCGGCCCGGGCGGCGCTGCACCGAGAGCTGGGCAAGCAGCGCGTTCATGTCGGGCCAGCGGTCGGCAGGCTTGGGCGCCAGCCCTCGCAGCACCGCGTCGCTGACCCGCGAGGGGACCGGCGTGCCTTTGGGTAGCGGACGGTGGTCTCCCTGCGTTGCCTTGAGCATCAGCGCCATGCGCCCGTGTCCGTCGAAGGGGCGCTCGCCGAAGAGGGCCTCGAACGCGGTGATGCAGAAGCTGAACTGGTCGCTCTTGTCGTCGAGCTCGGCGCGGGCGTGCTGCTCAGGACTCATGTACGCAGGCGTACCCGCGATCGCGCCGGTACGGGTGAGCGCCTCGGTGTGCGAGCTGTGGGAGGATGAGAGCTCGTCGGTGTTGCCGCCGGCGTCTTCGGGGGCGCCCACGCGGCGGGCAAGGCCGAAGTCGAGCACGCGGACGAGGCCGTCATCGCCGACGAGGACGTTCGCCGGCTTGAAGTCACGGTGGATCAACCCCTGTTCGTGCGCGGCCGCGAGCCCGCGGCCGGCTTGCTGCAGGACGTCGAGCACCTCCTCCCAGCCGTGCTCCTCCTTGAGCCACGCCTTGAGGTCGTGACCCTCGACCAGCTCCATCGCGATGAACAGACGCTCGTCGACGAAGCCGACATCGTGGACCGTGATCACGTTGGGATGCGAGATGCGGGCCATGGTCTGCGCTTCGCGCAGCAGCCGGGCGTGGCTGGTCTCATCCTGCGTGTCCTCGCCCAGGACCTTGAGCGCGACGCGGCGGTCCAGCTCGGGGTCGTAGGCGGCATAGACCACGCCCATGCCGCCCGCGCCCAGCTCGTGCAGGATGACGTACCGGCCGAACGACTCGCCGCGACCGGTCGGAGGCGGCCCCTCGGCTGCCCAGCCGTGACGCTTCCACGACGGCTGCGAACCGCTCGAGGGCGTGCCGTCGAGCTGACTGTCGACGGCGGTTTGGGGGCGGTCGGCCACGCGCCCCGATCATGCCTGAGCCATGTCGACCTTGTCTCGTCGCGCGAGGGGCCCGATCGGATCCATTCCGCGTCGTCGCGTCGCGGCGCTCGCCACACCCCTGGAGTCGGCAGGGGCACATCGCGATACTGCCACCATGGATTTCTTGGACTATGGACGCGGGGCGTTGTGGGGCGGCCTTGCGATGATGTGGGTCGGCGGCTGCGGGATGACGTCACTCGGTGGACCGCGCTGCGCCCGCGGCTTGCAGGCGGTGGAGGGCCAGTGTGTCCCCGTGCCGACGATCGTGTTTCGTGAGTGCGTCGCGGCATTCAGGACGACGTCGATCGAACGGGAGCAAGGAGAGGGCACGGCGGTTGGAGGTGCGGTTTCGGGGTACGGCAGCGCCCGGGTCGAACGAGAGCGCCACGACGTCGCGCACACGCAGTTCGAGGTGCTCGAGGATGCCGATGCCGACGCGATCATTGCGGAGTGTCGACGCCAGGAGGAGGCGCAGCGTGCAAGTCAGCTCGACGAGGCGTGGGCGGCAGCAGATGCCGCTCGGCGAGAGGCGGACGACGCACGCGACGATGTGCAGACCCTCGAGCGGTCGTTGGCCGCGCTCGACGACGAACTCGCGGAGGCCGTCGCGCTTGCCGAGCAGCGGCAGGCCGCGCTGGAGTCGATGACGGCGGACCTCGAGGCCCTTCGCTCGCTCGCCACCGCCGACCATCCGTGCGCGATGGAGGACTGGCCCCGGTGCGCGGAGGCGGCCTCGGCCGATCACGAAGCGGGTGACTACGCCGAGGCGCATCGCCGATACGCGCTCGCCTGTGATGCCGACGTGGCGGCCGCATGTGGCGACTGGGGGCTCTTGTATGAGCACGGCCTCGGCGTGCCGGTGCAGCGCCGCCGGGCGGTCGAGCTCTACGCGCAGGGGTGCGAGGGCGACGCGGCCGAGGCCTGCGCACACCTGGGCGTCGCGCTTCACCACGATGGCGCCGCGCCGCGAACCGCTCGAGTGGCGCTGCAACGTGCCTGCGCGGGTGACGTTGCGCGAGGCTGCACGGCGCTGGGGCGAGTTCTCGAAGACCGTGGCGAGCCCGACGAGGATCCGGTTTCGGTCTACGCACGCGCGTGTGAACTCGGAGACTCTGCCGGATGCCTCGCGTGGGGACATCGCCTCGAGATGGGGCGGGGGATCGAGCTCGACCTGGGGACGGCTCGCTCGGCCTATGCATTGGCCTGTGACCACGGGGACGCGTCGGGTTGTGCGGCTGCAGCACGCCTCGCGCGCGCAGGTCGGAACCCCCTGGGACCATCGCGATGACGCGGTGCGTTACACTGCCGGCGTGGAGGTGCATTGGATCGACACCGACGACGCCCTGCGATCGTGGTGTGATCGTCTCGCCAACGAAGAGCGCATCGCGGTCGACACCGAGTCGAACTCGATGTTCGCGTACTTCGAGCGCATCTGCCTCGTGCAGATCAGCACCGCTTGGGTCGACCTGCTCGTCGACCCACTCGTCGTCGACCTCGCGCCCCTGGGCACGCTGCTCGAAGACGCGAGCATTCAGAAGGTGCTGCACGGCGCCGACTACGACGTCCTCTCCTTCAAGCGAAGCCTCGGCTTTCGGATCTGCAACCTGTTCGACACGATGATCGCGGCGCGGGTGCTCGGCTGGCCCAAGTGCGGTCTAGCGGCCCTTCTTTCCGAGCACTTCGACCACGCGGCGAACAAGGCATATCAGCGCTACGACTGGGGCCAGCGCCCGCTGTCGTCGTCGGCCTTGGAGTACGCGCGCTACGACACGCACTACCTGCTGCGCCTGTGCGCGCTGCAGACCGAGGCGTTGAAAGCCAGCCCGCACCTCGAGCTGTTCGAGCGCGCGTGCTCGCGACAGTGCGCCGTGGAGCCGCGGACCAAGCCGTTCGACCCGGACGGCTACTACAAGATGAAGGGCGCGCGCGACCTGGATGAAGCGGGTCGCGCCGTGCTCAAGGCCGCGTTCGCGTGGCGCGACGAAAAGGCGCGCGAGCTCGACCGCCCGCCGTTCCGCGTCATGCCCGAGTCGGCCATGCTCGGCCTGGCCCGCACGAAGCCATCCGACGTCCGCGCGTTGGGGCACATCAAGGGCATGCCCCGACCCGTCACCCGCCGCGACGGCCCCGCGCTCGTCGAGCTCGTTGCCGCAGCCTCAGGTGCGCCATGTCCCAAGCCCAGCCGCAGTAAGTCCCCCGCCGACCGCGACCTCGGTCTGCTTATGGATGCGCTCAAGGCCTGGCGAAAAGGGGAGGCGCAGCGACGCGGCGTCGAGCCCGAGATCATCCTCGACAAGGCGAGCCTGCTCGCCGTCGCCGAAGCCGGAGCCATCGACGCCCTCGGCCCCTGGGAGCGCGACCACTACGGCACCAGCATGGCCGCCGCCCTCCAGGCGACCCAACCCTGACCCCCTGTCCGGTCGCTCCACAACCGACCATCGCGAAGGCAGCCCCACCACCGATGTCATTGGTCGGGGGAGCGGACCGAAGGCACGCGAGAGAGGGCGCTAGCCCGCCTTGGCGGGAGACGCGAAGGGGGCTCCACCACCGATGTCATTGGTCGGGGGAGCGGGCCGAAGGCACGCGAGAGAGGGCGCTAGCCCGCCTTGGAGGGAGACGCGAAGGGGGCTTCGCCCCCGCAGCGTCGGGAACCGAGAGGTTCCCCATAAAGGCCTCAGAACGGGGGCGCCTCGGCGACCACCGTCAGGTCGTACTCCCGCACCAGCGTCGCGCTGTCGACCGGGTCCAGCTCCACGCGGAGCCGCGCTTGCTTTCCGTCCAGGGACTCCACGTCGACCCCGTCGGGCATGATCACGCGGACGTACATGAACTCGTACGTGCCGTCCTGCAGGATGTCGAAGGACATCGGGTAGTTGTTCACGCACTTGAAGTGCCCGCAGAAGCCGGGCTCTTCGCCGTCGATGTCGAGGGTGACGTCGAGCAGCGGGGCTGCCTCGTCGGTGTAGTCCCGAGGGTCCTCGGGCAGCGTGATCTCGCCGGCGCGGATCGGCATGGGGAACATCGCCGAGCCTTGAGCGCCCCACACGACGCGGAGCTCACCGCCGTCTTCGAGCGGGGTGAAGTCGGTCTCGCCAAAGCCGACGTCGAGGAACCCCACCTCTTCGTCGCCCGACTCGCTCTCGCTGTCCGTCTCGCCTGACTCCGAGCTGGAGGACTCGGTCTCATCGCCGCCCGAGGGCGGTTCGTCGCAGCCGCCCAGTGCGAGAAGGGGGGCGAGTGCAAGGCCAGGGAGCAGCAGGGCGCGGGGGGCGAGTCGTGTACGCATCGAGAGGTCCAAACCGAAAAGCCAAGGTCGCCGGGGCGACGCCCCCACCATGCGGACGCACGCACGGCGCCGCAAACCGTCGCGCAGATGCCCCGAATCTCGCAAAATCGGCACTCCACGGGGGTATGACGCCTCTGTCGCGGATGATGCGCAGGAGGCGCTCAGTCTTCGCCAAGCGCCTTGGACGACAGCTCGAACACGTCGGGGCTGAGCCCCTCCGTGCTCCGGATCCGACGCAGCGCGTCCTGCATCGCCGTCCTTCGGCCCGCATCAAAGCGTCGCCACTGCATGAAGCCGCTCATCAGCCGCGCGGCGACCTGAGGGTTGAGACGGTCGAGCTCGATGACCTTGTCCGCTAGCATCGCGTAGCTCTTGCCGTCCGCGGCGTGAAAGCGGACCTGGTTCCGCACCGAGAACGAGCCGAGCAGGCTGCGAACCCGGTTGGGGTTGGTCAAGGTCATCGCCTCATGGGTGAGCAGTGCCTCGACGCGCGTGCGGGTGTCGGGCAGCTCGCTAGCCGCCTGCACGGCGAACCACTTGTCGACCACCAGCGGGTCCTGCTTCCACTTCGCGTAAAACTCATCGAGTGCCGTCTGCCGCGCTGCGTGGTCGCAGTCGACGAGGCCCTGCAGGGCGGCCTGCGCGTCGGTCATGTTGTCGGCGGTTCGAAACTGGGTCAGCGCGGCGTCGACGGCATCGTCACTGCCCGTGGACAGCAGCAGTCGCATTGCCACGTTCTTGAGGCGGCGCTGCCCATTGGCATCCTTACCGGTCGCGTACGGGCGGCCGGCGGCGTCGAGCTGCTTGTAGATGGACCACAGCGTGTCGGCGTGGGCGGTCGCCAGGGCGGCGCGGAGGTGCGTGCGCGCAGCGTGCAGCCCTTCAACGTCGACTTCCGTCTGGTGCTGCCCGAGCAGGCGCTCTTCGGGCAGCACCAGCGTCAGCGCCTTGAGGGCGGGATCGAGGCGATCGTCGGCGAGCAGCGTGCCGATCGCGTCGAGGAATCGCGGGTCGGCCTCGAGAGCCTGGCTGTCCCGATGTCGCTGCGCCTGGGCGAGCAGCAGGTCGCTCGCGAACGACTGCGCCGCATCCCACCGCGAGAACGCGTCGTCGTCGTGCGCCATGCAGAACGCGAGTTCGTCCGGGCTTCGCTGGAGTGACACGCGAACCGGGGCCGAAAACCCACGCAGGATGGACGGCGTCGGCGGCGTCGTGACGCCGTCGAAGGTGAAGGTCTTCTTCGCGTCGCGCAGCTCGAGGATGGCTGTGGTGCCGCGGACCTTCACGTCTGAATCCGCGGGGCGCAGCGGCAGATCGGCGCCGTCAGGCCCAAGCAGACCGGTCGCAACCGGAATGTGCATCGGTTGGTACGCGTCCGCGTCGCGGCCCTCGGGAGGCTGCTGCTCGAGCGTGATCGAGAACGTCTGCGCTTGCGCGTCGTGCGTGGTGACCACGCGCAGCGTCGGCGTGCCCGACTGCGCGTACCACAGGCCGAACTGGTCGAGGTCGGTCCCGGTAGCGTCGGCCATCGCTGCCCGAAAATCGTCGCACGTGACGGCTTGTCCGTCGTGCCGCTCGAAGTACAGACCCATGCCCTTGCGGAAGCCCTCAGCCCCCAAGAGCGTGTGCATCATGCGGATGACTTCGGCGCCCTTGTTGTACACGGTGACCGTGTAGAAGTTGTTCATCTCGATGTACGAGTCGGGCCGAATCGGATGGGACGTGGGCGAGGCGTCCTCGGCGAACTGCGAGGTGCGCAGCAGCCGAACGTCGCGGATGCGCTTGACCGCCGGTGAGGTCATGTCGGCGGTGAACTGCTCGTCGCGGAAGACCGTGAGCCCCTCCTTGAGCGTCAGCTGAAACCAGTCGCGGCAGGTGACGCGGTTGCCGGTCCAGTTGTGGAAGTACTCGTGGCCAATGACGCCTTCGATGTCCTCGTAGTCGTCATCGGTCGCGGTCTCGGGGCGGGCCAGCACGTACTTGGCGTTGAAGATGTTCAGTCCCTTGTTCTCCATCGCCGCCATGTTGAAGTCGCTGACGGCGACGATCATGTAGACGTCGAGGTCGTACTCGAGGCCGAACACCTCTTCGTCCCAGCGCATCGACTTCTCCAGAGAGCGCAGCGCGTGGTCGCACGCGTCCACGTTGCTCGGCTCGACCCAGATCTCCAGCGCGACCTCGCGGCCGGACATCGTGGTGAACGTGCCCGCTTTGCAGCGGAGGTCGGCCGCGACCAGGGCGAACAGGTACGACGGCTTCGGGTGGGGGTCCTCCCATCGCACCTCGTGCTTGCCGTCGTCGAGGTCCCGACGGGCGGCGGCGTTTCCGTTGCTGAGCAGCACGGGATACTTCGCTTTGTCGGCGACGATCGTCGTGCTGTACACGGACATCACGTCGGGACGGTCGAGGAAGTAGGTGATGCGCCGGAAGCCCTCCGCTTCGCACTGGGTGCAGAACGTCTTGCCCGAGCGGTACAGCCCGCTGAGCTCGGTGTTCTTGTGCGGCTCGATGTGCACGACGGTCTGCAGGGTGAACGCGTCGGGCACGTCGGGGAGCTGCAGGGTGGCGGCTTCGACCGTGTACCTCTCGGGTTCCCGAAGCGTCCCGTCGATGTGGACCGACTGCAGGTCGAGACGCTCGCCGTCGAGCACCAGGGCTGCATCGGCGGCCCCCGTTCGACGAACCCCGAGCGTTGCGTGCACGACCGTCACGTTCTCACCGAGCTCGACGCGAAGGTCGACCGTGTCGATGAGGAACGCCGGCGGCGTGTAGTCTTTGCGGTAGATCGGCTGCGGCGCGGGGTCCTTCATCAGCGCGAGAAGGATACCCCGCGGGCGATCAGTTGTTCGGCGCGCCGGCGTCGATCCACTCGCGGATCAGCGCAATCTCCCCAGGCGTCAGCGAGCCGCCCGGCGGCATCAGGCCGCCCACGCCCTCGATGCGCTCGACGATGTAGCTCGCGTCGGCGTTGCCGGGCTCGATGTAGTCGAGGCCGCCACCGGCCGAGAACACGTTGACCGTGTTCGCGTACGAGACCGAGGGGTCGACGAACGCGATTTCGGGGGCAAAGCCGTGGCAGCCGCAGTTGTCATCCCAGATCGGCTGGATGTCGTCCGCCCAGCTGGGGACGCTGATGCAGCCAGAGGTATCGAGACTTCCGCAGTTGGCGCTGCAGCTCAGCGTGCCGCCGTCGAAGCCGAGGGACACACAGCTGGCGCCGCCGAGGTTGCCGCCGTCGCAGTCCTCGGCGGGATCGATCGCGCCGTCGCCACAGATGCCGCAGTTGGCGGTGCTGATCGTGCCGCAGTCGTTGATGCAGCTGAGGCTGCCATTGTCGAAGCCCAGGCTGGAACAGGTCGCGCCGCCGAAGCTGTTGTTGTCGCAGACCTCGTCGTCTTCGATGTTGCTGTTGCCGCAGAGGCTGCACTGGGCGCCGCAGTCTTCGACCGCCTGCTCGACGCACAGGTCGTCCCACGTGACTGCGCAGCAGAAGGCGTCCTGCATGCAGACGCACTCGGTCACCTCGGGCACCTCGCACTCCGCGGAGCCGTTTTCGAGGCAGCAGTCGGTGTTGTCGAAGCAGCCCGCGGTGTCGAACTCGCAGTTCGCATCGCAGCCCAGCGTCCCGGCGTCGAAGCCCAGGCTGTTGCAGTTCTCGCCGTCGAGGTTGGCCCCGTCGCACATCTCGGCCCCTTCGATGAGGCTGTCGCCGCACGTGGTGCAGTTCGAGGTGTCGAAGCCGCCGCAGTCGTTGGCGCATCCGAGCGTGCCGCCCGTGAAGCCCTGCGTGATGCAGGTTTCGCCGGCCAGGTCGGCGGCTTCGCAGACCTCGGCGCCGTCGATGACGTCGTTGCCGCACGTGCCGCATCCGGCCGTTTCGAAGCCTTCGCAGTCTGCGTCGCAGGCAAGCGTGCCGCTGTCGAAGCCCAGGGTCTGACAGGTCTGTCCGACGAGGTTGTCCCCGTCGCAGACCTCGATACGCTCGACCTCGCCGTCACCACATTCGTAGGCCTGGCAGTTGTCGAACTCCAGCTGGCAGATCTCGTTGCAGAGCAGGGTGCCGGTGACGAAGCCGAACTGGTCGCAGGTGAAGTCACCGACGTCCTTGCCGTCGCACTCCTCTTCGCCCTCCGCCACGCCGTTCCCGCAGTCCATCGGCACGCCCGTGGTGCCGGGATCGGTGGTGCTCGTCGTCGTCGTCGGCTCGGGGCCCGTGGTGGTGGCGGGCTCGTCGGTCGTCGAGCTGCTGTCCCCGTCGGAGGGGTCGACGGTCGTCGAGGTCGAGGTGGTCGTGGCAGGCCCGGCGGTCGTGCTGGGGTTCGTGTCGCTGCTCGCCGTCGTGGCGCCACCGCTGGTGCTGGTGCCGGTGCCCTCGTCTCCAGCGCCTCCGGCGGGTGGGTCGTCGCAGCTGGCGAGAAGGAGCCCGGTCGCCACGAAGGCCGTCATACGAAGCCAAGCAAGCACGACCGCATGATAACGGAGCCGACCCGCGCCACCGCCGACCGCCTGATTTCATCGTGAGCGCCCAGGGGCCTGTTCCGGGCCGTCCACCGCAGACCTTGAACCTTTGCGCGTAATGCGCAAAGGGCACGCGTAATGCGCAAGGGACACGCGCATGACTGGGTGTGCACGCTCGTTCGCGCCAGGCGATGTTCTCTGTTTGAATTGGTCATACCACTGGAAGGTCTGCGGTTCCGGTTCAAACTGATCTCGTGCCGCTCCAGAAGATCGACCGCCGGACGCTCTCGGATGCCGTGTTCGACCAGCTCTCTCGGGAGATCGTCGATGGGCGGATGGCCCCCGGCGTGCTCCTGCCGCCCGAACGCGAGCTCGTCGAGGTGCTCGGGGTGAACCGCGGGGCCGTCCGCGAAGCGCTCAAGCGCCTCGCCCAGAGCGGCCTCGTGCAGATTCAGCAGGGAGGCGGCACCCGGGTGCTCGACTATCGGCGCTCCGCGGGCCTCGACCTGCTCGGCGCCTTGATGGTGCGCAGCGACGGCGGCGTCGACGTCCACGTCGCGCGCTCCGTCATGGAGATGCGCCGCGCGCTGGCGCCCGACGTGGCGCGGTTGTGCGCGCAGCGTCGCGACGCGACCACCGTGGCTCGGCTTCACGGCCTGGTCGACGCGATGGCGTCCTCCGCCGACGACCTGGCGCAGCTCCAGAGCCTGTCGCTGGAGTTCTGGGACGTCCTCGTTCACGCCAGCGGCAACGTGGCGTACCAGCTCGCGTTCAACACCCTGCGCGAGACCTACGAGCAGATTCGCGGCGCCCTCGTGATCGTGATGGGCGACGAGGTCTCCGACCTGCAGGGGCACCGCGCCATCGCGGATGCGGTGTCGTCCGAAGACGCCCCCGCGGCGCGAGCGGCTGCAGAAGCGCTCGTCGACCACGGCACGCGCCGCGTCTTCGAGTTGCTCGAGGCCCTGGCCCGCGAGGACGCCGACCGTAGAACCAAACCTACAGAAGTTCTGGAGACGGCCGACGCGGCCGACCCCGCCAACCCGCCCAACACATCGAAACCACCCAAAGGAGGCCCGGAATGAACCGCGCCACGCATCCCCGCACGCCAGGGCTGTCGCTCGCCGACGCCGCCCGCATCTTCTCCCGCGCCGCTTCGGCCCGCATCCTCGTCGCCTTTGCCGTCCACGCGCTCGCGTATCGGCTTTGGGTGGGCGGGTTCTCGCGATGGGACGTCCTGCTGGTCGTCGGCCAGATCGCGCTGCAGCCGTTCACCGAGTGGGTGGTCCACGTGTTCGTGCTGCACCTGCGGCCGCGACGACTGGGTCGGTTCACGCTGGATACCCGGCTGGCGAAAGACCACCGCGCGCATCACCAGGACCCGCACGAGCCCCGCTGGTGGTTCATCCCGGTGCCCAGCCTCGTCCCGTCGTTCATCGGGCCGGCCATCGTCGCCCATCTGGTGCTGCCTGCCGGCCTGGCCGCCACGTTCGCGCTCACGGCCATCCTCATCGGCCTCGCCTACGAGTGGACACACTACCTGTGCCACAGCACGTACAAGCCGCGGTCCAAGGCGATGAAGCGGCTCGTTCGCAATCATCGGCTGCATCACTTCAAGAACGAGCGGTTCTGGATGGGCGTGACGCTGCTGGCGGGCGATCGGTTGCTGGGCACCATGAAGAGCCCGCGCGACGTCGACACCTCGCCGACCTGTCGCGACGTGCTCGCTGCGTACAAAGCGGCGGACAAGTCGCCGCGCTGAGGGGCTGCTTCGCCGGCGCCCCGCGTGTTAGGGGAGGGCCATGCAATCGCGGTGGTCCGATGCAGACGCGGCGGCAGCCGTGCGGGAGTGGGCGGGCGCGCCTGGCAGCAACGAAGACGTCGCGCTGCGGGTGTACACCTCGCGACTGATCGGGGCCGAGTCGAGCCTGGTTCTGCACGGGGGAGGCAACACGTCGGTCAAGACGCAGCTGCCCGATGACCTCGGGGCGCTCGTCGACGTGTTGTGCGTCAAGGGCAGCGGGTGGAACCTGGGCGACATCGAGCCGGCGGGGCTGCCTGCGGTGCGTCTCGAGACGCTCCAGCAGCTCCGCGCGCGGGCCGAGCTCAGCGACGAGGCCATGGTGAACGCCGCGCGGACGCGACTTCTCGACGCCAGCGCACCGAACCCCTCGGTCGAGACGCTGCTGCACGCCTTCTTGCCCCACCGGTTCATCGATCACTCGCATGCCGACGCCATCCTCTCGCTCGCCGACCAGGCCGACGCCGAGGCGCTCGCGGCCGAGGTCTTCGAGGGCCGGCTCGCGGTGGTGCCGTACATCATGCCTGGGTTCGCGCTCGCCAAGCTCGCGGCCGAGGTCTACGAGGCGTACCCGCAGTGCGAGGGGCTCTTGCTGCGGCAGCACGGGCTGTTCACGTTTGGCGACAGCGCGCGGGTCTCGTACGAGCGGCACATCGAGGCCGTCACCGCGGCGGAGCGGTTCGTCGCTGCAGCGCGCGGGCGAGTTTCGGTGTCGACGCCTGCCGCCGTGCCGGTCGACTACGCCACCCTCGCGCCCGCACTGCGAGGCGCGCTGCTCGGCGGTGACGTGATCCTCGAGCGCCGCAGCACCGACGCCGCGCTGGCGTTCGCTGCGGACCCCGACGTCGCGTCGCTCTCGCAGCGCGGGCCCGCGACCCCCGACCACGTCATTCGAACCAAGGCCGTCCCGCTGGTGCTCGACCCCGCCGCGGCCGGTGACGACTGGCCCGGGTACGTCCGCGACGCGGTCGAGGCGTATCGACGCCGCTATCATGGCTACGTCGACGCGCAGCTCACCGCGAAGGGCGTGTCGCGGACGAAGCTCGACCCGGATCCTCGGGTGATGCTGATCCCGGGCGTCGGCGTCGTCGCGGCTGGCCGAACCCGCGCCGCGGCTCGCGTGGCGGCCGACCTGTACGAGCACACGATCGACGTCATTCGCGGCGCCGAGGCGGTGGGCCGCTACCAAGCGCTGCCCGACGGCGACCTGTTCGACATGGAGTACTGGTCGCTCGAACAAGCCAAGCTGGGCAAGAAGGCGCCAGCGCCGATGCAGGGGCACGTCGCGCTGGTGACCGGTGCGGCGTCCGGCATCGGGATGGCGACGGCCGCGGCGTTCGCACGGCGAGGTGCCGCGCTGATGCTCGTCGATCGAGACCCCGCCGTGCTCGAGCGCGCTGCGTCGTTGGGCGCAGAGGCCGTCGTCGCGGACGTGACGGACCCGGCGGCGCTCCGCGAGGCGGTGGCGGCGTGCGTGCGGTCGTTCGGCGGCCTCGACCACGTCGTCTCCAACGCCGGCATTGCGCCGCAAGCCGCAATGCACGCGTGTCCGCCCGAGACGTTCGAGGCGAGCTTGGCGGTCAACCTGCGGGCGCACCAAGATCTTGCGGCGGCGGCCACCGAGGTGTTGCGCGCGCAAGGGCAGGGCGGAAGCCTTTTGTTCAACGTGTCGAAGGCTGCGTTCAACCCCGGCAAGGGGTTCGGGCCGTACGCCGTCGCAAAGGCGGGGCTGTTCGCGCTCATGAAGCAGTACGCGATCGAAGGCGCGGACGCGGGGATTCGCGCGAACGCGGTCAACGCCGACCGGGTGCGGACGGGTCTGCTCTCCGAGGACGACGTCCGTGCGCGGGCACAGGCGCGGGGGCTCGACGTCGACGCATATTTCCGGTCCAACCTGCTTGGCCGTACCGTCACGGCTGATGACGTCGCCGAGGCCTTCGTCCATCTTTCGACCGCCGCGAGCACGACCGGATGCGTGCTGACCGTCGACGGGGGCAACATCGCCGCCAGCCCGCGCTGAAGGGGGCCGGGCCGGAACGGGCCGGTCGCGGACCCGTTAAGTCGCTTTAAGCGGACGCTTTGGCGCCGCTCGGCGACGATCGGGGGGATGGCGAGAAAGTCGCGTAACCGAGTTCGCCAGCCGCACGTAGTGCGCAGGGACCGGCGGGCTCGACGGTGGCCCCGAACGATCCGAGGATCGCGGGGGCGCGACCACGGTGGCGCTCGCCCTCACGAAAGACGCACACCCCATGAGCACCTCCGTCAGCATGTGGCTCGGCATCGCATTCTTGGTCCTCGGGATCACCGCGGTGCTGCTCCAAGCGTGGCTTTGGAATCCGAAGTACTGGAACGAAGCCGAGAAGAAAACCTACGCCCCCAAGCCCGGCCTGCTCGTGCATCGCTGGGTCGGCATCGCCTTCACCGTGATCTACGTCGTGATGATGTGGGAGATGGTGCCGCGGCTTTGGGAGTACCAAGTCGAGCTGCCGGCACGGACGGTCATCCACGCGACCGCGGCGATCGTGCTCGGCGTGCTGCTGTTCACGAAGCTGATCATCTTGTGGTTCTTCCGCCACTTCGAAGAGTCGATGCCGCAGCTCGGGTTCGGCATCTTGATCTGCACCGTCATCATCAGCGTGCTCAGCATTCCGTTCGCGCTGCGCGCCGAAGGTGTCGGGGTCGATGCGTTCGACGAGCAGAACGTCGAGCGCGTCCGCAGATTGTTGGCCAAGGTCGAGTTCAGACAAGAGGGCGTCGACGTTGAGGAGATCACCTCGACCGATGGGCTCAAGCGGGGCCGGAAAGTACTGGTCGAGGACTGCGTGCGCTGCCACGACATGCGCACGATCCTGGTGCGGCCTCGAACCGCCAGCGGCTGGTACAAGGTCGTCGACCGCATGACGGAAAAGCCGTCGGTGTTCGGCGAGCCCACGCGTCCGGAGGACGTGCCCTACGTGACCGCGTACCTCGTCGCGATCACGCCCGAGATTCAGGAGTCCCGGAAGCTCGAGGAAGAGGACGCCAAGCGCCGCAACGAGGTGCTCGCGGGGCTGGTCCGCAAGGCGGTCGGCGTACCCGAGGCCAAGCCCGCGCCCGCGGCTGCAATGCCGGCCGCCGACGCTGCGCCGGTCGGCGAAGGTGACGCAGCGCCAGCGCCTGCACCGACGCCGCCGCCACCACCAGCGGAGCCCGCCGCCAAGCCGGTCGACGACGCCCGCGGAGCCGAGCTGCTCGACCAGTACTGCGTCGACTGCCACGAACTCGACGAAGTCACCGACTACGGTGGCGCGGACCGGGCCGGATGGACCCAGGTGATGGCCGACATGGTCGAGGAAGGCGCGGAGATGCCCGAGGACGCCGCCGCGGACCTCATCACGTTCCTCACCGCCAAGTACCCCAAGGGGAGCTGACCCGGCGCGGCGCGAGCCCGCGCGCCGCATTTCGCGGGACGCTCTGGTACAACCGGGCGCCCGCATGTCGGACGATGCCGCTACGCCTCGGGTCTCGCGACCCGACCTCATCGCCGCCGCCGTCCTCGCAGTGATGGCGGCGGTGCTGTACGTCCGGACGCTGTGCCCGACGGTGTACTGGTACGACAGCGCCGAGTTCTCCGCGCACGCCGTCGGCCTGGGTGTTCCGCATCCACCTGGCTACCCGCTGTACACGCTGGTCGCCCACGTGTTCACGTGGCTGCCCGTCGAACCCGCGCTCGCGGTCAACATCATGAGCCTGACCTTCGGCGTGGCGTCGGTGGTGCTGGCGTACGCGATCGTTCGGCAGCTCGGCGGCAGCCTGATGGCGGCGGCAATCGGAGCGGCCACGCTCATGGTGATCCGGACGATGTGGGCCAACGCGGTCGTCGCCGAGGTCTACACGCCGGGGCTCGTCATGACCTTCGGTGCGCTGTCGCTGCTGCTGCGCGCCCACGTCCAGGACTGGCGGCGAGGAAGCACGCTGGCGGGGTTGGTGGGTGGCCTCGGGGTCGGCATGCACATGTCGATCACCACGTTCGGCCTGGGCTACGCGTGGCTGGTCTGGACGCGAGGGCTACCCGAGCGCCTGTCGCCCAAGATGCTGGTCTCGCAGCTGCGGTCGCGGCTGGTCGCATCCGGCTACAGCCTGCTTGCGGCGGTCGGTGGCCTGCTGATCTTCGCCTACGTGCCGCTGCGCAAGTTCCAGCGGTGGGACGCGCGGGAGTGGACGGTCTTCCGCAAGAACTCCACCGGCGGCGCGTTCAAGCGCAAGTTCCTCCAGGACTACGACCTGCAGGAGCGCTGGGAGTTCGTCGGTGACATCTTCGTCGACAACCTTCAGGTCGCGGGCTTGGTGCTTGCGGTCGGTGGCCTGGGCTGGCTGCTCTGGCGTCGACCCAAGATGGGCATTGGGGTGGTGCTGGCTGCGGCCGGCAACCTGTGGTGGTTCTTCAACTACAACGTGCCCGACCTCGACGTGTTCTTCCTGCCGTGCCTTGCGGTGCTGTGCGTCGGCGTGGGTCTGAGCGCCGACGCGTTGGCAACCCCGCTGCAACGCCTTCGTCCCGCGCTGGGCCACGTCGGCTGGGCGCTCCTGCTGCTCCCGGCGTTCCTCGTGCAGCGGAACTACGAGGAGGTCGACCTCAGCGACGACCGCGAGGCCGCGGCGTACGGGGAGGCGGTCTGCGACGCCGTGCCCAACGACGCACGCGTGGTGCTGTACAGCTCGCCCACGGAGTGGCGGTATTACTCGGTATTCATCTACATGCAGGCCACCGCGGAGCGCTGCGCGGGCGCGGGCATCTGGAAGAAGCCCAACCTCGACTCGGTCGACCGGGCGCTGCGGCGCGGGGACACGGTCTTCACGTTCCGCGCGCTGCGACGCCTCAAGACGCGCTTTCGCGTCGTGCCGGTGGGTCCGCTGTGGCGGCTGTTGCCCAAGGCGAAGATGGGCGGGCGCGCCAAGCCGGTTCGCTCGCGCCGGACGAGGCCCAAGCCGTGAACCCGCTGCGTTGCGTGTCGTACCTGGCCGCCGACCCGGGCGAGCCGGGCCTGCCCGCGGCGCTCTTCGCATCGATCGCTGCACACCTCGAGACCTCGCTGAAGCGGTCGGTGTCGTTTCGCGTGGGCCGCTGCGGCTCGGGTCCGATCGCCAGCGCCGACGACCCCTTCGCTCGCGATGAGGCCGACCTCGGTTGGGTGTGCGCGCCGTCGATGCTCTGGCTGGTCGAGCGCGGCTCGGTCGTCTTCGTCCCCGCCGCGATGACGCTGGATGACCCGCGCTACGCCGGACGGCCCGAGTACGGCTCCGAGCTCGTCGTTCGCGCGGGCGAGGTGAAGTCGGTCGAGGCGCTGCGTGGTGCAGTCGCGGGCTACAACGACACGGCGTCGCTGTCGGGGTGGGGGGCGCTGCTCGATCGCGTTCAGGCCCTGGGCGGGCTGTCGTTCTTTGCTGCCACGGTGCCGACCGGCAGTCATGCGAACTCGCTGCGCGCGCTTCGAGAGGGGCGCATCGACGTCGCGGCGATCGACACGAGCGTGTGGCGGACGGCGGACCGCACGGGACTGTGCAGCCTCGAGGCGCTGGGTCCGTACCCGATCCAGCCGACCGTTCTGCGGGCGGGGCTCGCTGGCGAGCTCATCGAAAGCATCGCGGCGGCACTGCTGCGGCTGCCGCCGACCCCTCCGCTGGCGGGCTTCGTCTCGGCCTCGTTTCAGGCCTACGTCGAGCGCACGCCCTGGTCGGTGATGTGGAACGCGTCTGCGAGCGCCACCGGGGGGTGATGGGTGCTCAGGCGGCCTGCGCTCGCTTGCCGTCCATCGTGCTGTGCCAGAACCGACGAAGCGTGCTGCGGACCTCGCCGATGCGCCGGGACCGAACCGGCCCGCGCAGCACCGACGCAAAGCGAAGCGCGATCCGATTGGCGTGCTCGTAGCGGTGACGCAGCCGCGCGTCTTGGGGCAGCAGCTCGAAGCGAACGTACAGCCGCTCTACGAGGCGCTCGAAGGTGCTGGCGTCGATGGGCCAGCGGTGCAGAACCACCATCGCGAGCTTGTCGACCTCGGCTTGAGTCTCGAGCTCGAGGCCGCTGACCGGTCGGTCGCAGCGCGCGGCCTCGGCCACGTAGACGAGATGGCTCAGCCCCTCGAGCACCGGGAGCATCTCGGCGAGTCCGTCGTCGCTGAGCGATGCCTCGAGCGGGCGCGCGGCAAGTCGCTCGAGCGTGGGCTGGGCAAACACCAGCGCCAGCTCGAGCGCGTCGTCGACCTCGCGGAGCAGGAGTGTCTCCCGAGGCCCGTGCGGGACGGCGCGAACGACCGCGACCGGGTCGAGCCCGGTCCGGGTCTGGTAGAGGGCTTCGAAGCCCGCGAAGAGCGCCCGCAGCTTGGCCGCGGCGCCGTTCACTGCACGATGTCCGAACGCTCCGGGTCGATGAGCACGCCGGCTGCGATCAGGCGCTGCAGGTCGCGGTCGGATCCCTCGCGCCGCCAGCGCTCGTACAGCCCCATGAGGTCTTCGCCGTCACCCTCGCTGGGCCGCGCGACGTCGCTGATCACCTCGGCGACCTGATCGAACATGCCGGCGAGGCGACGCAGTACCGCGAGGGCGCCCGTGGGCTGGGAGGCGACGGCGCGGTAGGCCGCGGTGCCGATCCCCCGGACGTAGCGCATGCCGACCGGGCTGCGGTTCATGCTCTGGGGCACGACCCCCGAGATGTACAGCGCGCGGTCGCCGACGCGGCGCAGCGCCTTGGCCCGCCGGCTGCCCCGCTGGTCGCGGGCTTCGAGGTAGTCGAGCGCCAGGGGCCGGCTGGTGCGGCCTGCCACGTGCGTGCGTTTGGCATACCGGGCCAGCAGGCCCACGACGTACGCTTCGACATCGGTGGGCAGCCGATGCCGCCGATCGGCTTGAGCGCGCTCGATCTCCGAGAAGAAGTAGGACTCCAGCGTGGTGTGCTGGATTGCGACGTCTTGGGTCATGCAGGGGCCTTTCGAGAAGGAGTCTTCTGTTAAGTGTGAGAGTGCCCACTGCCCGCGCCAGCCCCGTGTTGGGTTTTTTTTCCGGGAGACTGTTGACCACCCTAGGGGGCTGGTTAAGCTCGCGCCCGCTAGCACTCGGGTACCTCGACTGCTAGCCGCCTGAGATTCTTGAATCATTTCGGCGACGTATGCGCGACCTCACTGTGCGTGGACTCATGCGCGCTCGCCGGATTCAACAACCAACCGCTCCAACGAAATCAGGATCAAAACCGATGAAAATCCGTCCCCTTCACGATCGTCTCGTGGTCAAGCGCGTCGCCGAGGAAACCCAAACCGCCGGCGGTCTCTACATCCCCGACTCCGCCAAGGAGAAGCCCGCGCGCGGCAAGGTCGTCGCCGTTGGTGAAGGCAAGCGCGACAAGAACGGCGATCGCATTGCCCTCGACGTGAAGGCCGGCGACGAGATCCTGTTCGGCAAGTACGCCGGCACCGAGCTCAAGCTCGAAGGCGAAGAGCACATCGTCCTGCGCGAGGAAGAGATCCTCGCCGTCATCGAGTAGCGCCGAGCCACCCCACACCGCTTTCTAAGAAGCTTTCGAAAGACAAGACAATGGCAGCCAAAGAAGTTCGTTTCGACGAGTCCGCCCGCAAGGCAATCCTCCAGGGCGTCAACACCCTCGCCGACGCCGTGAAGGTCACCCTCGGCCCCCGCGGTCGCAACGTCGTGATCGAGAAGTCCTGGGGCTCCCCCACCGTGACCAAAGACGGCGTCACCGTGGCCAAGGAGATCGAGCTCGAGGACAAGTTCCAGAACATGGGCGCGCAGATGGTCAAAGAGGTCGCCTCGAAGACCTCCGACATCGCCGGTGACGGCACCACCACCGCGACCGTGCTCGCGCAGGCGCTGTTCCGCGAAGGCCTGAAGATGGTCGCCGCGGGTCACGACCCCATGGAGATCAAGCGCGGCATGGACCAGGCCGTCGTCGCCGCCACCGCTCAGATCAAGAAGCTCTCCAAGAGCACCAAGGGCGAAGAAGAGATCGCTCAGGTCGGCACCATCTCGGCCAACGGCGACGAGGAAGTCGGTCGTCTGATCGCGGAAGCGATGGGCAAGGTCGGCAAAGAAGGTGTGATCACGGTCGAAGAGAACAAGGCCAACACCACCGAGCTGGACGTGGTCGAAGGCATGCAGTTTGACCGCGGCTACCTCAGCCCCTACTTCGTCACCGACCAGGAGCGCATGGAAGTGTCCATGGCGGAGCCCTTCCTTCTTCTCCACGAGAAGAAGATCTCCAACATGAAGGACCTCCTGCC
>JBCCQM010000028.1:0-54417 GCA_039024335.1 Myxococcota bacterium
AAGGTCGCGGCTGCTACCCTCCGCGAATCATCATGCGCAATTGGACGAACGAGGAGATTCAGCGCTACCTCGGCACGCACCTCGATTGCTATCTGACGCACGCCAAGGACGATTCCATCCGCAACGGCGCCGCGTCCGGAGGCACCACGTCAGCGCTGCTCATTTCCATGCTCGAACAGGGCTTCGTCGACGGCGCACTCGTCTGGCGAATGGTCTACGACCGGCCCGACCCCCATTGCGAGCCGTTCATCGCCACTACCCGTGAAGAGGTGCTGGCCGCGCGCGGGAGCAAGTACACCGCGGTGAAGTTCCCCAAAGAGGCGCTCCCGTTGATCAAGGCGTTCGACGGCAAGCTCGCCGTGCTGACCCTGCCCTGCGACGCCAGCTACCTCCGGCGCAAGATCAAGGCCACGCCCGCCATCGGCGAGAAGATCGGCTGCATCATCACGCTGTTCTGCGGTCATAACTCGGAGCCTGAGCTCACGAAGATCATCACGCGGCGCCACGGGCTTACCTGGGACGAGGTCGAGACCTTCAAGTACCGCACCGGGTCCTGGCGGGGCCGGCTCACCATTCTCGCCAAGGACGGGCGCGAGGTCGACATTCCGACCCGCACGTTCACGCACTACCAGAACCTCCACCTGTTCTCAGAGCGGAAGTGCCTCAACTGCACGGATCACTTCGGGGTGTCGGCGGACATCGCAACGGGTGACATCTGGTCCCTCGACGCCAAGAAGCACGACGTCAAGCCCACGCTGATGGTCGCCCGGACCGAGGTGGGCCAGAAAGCGGCCGCCACCGTCCTCCCGGAGCTGGAGGCCAAGGCGGTGCCGGCGTCCGTCGTGGTCAACGGCAACAGCCGCGGGATGTCGTACCACTATCACATCTCCGCACGGGCCAAGGCCGGCAAGCGCTTCGGAATTAAGATCGGCGACCCTCTTCGGTTGCCCGTCACGCCACTGGATGAAGCCATCGCCACCATCGGCATCTTCAACTTCTGGCTTTCCCACAACGAGAAGTACTCCAAGTACATCGAGAAGGTCCCGATGAAAGCGATCGAGGCGTACATCTACTTCTTCAAGGGGCTGCAGCAGCTCAACTTGTTCCTGTATCGACCGTTCCCGCCGACGGACAAGTACTCGATCATCGGTGCGACGCTCATCGGCAACCGCGGCGCAGAAGCGATGCTCACGACCACGGTCGGAAAGCTCCGCGAAAAGTACCCAGACGCGCGCTTCGTCGTGCATTCGTACTTTCCCGAGCGAGACCGCGAGCTGTGCAACGACCTGGGCGTCGACATCGTCAGCGCGACGCCTGCCGCGCTCGTGTTCCAGCACCTGCCGTTTGCCGTCCTCGACCGGACCCTGCGTGCGGTCAACCTCGGTTTTCCCCGCACGTGGATGCCCCGGGCGGTCCGCGAGCTGAAGGAGTCTCGCGTCCTGCTCGACGTCTTCGGCGTCAGCTACTCCGACGGCCGAGAGAAGTTCCTGCCGTTCAACATCCTCTCCAACCTGCCCGCCATGATGATGGGCGTGCCGGTCGTGAAGCTGTCGCAGGGCCTCGGCAAGTTCGAGGGTCGAGTCAACCGCACGGTCGGCAAGTGGATGCTGGGCAAGTGCAAGAAGGTCTTCGCCCGCGGCGCCCGCAGCCTCGAAATGGTTCGCGACCTCCGCCTTGGCGACAACGAAGCCGAGGCTGCCGACATCGCGTTCTCTTACGAAGACTCCTTCAGCCTCACGGAGGAAAACCCGGCCTACGAAAAAGAGCTCTGCGCGGAGCTCGAAGCCCTGCGTGCAGAGGGCGACAAGGTGCTGACGCTGTCGGTGTCTTCGGTCGTCTCGAAGAAATGCACCAAGAAGGGCATCGACTACGAGCACGAGATGGCGCAGGTCGCCAAGCACTTCCTGCGCGAGGGCTACGCGGTGCTGCTGTTCCCCAACGCCACGCGCCAGGAGACCCAGAGCACCCACAACAACGACCTGCCGATCATCGCCGACATCCAGTCGCGCATCGTCGGTATGGACACCTCCAAACTCGTCGGCGTCTCCAAAGACCTCAACACCGCCGCGCTGCGCCGGGTGCTCGCCAAGGCCGACTACCTGGTCGCCTCGCGCTTCCACGCGATGGTGGCCGGCCTGTGCCTGGGCATCCCCACGATGGTTCTCGGCTGGGGGCACAAGTATGCCGAGGTGCTGGCGCAGTTCGGCATCAGCGATCAGGCGTACGACTTCTCCACGCTCGACCATGCGTCGCTCATCGAGCGGATCGAACGCTTCATCGACCGCGCGCCGCTGCTCCAGCGCCGCATCCTGGAGAACCTGCCTGCCGTGCGCGCCTCGTCAGCCAAGCAGTTCGAGTGGCTCGTGGACTTCGTCGCGATGGCGGCCAACGTCTGCACGCCGGACGACGCTGAAGACGCCGCACCGGTCGGCGCCGCCGCACCGGCTGCCACCTGAACCGAGGCCGACCCGTACCGACGGCGACGCCGAGCTCCCCGGGGCTCGGCGTTTCTCGTGGTTCAGTCCGGACGCGGCACTTCGCGCTCGAGTTCGGCGCGACACTGCGGCCCCAGATGCCCGCTGCTGCTGTCGGTGTTGGCGATGCCGCCCTCGGCGTCCTGCATCGGGCAGCGCTGCGCCGCCTCGGTGCAGTGATCGAGCCCCAGCGTGTGGCCGACCTCGTGGATTGCCGTGTTCACGACGCGCTTGCGAACGTGCGCTGCGTTCTTGGCCTTGCGCCGCAGCCGGTGGCTGGAAAGCACCGCCGCCTGGCCGGGCATGTTGCCCAACCCAAAAATCCCCCAGTCTTTGAAATCGCCCTTCGTGGTGGAGATGTCTTTTTGGGTCAATCCCAGGATGCGCGTGCTCGCGGGTTCGCCAGCGGGGATGAGCGTCTCAAGGTGGTCGAGCAGCTTCTCAGCCCGGTATCGGCGGCGCGGGGCATACCACGCAGCCTTCGGCAGGGGATGCGTCTCCAGCCGACGCACCTCGACCTGAAGCTCGGCCTGCAGCGCGGACGCCACCGCATCGAGCAGCGCCTCGTCGAACCGCCCCAGCGGCGCGAGGTAGACCACGGCGCGGGCCGCCGACACCTGCACCGATGGCGCGTCGGTCTCCACCGCGGCAGCCTCAACGCGCGGCACCACGGGCTCGACGCGCTGCGCCGGCTCCGCCCCGCACCCCACACACAGACCCGCGACCAGCACACGCATCCACATCGAGAGCTTGGACGCACGAGACGCGATTTCGGTTCCCCCGGGTCCGCGTTCGGGCACGAAAAAGCCGCGAACGCTTTCGCGTCCGCGGCCTTCGGAGCGCGGCGATCAGCCGGCAGGCGGGCACTCAACCGTTTCGGTCACGCCCTGGTTGTTGCTCTCGTCGCACTCGTTGATGATCGAGACGCCCTCGACCTCGTCGACCGAGGCGAAGAAGTTCTTCGACTCACCGCCGGGTGCGGCCACGGCCCAACCCAGCGTCACGAACTCGCCGGGCAGCAGGATGTTCTCAGTGGCCTTGGTGCCGATGAACACGCCGCTGGCGTCTTCGCCCTCGAACAGTGAGACCTCGACGCCGGCCGGGACGCCGAGCGAGCCCTCGTTGCGAACGGTCGCGACGATCTCGAACGTTTCATCCAGGCAACTGTTGAAGCTGACCGCGAGGTCGAGCGACAGGTCGGGGGCGTTGAACACACCCGCGCCCTGGGCGTTCTGCCGGTAGTTGTTCAGACCCGGGACCTCCCAGTTGTTCTCCTCGGTGAACGGCGTGAGGCCCGTCGAGTCGGCGTTGGTCACGTGATACGAGTGGCTCGTCCAAACGCGGCGGGTACGAACCCACTGGTCGTTCGGGTCACCATACGCGAACACGCCACGGCGGTAGGTGTAGCCGGGGTCTTCGCAGGGGTTCGGATCGTCGTCGATGTCGCGGTCGTTGGCCACGACGAGGAACTCCGAGTTGCCATCGGCATCGATGTCGGCCACCAGCGGGTACTCGTGAATGGTCGCGCTGCTGTTCTCGATCTCCAGGATCACGTCGCCCGTCTCACCGTTGTAGACGTACATGTGACACTGGTCGTTGTAGAGGACCTCGGCGATACCGTCGCCCTGGAAGTCGAACACCGACGAGCCCGTCGACTGCGAGAACGTGTCTTCCTGGGTGTCGTTCGACCAGCGCACGTAGATGTCGCCCGGTGCCGGCGGAAGGTCGCCCGCGGGCTGCACGACGTCTTCGCCATCGCGGTTGATGTCGAAGAGGGTGTACGCAAGCGCGCCCGCGACACCGATCTCGGGGCGGCCGTCACCGTCGAAGTCCGCGACCGTCGGCGGGCCACCGCGGCCTCCACCGGGCAGCGGGAAGGCGGGCGTGCGAGCGGCGTCGTTGCCTTCGCATGCGGCACCGCTCGGGTCGATGCCACACCACAGGCGACCGGTCGCGCCGTCGAGGATGCGAAGTTCCCCCTCGGCAACCAGCACCACTTCGGGGGTGTTGTTGTCGTCGAGATCGATGTTCGCGATGGCCGGATAGCCGTCACCGCCGCCCGCATTCCAAAGCTCGGTCAGCTCGACCTGCGGCACCGGGCCGGCGCTGTTCCAGTCGACCGACCACGCACGGCGTCCGCTGATGATCTCGGGGTAGCCGTCGCCGGTGAGGTCGGCGATGGCCGAGATGCCGCCCAGGTAGGAGTTGGGCGACTTCTGGCTGCCTTCGGTCGCGCCGCAGCCACCGAACTCGGTGTTGTCGGGCTCGAGAACGGTGCAGTTCTGGTTGCCGCGCAGGTCGGCGACCACCAGGCCGTCGTTGTCGATGATCGACGCGCCCCAGACGATCTCCGATGCGTCGTCGTCGTCGAAGTTGGCGAAGCTCGGCGCGCCGTTGCGAACGTAGAGGTAGTACGGGTTGGAATCGACGTCGTGCGAGGCCCACAGCGTGGTGCCCAGGCCGTTGACGGCGTGAATGATCGAACGGTTGAAGTTTGCGCCGCCGACGGGACGGCCGGCGTAGATGATGTCTGCGAGGCCGTTGCCGTCGACATCGGCGAGCCCCGCCGTCGTGCGGCCGTAGGAGCCGAACGAGTTCGGTGGGTCGTCTTCGATGCGGAACTGCTCTTCGCCGTTGGTGCCGTCGAGCACGCGGATGATGCCGTCCGTCGGGCCGTTGTCGAACTCGTTGCCGTCGTTGTTGTCGTCGTGGAACCAGGTGGCGAGCACGACCTCGGGCAGCTCGTCGCCGTCGATGTCGGCGACCATCGGCATGGCGATCGCCTGCTCTTCTTCGGCGGACCACTCGAGCGTGACCTCGACCTCTTCGAAGTCCGGCTCGATCTCGCAGAGCACAGGCTCCTGCTGGGGCAAGCAAGCGCCGAGCGTGGGCTCGCAGAACTCGCCCTCGGGGCAGTCGAACGAGTCGATGCAATCCGCACCGGGCGTCACGCACTCGGGGTTGAGGCACACATCGCCAGCGTCGCAGCAGGTAAGCAGGTCTTCGCCGCAGCGCACGCCGGACTCACATGCGTCCTGGCAAGCACCGAGCACGCACTCTTGCGTCTCTTCGCAGCAGTCGGCGCCGCACTGGACCGTCTCGCACGTGGCGGTCACGCCGGTGCTGGTGTCGACTTGTGAGCCCGACGAAGTGGAGCTATCGCCACCGCCGGCGGTGGTCGTAGAGGTCGTTCCGTCCCCTGTGGTATCGCTCGTGGTGATCGACGTTGCGGGGTTGTCGGTCCCGCCGTCGTCACCGTTTTCCGTCCGCGGACCATCGTTGCACGCGGTCAGCGTTGCGAGTGGAGCCAAGAGAAGGAGAGCGAGGGCGTGTTTTCCAGGGTCACGGGTCATGGTCAAGAGCACTCCAAGCGCGTGAAGTATTGCATGCGTAACGCGTGCGGTCAGCGACGCGTGGCACGAGACGGTGGCCTGTTCGGGCGCGGGGCGCGTTGACCCGGGCCAACGTCGGCGGCCGGGTCGCGATGCCCCACGAACGGGCGATCAGGACTTGGATGCACGTCGTTCGGCCAACGCAGGCCACGCGCCCCAAAGCGAGAACGTCAGCTCGAGCGAGGTGATCAGCACGCGAGAGGCGATCGTGACGACGCCGCCGAAGGCTGCACCGATCGAGGGCTCGAGCAGCGCCAGCATGACCGCCTCGCGCACCCCAAGCCCTGATGGGGCAAACAAGGCTGCAAACCCAGCGACGAGGGCCGACGCATAGACCCCCAGCCCTGCGACGTACCCCAGCTGCCCCTCGTCGACGGGCACGACGGCCCGCGAGAGCATCACGTACGCGCCTCCAGCCGTACACCAAACTGCGGTCAGACCCAGCGCGACCACGATCAGCACCCCCGGTGAGGGCAGCCGAAGCTCGCTCATGTCGCGCTTGAACTTCGCCCCCAGCCATCGAAGCAGCCGGGGAAACAAAGGCGTGGCCAAGAAGGCCAGCATGCCGAGCCCGCCCGCCGCGATGGCGATTGCCACGCCGATGTGCGCCGTGGAGAGCTGCCAGACGACCAGCAGGGTGAGCAGACTGCCCACCATGTAGTAGATGATGAGGAACACCATCATCGCCACGACGCTGCCTCGGGCGGGCAGGCCGTAGCGCTTGCCAAACAGGCCCGCGCCCGCGACCGACCACACCTTGCCCGGCAGGAAGCGGCCCAGGTGCGACGCAAAGAACACTCGGGCCCCCGCGAGATGGCCCACGGGGTACCCGATGCGACGCATCATCTCGCCCCAAAGCCACGCCCGGAACGAGAACGCGGTGGCCCACAGCACCATCGCGAGCGCCAGCGCGACCGGATCGCGGACCAGGTTGCTCCAGTCGAGCTTGGACGCGTCGCGGACGATCGAATGGATGACCCAGGCGAACAGCCCGAGGATGAGCACGGTGTTGATCACCATCAACACGCGCTTCTTCGGGCTGGGCGGCGCAGCGGGCTCCGCGGGCTTCGGAGCCTCCGAGGGCTCGCTCGAGGGGTCGTCGTTCATCGGGGGGGCTTGCCGCGCGCGGCAGCTGGCGGCGAAGCCTAGCAGCCTGCGGCGCGTCCCAGCATGCGCGTCCCCATCCCCAGCCCACGCCCGGCTCACACCCGGCCGGCGCCGAAGTTTCCCGCCGTGCGCAAATGTCGCGGTCTGCCGCACACGGGGCACGGTGCCCCTGAATTCGGCCCGATCGGACTGCTAAACTCCGGCCGTACCGGCGCGCCTTCGCGGCGCCGCCGTCTGGACGCTTGACCATGACGCTGACCTCGCAAGGCTCCGTGACCGCCCGTCCCGCCTGGATGTGCGCCGCTCTTCTCTTCGTCACCCTGGGCGCGGCCGCGTGTGGCGGGGACGATGGCGCACCCGAGCTCGTCGACGACGACGGTGACACCGAAACCGTCACCACCGGCGCGACCGTCACCACCACGACGGCCCCGCTGACCACGGGCAACGACGGCGCCGACTCATCGTCGGGGTTCAACCCGATCTGCTCGCCTGGCGAGCGTCGCTGCAACGAGGCCGGCGACTCCATTGAAGAGTGCGCCGCGACGGGCCTCGAGTTCGAAGTCCTGCAGGCGTGCGGGCAGTACTCGACCTGCCAGCCGTGTACCGACGACACCTGCGTCACGCCGTCGTGCGTGGGGCCGTGCGAGCTGACCGAGAACGACCCCAGCTCCGCGGGCTGTGCCTTCGTCGCCAACCGCCAGCTGCATATCTACGAGGACTTCGCCGACGGCCTGGTCATCACCAACCCCAACGAGGAACTGACCGCCCGCGTCGACGTGTTCGAGGTCCCCGAGGGCCTGCTCGACGAGGTCCAGCTCGACATCAACCCCGACGACGAGGACGACATGGGTGTCTTCCTCGATCCGGGTCAGAGCATCACCGTCGAGCTCACCACCGAGTTCATCCCGGGCACAAGCTCCAACATCCGCACTGGCGGCATCTTCCGGGCCTACAGCGACATCCCCGTCATCGCGTACCAGCACGCACCGCTGCGAGGAAACCGCGGCAACGAATCGGCGCTGCTGCTGCCCGACCGCGTGCTCGGCAACGACTACGTCGTCATGTCGTATACCTCGCTGAGCGCCAGCAACCAGCTCGGCGCGAGCTATTTCGAGCTCGTCGCGCTTGAGGACGACACCCGCGTGCAGTGGACGCCACCGGTCAAGACCGCGGGCAACGGCCTGCCGATCGATCCCGTCGAAGCCGGCGCCACCGGAGAGCTCATCCTGAACCGGTACGAGACGATTCGGATCGTCCCCTCGCGAGAAGACCTCGACAAGAAGAACTTCTTCGACGAGTTCGAGATGCTCGACATCTCCGGCACGATCATCAAATCGGACAAGCCCGTGTGGGTTACCGGCGCCAACAAGTTCTCGCGCGTGCCCTCGGGCATCGACGGCGGTACCGGAGACCAGCTGCAAGAGACGCTCTTCCCGCTGCAGCACTGGGGCCGCTCGTACGTGCTGCCCACCGCGCTGCAGCGCACGCCCGAGGAAGGCGACCCGAACGCGCTCCCCGAGCAGTACGAGTTCTACGAAGCCAACTACTACCGGTTCTACGCGGGTGCAGCTGGCCTCACGATCACCTCCGATCCGCCGAACCCGGCGTTCCCCGTCATGCTGGAGAACGTCGGAGATTTCGTCGACGTGGAGACCGAACCGGGCACGAGCCTCACGGTCGCGGGCAACGGCCCCTTCATGCCGATGCAGTACCTGCGCTCCAAGGACACCGGCGACGAGATCGGTGAGCCGCGTCTGGGCTTCGGCGACTCGGCGATGGTGCAGATGGTGCCAACCGAGCAGTACCTGTCGCGGTACGCGTTCTCCACCGGCGTGAACTTCTTTTATCACTTCCTGCAGATCACCCGCGCCGCTTCCGACGACGTCGTCACCATCACGTCCAGCGACGAATCCGGTGCGCAGTTCTTCGCCTGCAAGAACCCCGGCGACGCCATCGACTGCGCCGCAATCTTCGAGCAGGTCGGGGACTTCGAAGTTGCCTGGATGCCCATCCCCGAGGGCACGTACGTGGCGGAGAGCGATACGGAGTTCGGCATCATTCAGACCGGTCACGGTCGCGGCACCCGGCTCGACGAAGACGGCAACCCGATCGATGAGGTCTGCGTGAACCTGCCCGATAGCGGCGAGTGCAACGCGACCTACGCCTACCCCGGCGGCATGAAGGCCGAGGCGATCTTCATCCCATAGCGGCGCCATGATGCGTGGCCGGGCTCGGCTGGGCTATTGGCTAGGCTTCGTCATCCTTCTGATTGCGAGCGCCTGGCTGCGCAAGCCCGGCTTCGTACAGGGTGGCTTCGCCAACCACGACGTCGGCGGCATTCTCTACAACGGGATGCTGCTGGCGGCGGGCAAGCTCCCGTACGTACACAGCGTCGAGTTCAAGGCGCCGGGTACGTTCTATGCGGCGTGGTTGCTCGCCGACGGGGGGCGCGACATCGCGGCGTTTCAGGTTTGGGCAAACCTCTTCGCGCTGGGCAGCCTGGCGACGGTCATGCTGGGGACCCGCGCGCTGTGGGGTCCCGTGGCGGGTCTGGTCGCCGGCTTGGTCTACGGCGCGCACGACCTCGTCCTCGACACGATGGACGCCAACTACGTCACGTGGGCACAGCTGCCACACGTGGCCGCGGTCCTGCTGGCGCTCGTCGGCACCCGGCGACCGCGGGCGACGCGGTGGTTCGTCGCCGCGGGCGCGGCCGCCTGCCTCGCGGTGATCTTCAAGAGGCCCGCCGGGGTCGCGCTCGTCACCGTCGCGCTCATCGCCGCGTCCTCGGCCTGGTTCGAGGCCGCCGCGCAGGCTCGGCTCCGCGCTGTCGCGACGCGACTCGGAGCCGTCGCGCTCGGCGTCACCGTGGCCGCTGCGCCGATCACCCTGCACTACCTTCTCCGCGGGGAGTTCGACGGGCTGCTCCGCGGCTTCGTGCTCAACGAATGGGGCTGGCGCTACGTCGCCCAGGGTTCGGTGATCGGCCTCGACTCCGCGCCGCGCGAAGCCCTCTACTCGTCCGCCTACTTCCTCGGACTCCCGCTTGCGCTGTCCGCCTTTTCGCTGCGGGGCCTCTTCGACGCCGAGCAGCGGCCAATGCTGCTGTGGCTGCTCGCCTGGTCTGCGCTGGCACTCGTCTCGGCTTCGATCGGATTCCGCTTCTACAAGGGCTACTACCTTGCCGCCGCCGCGCCGCTGAGCGTGCTCGCGGCAGCCCCCTGCGGCCTGCTCGGCGTCCGCGGCCCTCGACCCCTCACCGTCCGCGCCGTGGCCCTGCTGCCGGCCCTGCTGCTGTTCGCCCGCCAAGGCGTGCTGATCGACGGCGAGCGTACGAACCGCATCCGCCCCCACGATCAAGGCGGGCGCTTCATCGCAAAACGGGTGCGACAGGTCACGCGTCCCGGCGACCGGATCTGGGTCTGGGGCTGGCACCTGTGGGACGTCTACGCGTTCACGGGCCACCTCTCCTCCACGCGCTTCTACAAAACGATGGAGCTGACCACGTCTGCGAACGACTCCACGTGGAGGCACCCTCGGAGCCCGCTGCACTTTCGGGACGACTTGGCCGCGAGCGCGCTGCTCGAGGAGCTCGAAGCCGATCCCCCCGAGTACATCGTGCTCGGATCCGCCGTCCCCGTGCGGGAGTTCGACGCCCTTCGCAGCTTCCTGCGGACGCACTATCGGCGTGATCGCGCCGTTCGGCTGAACCGGGTGCAGTTCTGGGCCCTGCGGTCCGGTTGACGCCGGAGCCCCGCCCGCCGTACTCCTGCGACGATGTCCGGGTACAAAGGTGCGTTGATCGGTGCCGGCGCGATCGTCCTGCTCGTCGGAGGCCTGTTTGGGGCAGGCGTGATCAAGGTCGGCGGCAGCGGCAGCGACGACGACCACGCCGACGGCGATGAAACCGACGACGACGAGTCGGGACGCAACAAGAAGCGCCGCCGTAAAAAAGGCCGCCGCAAGAAGGGCGGCAATCTGGAGTCGCTTGCGTACCTCGGCGAGATTCCGATGACCGACGAGACCCGCGACAAGGTCGGCATTCAGATCGATGAAGCGGGCGCCTACCCGGGAATGCTGCTCGCCAACGCGGCTGGCGGCGGAAACACGAAGCGCCGACGCGGCGGAAAGCACATCCGCGAGTCCGCGCTGTGGGACGTCCACGGCAAAGAGATTCACCGATGGCGCACGGACATCCCGAGCAAGCGCCGCAGCTGGGCCATCAGCCGGCTCGATGAGCAGGGCTACCTCTACGTCGTCATCGCCGACACCGCCTTCTTGAAGCTCGATTGGGACTCGAACGTGGTGTGGATGGTCAACGGCCGGTTCCACCACGACTTCAACACCACCAACGATGGAGGGTTCGCGGTGCTCGCGGAGCGCAAGCACGTGGTCGACCTCCCGCCGGGTGCGGACGAGGCCAAATCCGACGGCGTCCAGCTGCTCGACCACGGCATCACGTTCGTGAACAAGGACGGCGACGTCACGAACCAGGTCTGGCTGTACGAATCCTTCAAGGACCACCCCGTGTTCCAGTCGCGGCTGCTTCGCGGCATTCAGGCCAAGCGCGAGCGCGTCCTGGTGGAAGAAGGGGACGCCGAGCGCCGCGGTGGCCTCGACGTGTTCCACGCCAACTCCGTCGTGGTGCTGCCGCGGGACGTCGAAGGACTGGGCAAGACCGGCGACCTGCTCCTGTCGTTCCGCCACATGAACACGGTCGCCAGCGTCTCCGCGCAGACCGGCGAGGTGCTGTGGTCGTGGGGCAGCGAAGACCTGGTCCGGCAGCACGATGCGTCCCTGACCAACGACGGCCAGGTCGTCTTGTTCGACAACCGCACCCGCAGCACCAACTCGCGCGTCGTGGTGGTCGATCCCAAGACCAGCACGGTCACGCGCACGATCGGTGGCGACGGCGCGCGGGGTGCCAACCGATTCTTCTCGATGGGTCGCGGTCTCGCCCAGGCGCTCCCCAACGACAACGTGATGGTGGTGGTCTCCAACGAAGGCCGCACCTTCGAGATGACGCCCGGCGGTGACATCGTGTGGGAGTTCTGGAGCCCGTGGATTCGGCCCGAGGCGCGGCTGCCCTTCCGCGCAGTTCGCCTCGAGGGTGCGGTGCAGGACACGATGGCCAAGATCGCCGCTGGCGAGATGGAGCCGCCGCGGGTTCCCAACGACGTGGCGTTCAAGGTCTCCAACGCGAACACCGCCTTCGCAACCGACCTCGACGACGCAAACGACGAAGCCCCAAAGGGCGAGCAGTAGGCCGCGCAGGAGTCGCTGGACCTACATCATCCGACCGAAATGCGGCCGGGCTGAATCAGCGCCGACGGTAGGGCGTCTACCCGAGCACACGGCGACAGGTTTCATGACCCACTCCAGCAACTCGTCCTCGCGCATGCCGCTTCGACTTCGTCCGCTTCCTCGTCCCCGGAAGCCGGTCGTCCCCCAACGGTCGAACGACGATGCGTGGATCCACGAGTGGAGCGGGCCCACCTTCGGGTGACTGTCGCCCATCCAACCCAAGCCAGCCAAGTCCTGAGGCCCGGTCATTCCGACCGGGCCTCTTTTTTTGCGTCAGATTTTTACGCCTCAGGTCTTCAGGCCGATCGGGCACGCGACGCCGGTTCCACCCAGCCCGCAGTAGCCCCCCGGATTCTTGGCGAGATACTGCTGGTGATAGGACTCGGCGTAGAAGAACGGCCCCGCGCGATCGAGCTCCGTCGTGATCGCGCCATGCCCGGCCTTGTCCAGCTCGGCCTGGTACGCGTCGCGAGACATCACCGCCTGCAGCGCCTGCGCCTCCGAGAACGTGTAGACGGCGGAGCGGTACTGCGTGCCGACGTCGTTCCCCTGTCGCATGCCCTGCGTGGGGTCGTGACCCTCCCAGAACACCCGCAAGAGCGACTCGAACGAAATCTCAGCGGGATCGAACGCCACCAACACCACCTCGGTGTGGCCGGTCCCGCCTGAGCACACCTCTTTGTAGGTGGGGTTTGGGGTGTAGCCCCCCGCGTAGCCAACCGCCGTCGAATAGACGCCATCGGTCTGCCAAAACTTTCGCTCGGCCCCCCAAAAGCAGCCCATCGCGAACACGGCCTGCTGCATGCCCTCGGGGAACGGCGGCTTGATCGGGTTGCCGTTGACGAAGTGGACCTGCGGCACGTCGGCAAGGGCCTCGGGACGGCCCGGCAGTGCGTCTTCGGGCTTCACCATCGTCGGCATCCGGAACGACATGAACATCGCCGAGCAGCGTAGCAGCCCACCGCCCGACCTCTGCCGTTTCGCGGTCGCAGTACGCTTTCGCGGGCTCCGGGAGCCTGATGGCCAGCCGGCCGCCCGCACGAGCGCCGTGTCTCGCCCCTGCCGCGCCGACCGCCGATGCCTCAGCCGCCCACGGCAGCACGAACTCGCTTCGGGTGACCGACCTAGAACCGCGACAGCACGACCGTGACGTTGTCGCGACCGCCGGCAGCGTTCGCGGCACCAACGAGGCGGTCGACCAGCGCTGCGACGGGTGTGCCCGTGTCCGAGAGGTGCCCCTTGATATCCGCGTCGGGCACCATGTCGTACAGGCCGTCGCTGCACAGCAGGAGCTGGTCATCGAGACGAAGCTCCATCCGATGAAGCTCGACGGTGAGTTCGTCGGAGTGTCCGCCCATCGCGTTGACGAGCACGTGCGCCAGGCGTGAGGTCTTGGCCTCTTCTTCGCTCATCGCGTTTCCGTCGACGAGCTGCTGGGCGAGCGTGTGGTCGCGGGTCAGGCGATGCAGCTCGCCATCGCGGAACAGGTATGCACGCGAGTCCCCAACGTGAACCAGGAACAGCTCCGGCCAGGCGATGTACGCCATCGTCAGCGTGGTGCCGAGGTCCTTGTTCAGGTTCTTGCGACGTGCCACCCGGCGAATGCGCTCCTGGGCCTTGTTCATCGCGTCGCGCAGGCCCTCCCCCAGCTCGTCCATGCTGCAGTCGCTGCGGTTGAGCACCCACGGCATGGTCTCGAACGCGTAGTGGGCCATTGCGTCGACCGCGACGGCGCTGGCCACCTCGCCGCCACCGTGACCGCCAATACCGTCGGCGACGATCAGAAGTCGCCCCTGGGGCGTGTCGGTCAGCCGCGTTCCCGCCTCGGCGGGAAGCGAAGACCCTTCGACCAGCAGCGAGCGCTCCAGCGAGGCGATGAGGAAGTGGTCCTGGTTGTCCGCTCGAACCTGGCCGCGATGCGTCTGCCCTGACACGGAAGCGATCACCGCGGGGTTGTTGTGAATCGCGGCCGCGTCGGCAAGCGAGCGCAGCGGGAGCGCAGCCGCAGACGTCAGCAGCTTCAGCGTCTTGTAGCGACCGTCCGCTGTGGAGTCGGACGCGGGAATGGTGTCACCGGGCTTCGGATCGCGCGGATCGGTCACCCTTCATGGATCGCGTGTCCGCGACTTTTTTTCAACATCGACCCGATGCCGCTTGCGTGGCGCGTTCACGCGCGCGACCGTTCGGGTCGATGACCACGTGGACGTTCATCCGACATGGTCAGAGCCTGGCCAACGCGCAGGGCTGGTTCGCCGGCCAGCGTGACGCGCCCTTGACAGGACTGGGGCGCGAACAGGCCGAGCAGGCCAAGACCGCCACCGCCATGCTCTCGTTCGACCGGGCCCTGTGCTCAGACCTTTCGCGTGCGCACGACACGGCGAAGATCATCACCGCGGGCCGCGACCTTGCGCCGCAGGTCACGGCGCTGCTTCGAGAGCGCACCTGCGGTACCTGGGAGGGCCAGGCGATCGACGGCATCGAGGCGGCCGGTGAAATGGATGCGTTCCGACAGTGGACCGCCCGCCCCGGCGGCGGCGAGAGTCTGCGCGACGTTGCGCAACGGGTCTGCACGTATTTCGCGGGCCTCCCGGAGGTCGCTTCGACCCTGGTGGTCTCGCACGGCGCCCTGATGCGGGCCGTCTTGGGGCTCGTCGACGGGACACCCACCGACGCGATCGGTGATTGGCGCCCGAAGAACTGCGAGGTCGTCACGCGCCAGGTCTCGGCTGCGCGCTGGTCTTCGCTCGCGGCCAGCCTGACGTAGCGCTCGCGTTACTTCTTGTATTTTGCCGGGTCCAGCTCCTCGAGCTGGAGGTTGTCGAGGTCGATGCCGAAGCCACGCTTCACCGCGGTCTTGCCCTTCCCGATCTCTTCAGTGGCGGCTCCATCGTCTCCGTCGAGAACCTTGGAGAGGGCGTTCGCAAAGGCCTCCATGTCGCTGCCGCCGCTGGGCGCGGCCGGCTGAGGTGGCGGCGAGGGCGGTGCGGCGGGAGCCGGACTTCGCGGGGGAGGCTGCGGAGGCGCGGCGTGCTGCGGAGGCGGCTGCGGCGGCGCGCCATAGTGCGAGGGGTGCGAGGGGTGCGACGGCTGCGGCACCATATGCTGCGACGGATGCGGCGGCGGTGGCGGCTGGGGCACGGGCTCCGGCGGCGGCAGCTGGGTGTTGACCGGCATGCGCCGCGCGTCCTCGTCGAACAGCTCCTCCATGAAGGAGGCCAGCCGCGCCGACGAGATCGCCAGCTTGTACTCGCGGGCAAACTCCTCAAGGTCGATCTGCAGGTCGCGCGCCGTGGAGTAGCGGGCGTCCGGATTGAGCTGAAGCGCCCGCATCACGATCGCCTCGAGCTCGCCGGGATAGCTGGGGTGGACCGACGTGGGCGGCGGAAAGCCCCCGGACGTGATCTTGCGAATGATCGCGATCTCGGTCTCAGCCTGGAACAGCCGCCGCCCAACCGTCAGCTCGTACAAGATGATGCCGATCGAGAAGATGTCGCTGCGGCGGTCGAGCGGCTCGCTGCGGCACTGCTCGGGCGCCATGTACGGAATCTTGCCCTTGAGGGTGCCGACCGCGGTGTTGCTCTTGGCGGTGGCCGCCTTCGCGATGCCGAAGTCGACGACCTTCACCGTGCCGTCGTAGGTCAGGATGAGGTTCGGCGGCGAGATGTCGCGGTGAACGATGCCCAGCGCCGTGCCGTCGAGGCCGACCTTGTCGTGGGCATAGTGCAGGCCCGAGCACGTGCCGATGATGACGTTGAGCGAGTGCTCCAGCGGGAGCGGTCGCCGAGCCTTGGTGACCGCGCGCATCACCTTGAGCAGGCTCTGCCCGTGAACGTACTCCATCGAGAAGAAGTACGAGCCTTGGTGCTCGCCAATGTCGTAGACGTGCGCGATGTTCGGGTGGTCCAGCGTCGCGGCCAGCCGCGCCTCATCGAGGAACATCCGGACGAAGTCGGGGTTCTCCGCGAACTGCGGCAGAATCCGCTTGAGCACGACCAGCTTCTCGAAGCCGTGCATCGACTGCGTGTAGCCCAAGAAGAGCTCGGCCATCCCGCCGACGGCCAGCCGATCGATGAGTCGGTATCGGCCAACCTGTGCGCCGGGCTGATGCCAGGCGTCTAGGGCACCGAACGACATTGCCGAAGTGTACCGCGGAGCGGATCGCGCCAACAACCGCTGTAGATCAGGCACCGCGCGGCAAGCGACCCGTGCGCATCAGCACAGGCCCGAGTCTCCTGCTTGCCTCACGCTCCGGGGAGCGCCGCCAGGACGGAAGCTGCAAAGGCATTGACGTCCCAGGCGGGGCGGTCGTGCGTCATGCCCAGTCGAACGATCACCGCCTTGCGTGACGGCACCACGTACACGACCTGGCCTTGGTACCCCGACGCCTTGAACGCGTCTGGGGGCACATCGGGGTCCGGTCGCGTGGAGGGATCCCCCGGCGCCCCGGCATTCGTCCAGAACTGGGCGCCGTACTCCCCCTTGGGGGCCGTCTTCGACGCCGTCCCGCTGTAGGCCGCCCACCCCTCGGGCAGCAGCCGCTGTCCATTCCACACGCCGTCTTGCAGGTAGAGCTGCCCGAAGCGCGCCCAGTCCCGGGCCGAGGCGTACATGAACGAGGATCCGACGAAGGTGCCGGATGCGTCGGTCTCGAGCGTCGCGGTGCGCATGCCCATCGGCTCGAAGAAGGCTTCGTACGGGTACCGGTAGTAGTCCGCGTCGTCGTCGAACTGCTGCCGGACGATCCACTGCAGCACGTTGGTCGTCCCACTGCTGTACGAAAAGACCGTATCGACCGGGTGCGCCAGCGGCTTGTCGCGGGCCTCGCCGGCGGCGTCGTCGACCTCGAAGAGCATGTGGGTTGCGTCCGCGAGCGGGCCGTAGCGCTCCTCGAACTCGAGACCACTGCTCATGCGAAGCAGCATGTCGAGGGTGACGTCGCGCCGGTCGTCGGTCCAGGCCGGCACGGGCGCGGGCGCGTCGCGGTCGAGCAGGCCGCGCAGGACCAAGCCACCCACCATCGCGTTGGTCATGCTCTTCGTCATCGACCACCCAAGCTGCGGCGCGTCGGCGTGGGTCCACGGGGCGTAGCGTTCGGCGACCAGTCGGCCGTCGTAGACGACCGCCACCGCGCGGGTCCATCGCATCGAGCTGGGGTCCGGCTCCTCGAACACGCGGTCGATCGCCGCTTCGAGGGCCGCGCGATCGAGGCCCGGGGGGTCAGGCCGGTCGTCGGGTCCATCTCCGGCGGGCCACGGCGCGTCCGAGGCCGGCGCACGGGGCACGCTGAGGCCCCCGGCGGCGAGCGTCTCGGGGTCGGCGTCCACTGCCAGCACGCACCCAATGCCCTCGCGAAACACCGCGGTGCGTCCGGCGAGTCCGAGCACGGTCGCCCGCACCCGTTTGGCCTCGTCGTCGACGGTGAAGCTGACGTAGCCCATGCGCGAGAACTCCTCGTCACGCAGCCGCTGCACGGGGTGGCCCGCGACGAACACTCCCGAGCACGCGAGCCGGGCAACGTATCCGGTCGCGGTGGGAAGGATGGCCACCGTCACGAACGTGCCCGCGACCACGAGCAGCACGCCCAAAACCGCCAGGACCCGCCGCAAGCGGCGCCCAGACCGAGGTTTCACGGGATCGTCCACCATCGCGCAGAGAATACTCCCGCGTGCGCCTGCGTTTGGGCCGGGCTTTTTTCGATACCCTCCCGCAAATGTCACGCCCGCGACGATCCACGCTCGGCCCTTGGCTGCTCGCTCTGGCCCTTGGTGTGCCCGCCTGCCGCGGCGGCAAGACCGACTCGCCGCCGGCCGAAGGGTCCGCCACCGCCAGCGCGACCGCCGATGCCGACGCGCCCCCGGTGATCCTTCCCGAGCGCCCCTTCGACTACCAGACCTCGACGCTCGACAACGGCATGCAGGTCATCACCCTCGAGGACCACAGCACCCCGGTCGCGGCCGTGCAGGTCTGGTACCACGTCGGTTCGAAGGACGAGAAGCCCAACCGCCGCGGCTTCGCCCACATGTTCGAGCACATGATGTTCCGCGGCACGCAGAACATCGGGCCCAAGGCGCACTTCGAGTACATCCGCAAGGTCGGGGGCAACGCCAACGCGTACACCTCGTTCGACAACACGACGTACATCCAGGTCGTCCCGAGCAACCAGGTCGACATGGTCATGTGGCTCGAGGCCGAGCGCATGGCCTTCTTGAAGATCAACGACGACTACTTCGACACCGAGCGCAAGGTCGTCGCCGAGGAGTACCGCCGCGGTCAAGAGCAGCCGTACGGCAGCGCGCTCGAGAAGGTGCTCGCGGGCATGTTCGAGAAGCATCCGTACCGCTGGAGCCCGATCGGCGACATGAACGAACTCGCCCAGGCCGATGCCAAGGAGCTGCAGGAGTTCTGGAACACCTACTACGTGCCGAACAACGCGGCGCTGGTCGTCGTCGGCGACGTGAAGCACGAGGACGTCGTCGCCTCGGCGAAGAGCTACTTCGAGTGGATCCCCAAGTACGACGAGCCGCCCCGGGTTGAAGTTCGCGAGCCGCCCCAGACCGCACCGAAGAAGATCAAGATCAAGGAGCGCAACGGCCCCGTGCCGATCGTCGCGCTGGGCTACCGGACCGTGCCGCTGGGTCACGAGGACGAGATGGCGCTCGAGATGCTCGGCTCGATCCTCGGCGGCGGGGAGAGCTCGCGCCTGTGGAAGCAGCTGGTCCGCGAGCAAGACGCCGCGATGTTCGCCCTCGCCGGGGGCTTCACGCTCGAGCACGAGGGCCTGTTCGCCGCGGGCGCGGTGCTCAGCCCGCTCGGCGGCAGCACGAGCAAGGCGCTCGCGGCCTTGCGGGCCGAGATCGAGAAGATCAAGGCCGACGGCGTCACCGAAGAAGAGCTGATCAAGGCCCGCAACGGCCTGCTTGCATCCGACGTGCAGTCGCTGACCACGGTGCAGAGCAAGGCGCAGCGCCTCGGCGAGGCGTTCATGCTCAAAAAGGACCTCGACAGCGTGAACACCGACTTCAAGGCGCTCACGGCCATCACCACCGAGGACATCAAGCGCGTCGCGAACACCTACCTAGTCGAGAACCAGGAGGTCGAAATTCGGATCGAGCCCAACATGCTCGGGTTCCTCGTCGACCAGATTCGTGGCGGTGACGACGAGGGCAAAAAGGACGACGGTGACGAAGGTGGCGCCGAAGAGATTCGCGGCGAGGGCTCGGGCAAGCCTGGCCTGACGCGTCCGACCACGCTGGCGACGACGCCTCCGGTCTCGCCTCCGCTGAGCACCGACGTGGCGGTGAAGAAGTTCACCAAGACGCTCGACAACGGGCTGGACGTCGTCGTGCTTCCCAGCGACGAGGTCCCGTACGTCACGATGTGGATGGGCCTCGAGTACGGCTCGTTCGCCGACCCCAAAGACAAGCAGGGCACCGCGTACCTCACCCTCCCGATGCTCAGCCGCGGGACGGCGAGCCATCCCTACGAAGCGCTCACCGAAGAGCTGGATCGCCACGCGATCACGCTCAGCGGCTCCGCAGGCCTGGAGTCCGCGAACGTCTACGCGGGCGCCCTGAACGGTGAGGCCGACCGCGCCATGGCCCTCATGTCCGAGGTCATCCGCGAGCCCGCCTTCCCTGCCGACGAGCTCGAGGAGTACGTCAGCCAGACGACGACGGGCCTCATGGTCACCGAGCGCTCGCCCGACTATCTCGCCGACCGGGAGCTGCGCAAGCGCCTGTACGGCGAGCACCCCGCCGCCCGTCTGCCCGAGGGCACCGCCGCTGGCCTGCGCGCAATCACCCGCGACGACCTCGCCGGCTGGTGGGGCAGGCACGCGCGGCCCGACTCCGCGACGCTCTACATCGCCGGTGCGATCGAGCCCGAGCGCGCGTTCGAACTCGCGCAGAGCCACTTCGCCCAGTGGAACGCCGACGGCGAAAAGCCGAAGGTCGAACTTCCGGCGGTCCCGGCTCCGGCAACGACGAAGATCTACCTGGTCGACCGCAAATCGAACCAGAGCCAGATCCGCGTCGGCCAGACGTCCATCACCCGCCAGGACGCTCGCTACCCCACCGCGCGCGTCGTGACCGAGTACTTCGGCGGTGGCTTCAACGCGCGCCTCAACGACACGATTCGGGTGAAGAAGGGCCTCACCTACGGCGCCGGCGGCGGCTTCCGCCCCGGACGCTTCGTGGGCCAATTTACCGTGTCGACGTTCAGCAAAACCGCCACGGTCACCGAGACCGTTGCGACGATCCTCGAGGAGGTCGAGCGCATGCAAAAGGAAGGGCCCAGCCAGTCCGAGCGCGAGGACTCGATCAGCTACATCGTCGGCAGCTTTGCAGCGGCGCGGGAGACCCCGCAGGCGATGATCCGCGACCTGTGGCGCCTCGAGCTCAACGACCTGCCCGACTCCTACTACGCCGACTACCTCGCTGCGATTCGCGGCGTCAGCGACGAAGCGGCCGTCACCGCGGCGCGAGATCTCGTCGACCCCAGCAAGCTGGTCATCGTGGTCGTTGGCCCCGCCGACAAGCTCAAGGCCGGCCTCTCGCAGATTGCCGAGGTCGAGGTGATTGACCCCAGCGCCACGAAGTAGCAGGGCGCCATCGCGGCGTCATCCCGCCGCCGACCCACATCGCGTACGCTTCAGGCCGTGCTGATCGCCTGTCCCGAGTGCGCACACAAGGTGTCCGACCGCGCTGCGGCATGTCCGCAGTGCGGTTTTCCAATTGCGGAAACGGTGGCCGCCGAGCGCGAGGCCGCTGAAGCCGAAGCCGAGAAAAAAAGTCGGACACACGTTGGCGAAGTGGACTGTCCAAGCTGTGACGCGCGCGGCTTCACGACTGAAGTGGACGAGGACGACCGTCCAACATCGTTTTCGTGGTGTTCGCACTGCGAGAGTTCCGGTCGTCGACCGCTGGTCCAAAGTTCGCGCGGCTACTGGGCCGTCGCGTTCGCATCGCTCGACGCGTTCCTCGCTGGCGAGGGCCTCGACGCTCCGAACGCTGTCTACCTGGGCGAAACGAAGCCGGAGAGCTTTCGCTACCCGAAGGCAGGACCGCGTCACAAAGCCGAATGAACGTTCGGGGTCTGTCGGCCCCCCTCCTGCGAACAGGGTTTTCGATTCGGCGTACATCCGTGCAAGCGGTTTGCACCTGCGCCTTGGGGACACGCCGCCCAGGTTGCACACCGTGCCGCTGTGGGACGCTTTGAAGCGCGCGCCGACCTGTCCCGAACGCGTACATCCGATCGCGAACCAAATGTGGCTCACCAACCGTATTCAGCGTAACTTGAATGAAGCGTCTGGCTGGGTTAGCCAGGGCGCTACGCGCTGATGCTCTGCGGGGAGTGGGCGCGAAGAGCGGGAACATGCGAGACGGGAGCAAAGCTGCGGTGGCGGATCCGCTGGTCGGCCGAACGTTCGGTGGCAAGTACACCATTCGACGACTCATCGGGCGTGGCGGCGTCGGGTTGGTCTACCTCGCCGACGATGAGGAGGAGGGACGAGAGGTCGTCCTGAAGCTGCTCGCGCCCGACTGGATTCAGAACGACGAAGCGGTGAAGCGCTTCGAGCGAGAGGCCGAGCGCCTCGGCAGCGTTCGGCACCCCAACGTGGTCCGAATGTTCGGCTCGGGTCACACCGACGGTCGCGCCTTCTTGGTGATGGAGTTCCTCGAGGGCGAGCTGCTCAGCCGCTACGTCACCGAGAAGAAGCACCTCGACGTCGAGACGTTCGTGCCCATCGCGGCCCAGGTGCTCAAAGGCATCGGCCACGCGCACTCGCGCGGCGTCATCCTGCGCGACGTCAAGCCGGCCAACATCATGCTCTGCGAGCGCAAGGGCCGGGCGAACTTCGTCAAGATCCTCGACTTCGGCCTCGCCAAGCTTCTCAAAGACGAGCACCCCGTCACCGAAGAGCACGTCCTGGGCACCGCCGGGTACCTGGCGCCCGAAGCCATCAAGGGCAACGACCTCGACCTGAGCGTCGACGTCTTCGCCGTCGGCGTTCTCTTCTACTACATGCTCAGCGGTCGGCTCCCGTTCGTCGGCGACGACTCCGCCACCGTCTTCTACAAGACGATTCACGACGACCCCCCGCCTCTGGCGGAGGTGTTGCCGGTCGACCACGCCGTGCCCGACGGGTTGATGGCGCTGATTCATCGGTGCCTGGAAAAGGACCCCAGCAAGCGCCCTCCCGACGGGAACGCGGTGGTCGAAGAGCTGATCGACGTGGTACCGGCCGCGATGTTCCGCCTGCCGAAGGTGGCCACGCGCAGCGTCATGCCGCCCGCCGCCGGGTTCGGCAACACGGGCCTCGTCGAGCTGGTCGGTGCAGCTGCCCTCAGCGGGAAACACCAAGCCGTCCCGGAGCCGATCCTCGAGCACATCGCGGAGCCCGGCAGCGGTCCGGTGACGGTGCCGGCCGCTGTCGAGGCCGCGCCGACCGGCCCGATCACCGCCCAGGTCGACACCAAGCCCGGCTTCGGCATGATGGCCGGCGCGCTGCTGGCCGGCGGTCTCATGGCCGTGCTCGGTGGTGTCGCGGCGGCGTACATCTTCCTCGGCGACGATGACGACGCCTCCGCCCGGGCATCCGTCACCGAGCCCGTCGCAGTTTCAGGCAGCAGCGATGCAGCGATCGACGCCGAGAGTCAGCTCGAAGCAGCGCAGGCGCTGGTCGACGAGGGCAAGTTCGACGACGCAACCGCCACCCTCGACAAGGTCCGTGGCGTGGTCGCCGAGACCCCGACGCTGCAGGGACGCCTCGAGCGCATCGACAAAAACCTCCTCATCGGCCGACTCATGGCCGCCGGCGACGCGTTCGAGGGCAAGGGCGACATCGGGGCCGCGGTCGCAGCGTACCGAGACGTGCTCGAGGCAGACGCCACCCACGTCGAGGCCCGCGCCCGACTTGCCCGCCTGACCGCCCGTGCCGACGGCGAAGACGAAGAGTCCGACCTCTCCTACGGCGCCGTGGAGTTTGGCTCCAAGCCGCTCGCCAACCTCTACATCGATGGCGAAAGCCTCGGCACCACGCCGTTCAAGGGCAAGTTGCCCGTCGGTAAGCACCACGTCCGCATGACGGCGCGGGGCTACCACGCGTGGGAAGGCGACGTGGAGGTGGCCGAGTCGGACAACGATGAACTGAAGGTTCGCCTCTCGCCCAAGGGCAGAGGCACGAGCAAGGGCAAATCAAAGCCGACGCCCGCCATCGAACCGAAGCCCGAACCCCAAGCCGCGCCCAAGCCCGCGACGCCCAAACCCAAACCGGCGAAGAAGAAGAAAAACGTCTTTCTTCCGACTGCCGACGATTCGGGCAAGAATGGGGGCGGTGTCTTCCTTCCGACCAAGGACTGATCGCCTCCCCATGACTGGCTTTTCCTCCCGCCTCCTCAGCACGATCTGCGCCGCCTCGCTGGCCGCTCCTCTCGTTGGCGTCGCCACGCCGGCCGCAGCCGCGGTCGAGACCGAAGCGCCCGCCGACAAGGCCGCCGCCGATGAGCTGAGCAACCAGGCCGTCGAGGCCTTCGGTGCGAAGAAGTTCGACGAAGCGATCGACCTGTTCAATCAGGCCTACGACAAGGACCCGAACCCCAACTACCTCTTCAACATCGGCCGGGTGTACGAAGAGAAAGGCGACCTCGAGAAGGCCGTCGAGTACTACCAGCGGTTCGTCTCGCAGCCGGGCGTCGACATCGAGGCACGAGAAGCTGCGACCGCGCGCCTCAAGGTCCTGCGCGAGGCCCTCTCGCAGCTCGAGACCGAAGAGGAAGAGGCGCAGCCGGAACCGGAACCCCAGCCCGAACCCGAGCCGGAGCCGGAACCGGCGCAAGAAGAAGACAAGCCCAACCGGGTCAAGGCGCAGCGCATCGCCGGATACACGATGCTGGGCGTGGGTGGAGCCGCGCTCATCGTCGGTGGCGTCCTCGGCGGCGTCGCCCGCGGGACCGCGAACGACGCCGACAGCCAAGAGTTCGTCGACGACGCGCTGCGGCTTCGCGACGACGCCAGGGGCCAGGCCCGAGCGGCCGACGCCATGTTCATCACCGGCGGCGTCCTCGCGGGCGTCGGCCTGGTGCTTGTGCTCACCACCCTCGGCAAGGGCAAGGCGAGCGCGAGCGCGACCCATCGGTCGCGTCGTACGGTGTTCGCACCGTCTGCAACGCCGAGCCTCGTCGGCGCAACCGTGCGCGGCCGCTTCTAGGCGAGCGCTTCGCGGGGACCTCGGACATCATCAACGTAAGGATTGGCATGGTTAAACGGACGACTTTCGGTGGAATGAACGCGGCGCTGGGCCTCACTTCGGTGGCGGCGGGCGTGTTGCTGCTGGCGACGGGCTGCACCCTCTCGTTGGGACTCGACGACCAACAGCCCTGCTCGAGCGACGACGACTGCGTCTACTCCAACGGACAAGGCACATGCGAGGACAATGTGTGCATGCCGCCGGGCACCGCGAGCGGCGATACGGGCGGCTCGACCACCGACAACCCGACGACGGGGCCCAGCACGAGTTCGCCGTCCACCACGGAGCCAACCTCGACGACCACCACCACCACGCCGGACACCGAGTCCGACACGATGGACACGGAGACCGGCGACACCGACACCGACTCGGACTCCGACACCGACATCCCAACCGGCTGCACGCAGAACACCGACTGCTCCACCGACCAGCGATGCGGCGAGGACGACACCTGCATCGATCTGCTCACGGCCGAATGCCAAGCGGTGCAGTACCCCGACGAGGACGACTTCGACCGCAACAACGTGGTGTTCGTCGGCTCGATCCTGCCCACCGGCGGGTCCTTCGAGAACCTCGTGCAACCGCTCGAGAACGCCATTCAGCTCGCGGTCGAGGACTTCAACGCCGAGACGACGCTGCAAGGCGACCGCCAGATCGCGTGGGTGTCGTGTGACTCCACCGCCGGCGTCGACGCGGCGGTCGCGGCCGCGCAGCACCTCGTGGACAACGTGGGTGTCCCCGCCATCATCGGACCCGCGTTCAGCGAGTCCGTGCTCGCCGTCGCCAACGACGTCACGGTCGACGCAGACGTTTTCCTCGTCACGCCGACCGCCACCGCCACGTCGATCACCGACATCGCCGACAACAACCTCGTGTGGCGAACGATCGCGCCGGACACCTACCAGGGTAACGGCATCATCGACCGCATGGTCGACCTGCGGGCCGAGGAGGAGGGCACCCGCCTCGAGCGGCTGTTGGTCCTGGCCAAGAACGACGCCTACGGTACGGGCCTGCTCGGGGCCGTCCAGTCGGAGCTCGAGTCGGAGCTTCCCGGGGTTGAGATTTTCGCCACCACCTACGAGAACCCGGTCGCGTTCGACTCCACCGAGGAGCTGCTCGCGTCGTACGGAGCAACCATCGCGGGTGCGTTTGGCGAGCTTCCGGGCACGTTTGAAAACCGCGAAGACCACTACACCGACGTCCTCCTGTTGGGCACCTCGGAGACGCAGTCGCTGCTGTACGCGTACTTGAGCGCCTGGGGCACGCTGCAGGTGCCGCCGCCCGCAGCGTCGCCGGGCATGCCGCGATTCACGTTCAGCCACGGCTCTGTGCCGGACCTGCAGCGGTTCATCAACGAGATCGGCGTCATCCCGGGGACCGAGCCGCTCGAACCGCTCAAGCCGCTCATCACGGCAAACCTCGAGGGCGTCTCCCCCATCGTCTTCGACCCCGACAACTTCAATGCGTTCAACATCCGGTACCGGATCCGGTTCAACAACCAGGACGCGCTGACCAGCTCGTCGCTCTCCTACGATGCGACGCTGGCGACCTTCTTCGCGATGTCCGCCGTGCCCGGCGACGAGGCCATCACCGGAAGCGCCATCGCGACCTCCTACAACGACCTGATGGACCCCGGCGGTACCGCCATCTCGTTCAGCGGCTCCACGCTCGGCTTCATCTCCGAGGCCCGCAACGCGATGGCGGTCGAGGGCGGGACGGTCGATCTGCAGGGGGTTTCCGGTGAGCTCACCTGGGACGAAGCCGGAGACATCCGAACCGGCCTGTTCGGCTGGCTCGTGCTCGACAACGACCCCGGCGCGGACGTCGATCCCCTGCTGACCCCGGTCAGCACCTACCTGCTGAACGAGGCACCCGCCGCCGACGGCACCTGGTTCCCGCTCCCGTAGCAGCCCTTGGCGCAACCCGCGTGAAAAGCCCTCCTCGCGGTGCAGGAGGGCTTTTTTCGTGGTTCGTGAGACTTCGCGGGCCCAAGGGCTCGGTCCCGCACGCGTCGACTTCTTGCATCGTCAGGCGGGTTCGTCCGACCATCGCGCCCGCCGATGTCGAATCAAAGCGACGACGAGCTGCAGCCCGAAACGGACGACCCCGCTCTGGACTCCGGGTCCGACGACGCGGGCGAGGCTCATGCCGAGGGCGACATCGAGGAGAGCGAGGCCCCGGAGCCTCGCTCTCGCATCGGCGTGATTCTGTTCGCCTCCGCGGGCGCCTTGTGGGGGCTCTTCGGCATGATGCGATGCGATCGGGACGACGGGGCCGCGCCTCCGAGCGCCGCCGTCGCCGAGGCCGAAGTCGCCGAGCCCGCGGCCGAGCTGCCGGCGCCGCCCGAGCCCAGCGATGTCGACGTCATCGACGAAACGCCCGAGGCAGCAGGGAAGCCCGAGCCGGCTGCCGAGACTCCCGACGTGGTCGACGTCGAGCCCGACGTCGAAGACGAGCCCGACCTGCCGACGCCCGCGGGATTCGACCCCCGCCCCGAACCCGCCGCCTGGGCCCGTGGCTTCAAGGCCCCGACGAGCGTCAAGTACACGGTGCGGCGCGGTGGCTCGATCAAGAACGTCGCGAACCTCTACAAGATTTTCCACCACGAGATCGAAGCGCTGAACCCCGGCGTGTCGCTCGAGCAGGATTTGCCGCCGCAGTCGGGCGTGGTCGTCTACAAGGCCGACGGCGCGGACAAGAGTGAGTCGGTCGGTGTGCCCAGCAACGGCTCGCTGGAGGGCGGCGTGCCCATGGTCGACGGTCCCGGCCGCGTCATGAAGATGATCGGCTGGAAGTCGTTCGCGACGGCCAACACCGTGGCCGTGCTCGACGGGGTCCTGCGTCAGTGGGCCAAGACCGGCCACAAGCAGCCGGTCATCGTGGGCAACATGTCCAGCCGCAGCGGCGGGCGGCTGAAGCCGCACTCGACCCACCAGTCGGGCCGAGACGTCGACCTGGGCTACCCGCAGATTCTCCCTGCCGGCGAAGAGCTCAACTGGCGGGTGATGAACAGCCGCAACCTCGACGCCAAAGAGAACTGGGCGCTGCTCTCCATGCTGGTCCAGACCGGACAGGTCGAGGTCGTCTACATCGACCGCGAGATCCAAAAGCTGCTCTACGAGTACGCAGTGAAGCAAAACTTGATGTCGAAAGGCGCGCTGAAGAAGTGGATGGAGTATCCGGCGCCCACTGGCTCCGGCAGCCCCGTGATTCAGCACGTCAACGGTCACGTGGACCACATGCACGTCCGCTTCAACTGCCAACCGCACGAGACGCGCTGTAAATCGCGTCACCGCTGATTTGCCCGGCATCCCTTGGTAGCCTTCGGCGGTGACGCGCCGGTTGCTTGCTGCCAGTATTCTGATCGGTGCCTGCGGCGCTGATGCTGCGCCTCAGGACGGCTGGCAGGGCGGCACCACCGGCGCCTCCGGCGGCGAGGCCCCGTCATCGTCGACGGGCGCCGACGGCCCCACATCGACCTCGACCTCCGGCGATCCCGCGGACGACGCGGATGAGTCCGACGCCGTCGAATCCACGGGGGACCCCGCAACGACGGGCGGCGACACGGACGATGATCCGCAAGGCCCGTACGCACCGATTCACTATCCGGCCGGGCGCGTGCATTCCCCGATCACGCCCTTCGTCGCCGACCGCTTGCGAAGCTACGCAACGCGCTCGGATGCCCAGCGCGAAGACGTGTTCCTCAAGGCGGGCGCGTCCTCGACCGTCAGCCCGAACACGCTGTACTGCTTCGAAACGAACGATGCGGTGGACCTGGCCGCGCACGCCCATCTCGCCGACGCCCTGGCGTTCTTTCAGGGAGGCGACGCGAGCGGCTCCAGCCCCTTCGGCCGAGACACGCTCGCGGCCGAATCAGGACGTTCGGCCCAGTGGGTGCAGCAAGGCTCCCCCTCCCCGCTCGACCAAGAGCTCGCCGTCATCGACCCGCGGCTGGCCGTGATCCACTACGGCACCAACGACATGAACCTGGGTGCGACGTACGGCAGCGCGATGGTCCCGTACTACGACGCGATGATGCCAATCGTCGATCGCCTGCTCGAGGGCGGCACCGTCCCCGTGCTGTACGGCATCACGCGGCGCGCCGACAACCCCGCAGCGCAGCTTTGGGTCCCGGCCTACAACGCCGTGATCCGCGGCATGGCGCAGAGCCGTCAGGTCCCGTTCATCGACCTCTTCGAGGCCATCGATCCTCTGCCGGAGCACGGGCTCAGCGGCGACGGAATCCACCTGCACAGCTTTGGGCAGGGCGCCTGCCTATTCACCGACGAGGGGCTCGCATGGGGCTACAACATGCGCAACCTCGTCTCGCTGCAGATGCTCGACCGCATGATGGCCGTGCTCGTCGACGATGCCACTGCGCTCGACGATGAGGCGCCCGTGCTCGAGGGCGACGGCTCGCTCGAAGACCCGTTCCGGATCGAGTCGTTTCCCTTCGCACACACGGCCGACACCAGCGACGCGATGACCTCGACCATCGACGTATACCCGCCATGCGACGACGCCGACGAGTCCGGGCCCGAGCTTCGCTACCGGCTGGTGCTCGACGAGCCGACGGCGCTGCGCATCCTGGCGCTGGACCAAGACGCCGTCGACGTCGACGTTCACGTGCTGCCCGCCGATGGAGGTGGCGAGAGCTGCATCGCGCGGGCGAACCGGCAGATCGAAGGCGAGCTGTCCGCGGGGAGTTGGGACATCGTCGTCGACTCCTTCGCGTCGGGCCCCGACGTGTTCTCCGGTGAGTTCCTGCTCGTGGTCCTGCCCTGCGAGCCGGGCGACGAGGCCTGCGCGGGCGCGCTAGGCTGACGCGTCAGACGACCCCCGCATTCGTGGTACATCCGGCGAACGATGGCCGAAGAAGAGCCATGGGACGTCGAAAAGTTCCTCCTCCCCGAGGAGGACGACCAGCGCTGGCTGGTGGAGCAGCTCGCATCCTTGGTGCGCGCGCGCGGACACGAGCACCTGTTGCTCGCGCCGCTGCTCGAGCCTGACGAGACGTACTTTCCCGACCCATGGCAGGGCGGCGCCCTCTCGCTCGAGCGCCTCATGACGCGCCTGTGCGTCTACGCAGACCTCGAAGAGGCCACGATCGAGCTCAAGATTCACCCGGACGACGACGTCGGCGGGCAGGTCTCGCCCGCGGGCATCGGTGCCGCCATCTGGCTCGTGCGCCGCCAGGGCAACACCCTGCACTACGCCGCGCGGGCGTCGACCCTGCGCGATCCGGGCGTCGCCGTTCCTGCCGCCGCGCGTGCCATCGCGGAGGGGTGGCGTCGCTGGCACGGCCTCTCGCAGAAGAACGCCGTTCTCGAGCAGCGCCTCGTCGACGTCACCTCGATCTATCTAGGCTTCGGCATCCTCACCACCACGGCCAGCGTCAAGCACGGCGCAACCCGAACCGACACGTTCCGACTGCAGCGCACCAAGCAGCAGCTCGGCGTGCTCGGCCCCAAGGCCATGAGCTACGCACTCGGCGTGCAGCTGCTCGGTCGCCAGGCCGACCCGAAGGAGCGCAAGCGCGTCCGCAAGCTGCTGCCCGCGAACCAGAAGGGGTTTCTCGACGAGACCCTGCACCTGTACGCCCAGGTCCCCGGCGACCTCATCGAACGCCTGGGCATCCCACCGCGCGAACGATGGGGCGAGCCCCCCGACCTCGCCGACCTCACCGCCCCATTCGCCAGCGGCGTCTTCACGCGCGACGACGCCGACACCGAGGTCGACGACGCGCCACCGCCCCCCGAGGACAAGGGCGTGGTGGGCATGAACGAGGGTAAGCCGGTCTTTCGCGTCCAGCGAAGCAAAGCGCTCCGGCTCGCCAAGATGCTGGCCATGCCCGTCGGCATGCTCGGCATGCTCGCGGGACGCATGAACATGGGCGTCGAGATCGACATGGCCAAGGTCGGTCTCATCGCCCTGGGCCTGGGTGCACTTGGCCTCATCGTCGGTCGCTTCCTCCCCGACAGCCGCTGCTCCGAACCCAAGTGCGGTACCCCCCTCAAAGCAGACGACAAGGTCTGCCCCCGCTGCGGCGGCACCATCTCCGGCGTCATCAGCCACCCCAAAGAACGCCTCGCCGCCGAAGAAGCCCTCGCCACCAGCACCCCCGCCGAAGACGCCTGACCCGAGCGCGGCAAGGGAGAAGGCGCCCCAAAGGGGCGCGCAGCGGAAAAAATGGCACGAGGGCTGAGCAGACCCACGATCCCGCTTTCAGGCTCCCAGGAAAGCCTCACTCAGCAGGAAAGCGAGCGACCCGAAGGGGGGCGCAGCGGAAACGATGGCAGGAGCGCTGAGCAGCGCTCGGTGCTGAAGGGCTTCGGAGGGCGGCCCCTCACCCCGAAGGGGGCCCGCCAGGAGAAGTCCGGCGCCGCTTCGCGGCGAAGGCACTCACCCCGCAGGGGTGAAGTCGTCGCAGGCACTCACGATGCTGCTGATCGCCTGGCTGAAGAACGGCCCGTATGGTTCGCACACGGGACCGACGAAGCCGTAGGTGAAGCGCTCGGTGAAATCGATGATGCGGTTCGCAACCTCGGCCCCCTCGATGCCACCGTCGCACTTCTGGAGCTCCGGGCACGCCGCAAGGCCCTGCGGCCCAACCAGCGACAAGACGACGATCTTTCGCTCGTCGCCGCCTTTGACCGCGACCAGCTGGTCGTACCACTGGTCCGGCTCACCGTTGGAGCCCGGCTGTGGATCGGTGTTGACCATGCCGTTCGAGCAACCCATCGCCTCGTGGTCGTCCTCTTCGTCGGTGATGAGCACGACGACCAGAAGCGCGTCATCGCGGAGGAAGCCTTCGTTGCAGCCGCCAGGCCCCGTCATCGGATCGCCGACCGCTGCCAGCAGCGTTTGCATCGGACGCTCGTTGCCGTCACCGTCGATACCGACCTGCGCCGCACAGCTGAACTTCGCCGCGAGGTCGTCCTCTTCGGTCATGAACCGAAGGTCGGACGAGTACGGTGCGCATGGCTGGTTGCTCGCGCCCACGCCGGCGGTTTGGGTGACCAACGCTCCCTCTTGCAGGCAGCTCGCGTTGCCCGCGTAGAGGTCGCTCGTGGTGATGCCGACGTTGTAGCCGAGGTCCGAGCTGAGCTGGCTCTGCATCGCGCTGATGAAGCCGGGGAAGCTCGAGATCAGGTTGGCCTGCTCGTCTTCCATGCTGCCCGAGTTGTCGATCACGAACAGTAGATCGACCGCGCGACAGCCGAGATCTGATCCGCCCTCATCCCCTGCACCAGACGGATCGGGGCCGTCGGTCTCGCCGCCGCCCCCGATGTCGAGCTTCTCTTCGGGATCGATGTCGATGCCGCCCTCGGTGTCCTCGGAACCCACCGTGATGCCGGTCGGATCGACGCTCGTCTGCTCCCGCTCGTCACCGCCGCACGCGATCAGCCCGATCGCCATCCCCAACACCGCTGCACGATTCATCCTCACCCTCCTCATCGACTCGGATCAGTATGTGTTCCGACCGCGGTGTTTGACGCACCTTGCCTACATTTTGAGGCGCTCGATCGACGACTCTGCGTACACCGTGGTCCGGCTTACGGAGCCATCGCTGCGGCACGCGCGGACTCGCCCGAATCCTACTGAGCGCGCCGCGTTGTCGCGGCGGGATCGATCCAAGCATCGGCACGCAATGCCGCGACGAGCCCGCGCGGAGTCAAGCGCGGCGCATCCGGCAGGCGCTCGGCCGCGGCACGGGGCATGCCGTACACGGTTGAGCTCGCTTCGCTCTGCAGGAACACGCGGCCTCCCGCGAGCGCGGCCGCCTCGGCCCCCTGCGCGCCGTCCCAGCCCATGCCCGTCAGGATCGCCGCCGACACGCGACCGCCGGTCGCCGCGACGGCCGACTCCAGCAGCACCGTGCCCGACGGCGTGCACCCTGCGTGCGGCTGAGTCGAACCCAAGGCCGTCTGCAGCTGACAACCGTCTCTGCGCACTTCGAAGTGCCGGCCGGGACCCGCAACCCAGACCGAGCGCGGCCGCAGGACTCGTCCGGGCACGGCGACCTCGACCACCCGACCCAAGCGCGACGTCAGCCGTCGCGTCCACGGATCGATGAACGAAGTCGCCATATGCTGCACGATGCAGACCGGCGTGAGCAGGTCTGCGAGCAGGAGCGGGAGCATCGTGCCGAGCACGCGCGGACCCCCCGTCGAAGCGACGAGGACGATCAACGCCGGAGCGTGAGGAGGCGGCCGAAGCACGTCTTCTTTCCTTGTCGCGTCGGCTTGGGTGAATCGCCCGCCCGATCCGGGCCGGGCGCGGCCAGCCCGAGGATGTCGCGTCAGCGCAAGCGCTGGCGGCGGCTCGCTTTGACGAACGTCACCGAGAAGCCGCGGAACCGCGGCAGAAGTCCAACCGCGGGCTCCTTCTTGGTGCCCTCTACCGGATGCAGCTCCACGCTGCGCGCCGCGAGGCTCACGACACATGCATAGCGGCCTCCGGGGATCTCGAGCCGACGAGGCAGCTCCTTGGGCAGCGAGGTCGCGTCTCGTGGATCGAGCCCGGCCTCGATCGCCATCGAGACGGGGTCCGGGATGACGTCGTCGGCTTCGAGCAGCTCGAGGTCGCCCAGCTCGGCCACGCCCAGCGTGTCGAGTCGCGACGCCAGGTGCGTATGGGCGTCCTCCGGAGGCGGTGGCATGCTCAGGCGCGTCCGTGAGGCGGCCTCGTGCAGCAGCGACCACGCATGCAGACCGTCCAGCATCGGCGCGGCGACGCCTTTCAGGAGCGTGCCGCGGAGGATCAACGCCACCAGAGCATCGCGCAGCGCAGCGCCCTCCAGCGGCATCTCGCCCGCGTCGAGCTCGACCCCAGCGAAGGTCTTCACGCAGCGGCCGACGACGCGAGCCTTTCGGTTCGAGCGCACCACCTTCGGCGCTTCCACCTCGACCTCCCCGAGACCTGCCGCGAGAAGGTCGGCGGTCTTGCAGCGCAGGACGAGCCGGCCCACTCCACGCGCGCGCTGGCCCATGCCGAGCCACTCGCGCTCAAGCACTGCGCCAGCCCGCGCTGGCCTGGGCGGGTCCTGCACGTGTGGAACCTGGTACGGCCGCACCATCAGCTCCACGACGCCGTTGCCCCACGGCTCACCCATCTCTGCTCGCCGCGACGCCTTCTTGTCGGCCCGCGCACGACGGAGAAACGCCAAGTCCGGCGCAGCGCGGAGCACTGCCTGAACGAGGTCGGCGCGGGATGCCACGGCGTCGCCCTCCACGCCGAGGGTCCGCCGCAGCGAGGCGGCCAAGCGACGGCACTCCTCGAGCGTGCGCCCACGAAGTCCATGAACGCGGGCCCGTCCGGTCCGCAGGCAGCGGAGCCCCACATCCACCTCGTCGACCGCGCCGTCGAACAGCACTGCGCGAGCTTCGGCCTGGGACCCCGAAGGGTTCGCTTCGAGCAGGTCGCGACCAACCTCGACCAGCGCGACCACCTCGCACATCGTCCCGCGAACGGCCGCGGGCGCATCCGCGAGCAGGCGTGCGCTCACCGAGGAGACCGGCAGCCGCGCTTGCGCCCGACCGACGTCCGTCAGGCGCCCCTCCACATCCACCGCCCCCGCGCTGCGCAGCCGGGCCAGCGCCCCTTCGAGCGCGAACCCGGGCGGCGCCGTGACCCACGGGAGCGCAGCGACGTCGGCCGGTTGTACGCCGCACATACCCGCACGGAGCAGCACGTCGTCGAGCTCGCATCGCTCGAGCTCGGGTGGCGTCGCCGGCTCCAGCGCGAACGCACTCGACCACAGGCGTATGCACGTCCCGTCCTGAACGCGCCCCGCTCGACCGCGACGCTGCTCTGCAGACGCCCCGCTGATCGGCACGACCGCAAGCACGGCCTTGCCGCCCCGATGCACGCGCCGCCGCACCAGGCCCGTGTCGATCACCACCGTGATCGAGGGGATCGTCAGCGACGTCTCTGCGACGTTGGTCGACACGAACACGCGGCGCTCCTTTGCGGGTCTCAGCGCCTCGGCCATGGCTCCCGGCGGCAGCCCGCCGTGCAGCGGGACGACCCGCATGCCGGTCCCTGCGAGCGCTGACGAACAGTCGGAGATCTCTCGCTTGCCGGGAACGAAGACCAGCACGTCGCCATCGTCGCGCCGGGTGGCCTGCGCCACTGCGGCCGCGACCCGGGGCGCCAGGTCGTCGGAGCGTGGACCACCGTCTCCGTCGAACTCGACCGCGACGTCGTAGCTGCGTCCCGTCCCCTCGAGGTGCTCGGCCCCGAGTCGCGCTGCCAAGGCCTCGACCTCGAGCGTCGCCGAGCACACCACCAACGCCGCCGCTTCGCCGAAGCGACCGGCGTGGGCGAGCGCGGTGATCAGATCGATCTCCCAGCTCCGCTCGTGAAACTCGTCGACCAATACGCCCGCCACATTGAGTCCCCCATCGCCGGCAAGCATCGACAGCGCCATACCGGGCGTGACGAACAAGATCTGCGTCGCGTCCGAAGTCGCAGCGTCGAACCGCACGCGGTACCCCACGCGCTCGCCGACCGCGGATCCATCCAAACTCGCGACGAAGCCGGCGAGCGCCCGAGCGGCGACGCGCCGAGGCTCCACCACCAAGACCAGGCCGCCCAGGGCATCCGCCATCCACAGCGGCAGTCGCGTCGACTTGCCCGAGCCGGTCGGTGCAGAGACGACGAGCCGCGCGCCAGCCTCGCACCGCGCGTCGAATCGCTCGCGAAGCGCGTCGATCGGCATCGTTCCCATGCGGCGGCACCCTACCAGTCGGGCCCTCACCGTCGACGCCAGGGCAGTCAACCGGAATATCTCGCCGAGACCCCTCGTTGCGGCGGTGTACCGGGCTCCCGAGCGAACGGACCGAATCGGGGTCTCGGTGCGTATTGTCCCCGCCAGACCCAGCCTGGGTCCGGTTGCGCGCCGTCATCGCGCTGGAGATACTCGAAGGGCCGATCGCGCGCCGGGCAGCGCGGACGCCGTCTGCAGCCCGCGCCATTGCGACCGGGCAACGCCCGATGGAACCTGACCGTGGCGCAGACTCCTACCCCTCAGCTCACCTTCGAGGTCACCACCCCCGACCGCCCGTCCTACACGGTCACGCTGCGCAAGCCGCAGAACATCATCGGCCGGGAGTCGGGCGACATCGTGCTCAACGATCCGGAGGCCTCCGCGCTGCATGCCGAGATCGATTCGACGGCGGGGCACGTCATCGTGCGCGACCTCGGCAGCAGCAACGGGACGTGGCGGGACGGCGACCGCTTGCCCCAGTTTGCGCTCTATGAAGGCCAGTCCTTCTACTGCGGCAACACCGAGCTCAAGCTCGTCTCGATCGACGGAGACGGCGCGGGCCTCAAGCCGGGACAGACCGCGGTGGGACGCACCAAGGTCGAAGGCGACGCTCACGACACGCTGGTGGGAACGGGCGGGGACGCGTCCTCTGTGCAGCCACCGCCGGGGTGGTCCCCACCGTCTCCGCTGGGACTCGGCGCACCCGCGCCGGTCGCCGAGCAGACGGGCGCCGCGTTCACGGGGCCGAGCCACAGCACCCTGCCCGGACCCCACGCGCCTTCGTCCGCCGTCACAGTTCCGGGCGCCGGCGGCGGGTCGACCCCCACCATCCCCACCCCCAGCTCGACCACGCTGCCCGGCAACGTGTCTTCGACCCTGCCCGGCGCGACGCCATCCACGTCGACACTGCCCGGCCGCAGCGTCGAGCCCCCAGAGGGGCCCACCGATCCGCCGAAGCATCCTACGGTCCAGCCCGCGAGTACGCCGACCCTGCAGGGGCTCGGCGGGGCCGCACCCGCGCCACAGGCCAGCAGCGCTCCGGAGGAAAGCGTCCTCTCCTCGGCGGTCAGCGTCCCACCGGGTGAAGCAGCGGCCGTCTCGACGGGCGCGGCGACGAAGCCGGACGGACCGGTCGATGCCGGCGACGGTTCGAATTCCCCGTCGGACGTCTCCGCCTCGGTCTTTCGACCGCCCGTAGCGAACGCGGTGATCAAGGGTGCTGGGTCCGCAGCGAAGCAGCCCCCTACGAAAGCTGCGGCAACCGGACCGCGCCGCCCCTCTCGTTGGCCGCGTCTGCTCGGCATCGTCGGCGTCACCGCCGTGTGCGTGTCGGCCGTGGCCGGGATCGCCTATCTCGCGTACACGATGCTCGCGGGGCGCAACGTCGCGTTCACCGAAGACATCGCCGCGGAACTTCCCCAGAGCGCGGTCGGCTTCGTCGCGATGGCTTCGCTCGACGATGCCCTCGCGCTGCTCGGAGACGACATCCCCGAACCCATTCACGCCCAGGCCAGCGATGGCCTCGGCTTCGACCCCCTCGGCGCCGATGGATGGAGAAGTCTGGGCATCGACCCCGCTGCCCCCGTGGGTCTGTCGCTGCTCGCCGTCGACGACGCCGTCGTCGCGCTGAGCGTCGGCGTCCACGACGAGGCCGCGCTGAAGACGGCCCTCTCCGAGCGACTCCCGACCTTCATCGATCCGGGCTCCGCCTCGTTCGATTGGGTCGAGCGCGACTTCGGCGATGTCCCCGGGCTGTGGCTCGAGGAGCCGCCGATGGCCGTACTCCACCGCGGAGACCGCAGCCTCTGGGTCTTCTCGCCCGACCGCGCTGACGCCGTCGCGGTGAGCAAGCAGGCCCAGGCGCTGGCCGAGGTGACGTCGAAGTCGTCGCTCGCTGGAACGGAGGCCTTCGACGAAATCGTGCCGCCCCCGGGCGCCACGCTCGCGATGGCCTACGTCGACGGGAGCAGCCTTCGCAACGCCTTGCCCGGTGGAGGCTTCTCGGTGATGACCGCTCGCCTCGCGCTGGCCGACATCGACGGCATCGCCCTGGCGTTCGGCTACGAGGACGACGCCATCCACATGACGTACGAGACGATCGTGCGCGACGGCAGCCGGCACCTCGAGCTGCTCGACGGCGCGACCCGAGAGAACGCGGCGCTCAAGCGAGTGCCGGGCCCGGTCTTGGGCGCATACGACCTACAGGTCGATCCGGTCACGCTCGACCGCACCGTCGGTGGCGCCCTCTCGGCCGTGGGCGCCAGCCTCTCGATGGTCGAGCAGGAGTTCGCGCAAGACATCGGCATCGACCTGCGCGCCGACGTGACGCAGAACCTCTCGGGCGCGATGGGTGCAGCGCTGCTGAGCATGCCCTCCAAGGACCGAGAAGCCTTCGACCTCAAGGCCGTCGCGTGGGTTGGCGTCGCGGATGAGAGCAAGGCCGCGGACGCGCTCCGCCGCGTCTACGAGAAGAACTTCTCGGACGGGCAGGCCGGCGACGTCTCGCCCCGCACCGTTGGCGAGGTCACCGTCTACGCGCGTCCGGGCAACGCCGACCGGGAAGAGCCCGCCGTACACGCCTTCGTCTCCGGCGGCTTCTTGTGGCTGCTGCTCGGTGAGATCGACCCTGCCGAGGTGATCGAGGGACCGGCGTCCAACGGCATCGACGATGCGCGGCACCCCTCCATTGCGGCGGCGCTGAAGTCGGGCAACCACGTGAGCGCGTTCGTCGACATCCGCGGCTTGGTCACTGCGATCGAGCCTCTGTTGAGCAAGTACGAGCGCAAAGACCTCGCCGAGGTCCGCGACCTCGTCGACATGTTCGAGACCTCGACCGCCCGTCTCGACCGCAAGGGCCGGACGCTGGTCCTGCGCAATACCGTCCACACCGCCGATGACGTCGGCCTGCCCGGCGTGGTGCAGGCCGCGATGGCCAAGGCGGGCGAGGCGGTCGCCGAGTCGCTTGCGAGGGCCGGCCGAGCCAAGCGCTGCGCAACGCTGGCCGAGCACGTCGGCACGCTCAGCCGCAAAGCCCTCGAAGACGCAGGCGCGGGCCTCGAGACCGCGTGGGAAGTCGAACGCAAGGTGCTCGAGCAGTGCGACAGCCCCGACATGACCGCGGAGCGACTCGACTGCTATCTCGCGGCGGAGTCGATTCAGGGGCTCGGAGCGTGCGACGCAAAGCACCCGACTACGCCCAAGACCCCCGATGCGCCTCCGCCCTCTGACGACGTCGCAAACGACGACCAGGCGGAGCCGAAGACCGTTCCCTACGTCGAGGACATCTGGCCGCATTTGTCGGACGACCCCGACAGCGAGAACCCGCAGCCCGACGTGAACTACGCGGTGCCGCTGGGTCCCACGCCCGATGTCCGCGGACCGTCGGATGCGCTGGTCACCATCGTCATGTTCGGCGACTTCGAGTGCCCGCACTGCCGGGCCGTCATGCCGACCCTGGACGAGGTCCTCGCGCAGCACGGACGAGACGTTCGGCTCGTGTTCCGGCACATGCCGCTGGAGAAAATCCACCCGGCCGCGCGTGCCGCTGCCCGCGGTGCGCTCGCCGCCAGCGCCCAAGACAAGTTCTGGGTCATGCACGACGCGCTGTTCGACAAGGGCAACCGCCTCGACGCCGACGACATCGCCTCGGTTGCCGAGAGTGCCGGCCTGGACATGACGCGCTACGCGACCGACCTGGCCAGCGCCGACGTCGACCGTCGTCTGCAACGAGACATCGACACGGCTACCAAGTTCGGCGTGCGCGGGACCCCGGCCTTCTTCATCAACGGTCGCTACCTCGGTGGGCGCCAGACCCGGTCGGCGTTCAACGCGGTGATCAACGAAGAAAAGGACCGCGCGCTGCGCTTCGTCGAGCGCCGCGGCAACACCCGCAAGCGCCTGTACGAGGACATGCTCACCCACTTCGCGCCCGAAGTGCTCCAGCCCACCTCCGCCATCGAAGTCACCGACCGCGACGCCAAGCGCTACACGATCAGCACCAAGGGGCTGCCGAAGAAGGGCGCGACCAGCTTCGCGCAGGTGGAGATCATCGAGTGTGGTGACTTCGACTGCCCGTTCTGCGCCCGCTCTCGCAAGGCGCTCGACGAGACGATCGACGCGTTCCCCTCGCAGGTCGCTGTGTACTTCGCCCACAACCCGCTGTCGTTCCACCACGGGGCCGAGCCGGCCGCGCGTGCGGCCGCAGCCGCGGACGCACAGGACAAGTTCTGGGCGATGCACGACGAGCTGTTCAAGGATCAGAGCGGCAAGGAGCGGACCGAAGCTGACTACGCCCGGTACGCCGCCCGCATCGGCCTCGACATCGCACAGTTCAAGAAGGACTTCGCGGCGGCCGAGACCGCCAAGCTGGTCGAAGATCAACGAACGCTGTGCGTGGACAACGGCGCCAGCGCAACGCCGACCTTCTTCATCAACGGGCGTCGCGTCACCGGGGCGCAAGACGTCGACCAGTTCAAAGCCCTGGTCGAGGCCGAGTTGTCTACCGGCATCTGAGGCAGGGACAGGAAGAACCCGGGGTCCACCGCCCCCGCGGGCGCGCCGCGCTCCGAACTTGCGAGGCTTGCGCGTCGGGGAGCGGAGGATTGATCGGCCCGAAGCGGTTTTGTGCGTGCTCAAACCGGCCGCCCGGCTGTATCGTCGCGTCGCGATGCAGACGGTCCACCGCACCATCGTCACCGCCAACGGCCCCCGCCGCGCGCTCGTGGTCTCGCCTGACGAAGACGAGATTGTTGGCCCGAAAACGCTGGAAGAACTTCGTTCTGGCGCGAAGTCGCTGCATCACGAACACCTCGCCGACGTGGTCTTGTCGGACGAGGAGCCGACCCATGCCGTGATTCTCCGGGCGCGCGGAGCCGAGGGTTCGGGCCAGTTCCGCATGGCTCGCGACCTCGACGACGGCCAGCTCGAAGAAGTCGGCTATCTGCTCGCGCGCGCGCAACTCAACGCGTGGCGTCCCCTGCTCCAGCGCGGCGTCCTGACGTTCGCGCGGGTCGAACTTCGCGTGTGGGAGCTGGCCGCAATGCGCTCGGGTACCGCTCGCCTGCTGGCCGAGCTCGATGCGCGACGCCACGACACGGACGCGAGTCGGTCCGCGCAGGCCCGCTACGATCACTGGACCCTGGGCAACGCCCTGCTCAACTTCGGCGTCGGCCTGGACACCGCGCTGTCCGAGCTGCTCCCCATGCGCCTCGAGCAGCTCGAACAACAGCGCCCGAGCGGCCCTGCCGCGAACGCGATCAGCCTGTAGAGCGCGAGGCGGCGTGATGAGATGTGCTCCCGCGGGCGGCGCCCTCCCCGGCGTAGGTCCGTGGCACGCTCCGGCACGATGCCTCGCCACGCTGCCCTGGTCGCGCTGCTGCTGCTCGGATGTCGACCGACCATTGCCGAGCCTCCGCCCGAGCAGCGCTTGGTCGTGGACCGACCGGCCGAGACCGTCTCGTTCGCAGTCATCGGCGACTTTGGGCTCGACTCCCCTGAGGAGGCCGCCGTCGCGACGCTCGTTCATGGCTGGTCACCCGACGTGGTGCTGACGCTGGGCGACAACAACTATCCCAACGGAGCGTCATCGACGATCGACGCGAACATCGGCAAGCACTACGCGTCGTTCATCGCCCCGTATCGCGGCGACTTCGGTCCCGGCGGCGACGAGAACCGGTTCTTCCCCACGCTGGGCAACCACGACTGGCGCACCTGGAACATCGCGCCCTACCTCGACTACTTCGAGCTGCCGGGCAACGAGCGCTACTACGACTTCGTCTGGGGGCCGGTCCACTTCTTCGCGCTCGACAGCGACTCCTCCGAGCCCGACGGTACCGAAGCCGACAGTACGCAGGCCACGTGGCTTCGCAAGACGCTGGCCGCCAGCACCGCCGCGTGGCGCGTGGTCTATATGCACCACCCCCCGCACTCCTCGGGAGACCACGGCTCGACCCGCCGCATGCAGTGGCCCTTCGCACGGTGGGGCGCCGACGTGATCATGGCCGGGCACGACCACCACTACGAACGCATCGAGCGGGACGATGCGCTCTACATCGTCAACGGCCTGGGCGGGAACCCCAAGCGCTACGGCGTCGGAAACCCCGTCGAGGGCAGCCAAGTCAGCTACAACGATGCCCACGGCGCGCTACGCGTGCGCGCCGACGCTACGACACTCTCGATCGAGTTCGTCGACACCGAAGGGACCGTCGTCGACCGCGTGGTCCGTCAAAAGCCCGGCGCCGAGGCCCCTACCCAGAAGCCGAAGCAGAAGCCCGATCCCAAGCCACCCGAAGCTCCGCGCGCGGCGGACTTCGAAGCCTACGAAGATTGAGCCGGTAACGTCCCGCCGTCGGCGGACGATTCCCTGCATGAGGGCCGGGCAATCCCGCTCGGACACTCATGGTGGTGGTTCGCGCCGAGTCGCAATGGTTGCGGCTCGGCGCGGCTTTTTCTACGGGATGACGACGGCCCCGCACGGCCAGCTTGCGTCGACCGTGTGCGAGGCGCCGTCTTTGAGGGTCTCGCACGCTGCGCCGAGCAAGCGCAGCGTCGTCTCGTCGGGAACGTCCCACGCGGTCCCACACTCGAGTTCTTCGCCGTCGAGCTTCACGGTGCCCTCGCAGGCCTGCTCGAGATCGACCTCGCCGTCGATCACGAGGTCGCAGCTGATGAAGCTCCCGACGATCTCGTTGAACGCGTCGACGAGCTGGGCCGCGTCGAGCGCCTCGTAGTACGGCGCGGGGTTGGCATCATCGGGGTCCTTGCCAACGCCGACGTTGGCCATCTGCTGCAGGTGTTCCGCGCCGACGTCGTTGCCGACCGAGATGATGAAGGTGGAGATGCCCTCCCCGAAGGCGAACTCGGCCGCGGCAAGCGCCTCGGGCTGCCCCTCCTGCGGGTTCGGCGTCTCGCACGTGTCGGGTTCCCCGTCCGTCGCCAACACGATCGCCTTCGGTCCCTCCGCCTGCAGCGCCGCGAGCGAGGTGGCTACGGCCTGCAGCGACTCTCCGGTCGGCGTCTCGTCGTTGGGCTGCGAGGGCGCGTAGGCAGCATCGATAGCATCGCGGTTGTCGAGCGCAGCCTCGACCGACGTCAGGATCGGACACTCGCCGCCATCGTTGCCGTCCTCGCTGGTGTACAGCGTGACCCCAAAGCGGACCTGGGACTCGAGCTGCGCGACGACGCCGTCGGTGGGATCCATCAAGGTTGCGTATACGGCGTCCCAGCGCTCTTGGCCGCCGAAGTCCGCGGTCATGCTGCCCGACTGATCGATCAGCAGCACGATGGTCGGGATCACAGGCTCCAAGGTGACCGTGACCTCGCCGCAGCCGCTGGTCAGCTGGTCGGGGTCGACCGTCGTAGTCTGCGGACCGGTGGTTGGCGGTCCGAACGTGGTCTCCCCGCTGGCCTCACCACTGGTGCTGGTGCTGACCTCCGAGAAGTCGATCCCACCGCCCGTGCTCGAGTTCGCCTCACCGGCGCCGCCCGAACCGTCGCCTCCATCTCCTCCGCAGCCAGCCCCCAGCAGGAGCGCTGCAAGGACTCTCCCCTGTCCCTGTCGCATCGAGAAAAAGCGTAGCGCAACGAGCCCGCCGAGGAGGGGCGACGCGTCGACGAAAGCGCGTCGGCACCGGCGGATTGCGTAGCCGCGATGACGGCCTGGGCTCAAGCGCTCCGCAGCGTCAGCAGCGTGATCTCGTGGGGTGCGCCAGCACGCATCGGCGGACCCCAGTAACCGGTCCCGCGGCTGACGTAAATCCACATCTTGCCGTGCTTGGCGAGTCCAGCCACGTAGGGCTGCGCCAGGTACACGAGCAGGTTGAACGGGAAGTACTGCCCGCCATGCGTGTGCCCCGAGAGCTGAAGGTCGTACCCCGCGGCAGCGGCCGCATCAACGCTGCGCGGCTGGTGGGCGAGCAGGATCGACGCATCACACGAGGGCGCCCCGGCGCGTGCCTTCGCGGGGTCCGACGCGTGTGCGGGCACGATGTCGCCGGCCTTCACGTCGGTGCACCCGGCGAGGAGCACCCGGGCCCCGTCGCGCTCGAGGACGTGGTGCTCGTTGTTGAGGACCCGCAGGCCCAGCCGCGACACCTCTTCGCACCATGCCGGCCCGTCCCAGTAGTACTCGTGGTTGCCGGTCACGAAGAACGCACCGTCTTTGCCGCGCAGGTCTGCAAGCGGCGCAACCTGCTCCCGGAGGTCCTCGACGTAACCATCGATGCGGTCGCCGGTGACGACCGCAAGGTCAGCTTCGAGCCCGTTGGCGCGCTCGATGATCGCCGACAAGTGTTCGCGGCGGATCGTCGGACCCACGTGAACGTCGGAGAGCTGAACGATCCGGTACCCATCGAAGGACGCCGGCAAGCCCTCGATTGGGACCTCGACCTCGACGACCTCGGGCAGCTGGAGGGCTTGCGTGAGGCCCACGCCGCCAACGCCTCCGGTCGTGGCGACCGCACCCATCGTCGCAACCTTGCCGAGGAACCCGCGCCGCTGCGGGTCTTCGGGCGGCTCGGGGTGGGCCGAGGAGACGACCCGTCGGGCGCCCTTGGCCGCCGCGCCGACCAGGTCGGAGGCGAGGACGAGCATGAACAGCACCGAGGTGATGCCGAACAGCCACATGCCCACCCACTGCAGGGCGTTGATGAACGGCAGGTCGCCCGCAGCCCGCAGCGTCCACATCGCGCAGAGCGCCGTCGTGCCGCTGAGCGCGAGCACGACCCAGCCGATGCGGCGACGGGCGGCGGAGAGCTGGAGGCGGTCGAACACGCGTCGACCGATGTAGAGATGACCCGCGATCCAAATCGCGGTGCCGATGGTCATGAACATGGCGACCCGCAGCGGCATGGTGAGCAGTACGTCGCGGCGCGGGGGCCGGGTTACGCGCCCGCGTCCAGGACGGACGCTAGGTCAGCTTGGGTTTCGGCCGCCGCAGCGCGCTGCAGCTGCACCAGACCTCGGTTGTACGGGGAGGCCGCGTACCAGCTCTCCTCACCGTCGTCGCCAGCCGCGCGCAGGACGGTGATCTCCAGCGCTTGGCGCCCAGCCACGAGCTGGTACCGGAACGCTTCTGAAAGCCCCGCCGGGCGCTCGTCTTCGGGCACGTAGCGAGAGACCCGAAGGCGCAGCGCCTTGTCCAGCCAGCCTGCGGCGGCTGCGTTCGGCTCGGAGGAGCCCTCGGCAGCCCAGAACCGCGCGGCGCGGTCGTCGGGGTTGTTCTGCACGAACGTGGCCGAAGCCTCGCCGCCGTGGATCGTGACGCGCTCGATGTCGGTCACGTCGAAGCCGTACAGCATGCGGTCGGGCAGCGAGCGCTTGGCGGTCTCGAGCGGGTCGAGCACGTTGGACGCGACGATGTAGACCGTGCCGTCGGCGGGGTCGCGAACGTAGCGGTTCGAGCCCCCGTAGGCCTTCGCGCCCACCTCGTAGGTCTTCGCCTCCCGGCCCTTGCGGGTGATGGTCAGCGCGCCTTGGCCCTCGCCGAACCCGAGCTCGTCGAGCTTGGCCTCGTCGACGCCTTCGAGCACGCGCTTGGCAACGAACGGTGCGAGCCCAGCGGTGAGCTGGTCACCGCTGGCGCCGGCCTTGAACGCCTCGGGCAGGCCGTTCTCGACGGGCTTCTTGGGTGCCCCGTGGGGGTTGTCCGGCGCCGCCGCGGGTTCGGGCGCGGCATCCTTTTTCGGCGTCGCTTGAACCCAAACGTACGCACCCAGCTCGTCCTCGCGAACGTCCAGCTGCACGTTCGTGGTCGGCGAGTCGTACTGGACCGCCACGAGGTCTTCTTTGTCGCCCGCGAGGATCACGGTCGAGCCCGAAAGGTCGGGGTCTCCTTCGTGGGTCCACGTCTGGTACGCACCCACGAGCGCGACGCTGAGCGCCAGCGCATAGCATGCGACCATGCGTTTCATCGCTTGTCTCCTTCGGCGTTGAGATGGCCACGACGACGCCGCGAAACGCGAAGCCCGCCGAGCACGAAGACCGCCAGCGGAACGCCGAGTACGGTCGAGTAGAACCACCAAGTCTGGCCGTCCTTGGTGTGCTCGATCTTCACGTCTTCTTCAGACTGCGTGGTGCCCGAGAGCGCCTCGGCGCCGATGAGCCAGTTGGCGGCGTCACGGACGAACAGCAGGTTGCCGCGAATTCCCAGGCCCTCCTCGAGTGAGCCCGAGCCGTCGGCATTGCCCACGCCGACGTCGGAGAGCATACCGGCGTTCGCCGTCACGATCGCACGCCAGCGTACGGCCCCGGTGCCACCCGACACGGCGGCGACGATGCTTCGTGCGCCCTTGGTCTCGCCCGCGTCGGCCTCGAAGGTTCCGTTGCCGTTGAGGTCGGCGAACGACGTCGCCATCGAGCGCACCGTCACCGACGCGCCCGCTTCGTGGCCCTCGACGACCTCGAACACGCCCGAGACCGGCATCAAGATCGGACTGCGCTCGCCCGCCAGGGTTCCGTTGCTGCTGTGGGAGGAGAACGCGTCGGAGACGACCAGGTAGTTGTCGCGGACGTTCTTGTACAGCGGCGCATGGTTACGCTCGTCGGCGAGCACCCCTTCGGCCAGCGCCACGCCCATGACCTCTTCGACCATGTCGGCGAGCGGGTCTGGGCGAAGCGGCGCGCCCTCGCGCTGCGGCAGGCGCGGGTTGAGACCGATGAGCAGCGAGCCACCGGACTCCAGGTACGCCCGCAGCGACTGAATCTCGCGGGGCTGCAGCGGCGTCAGCGGACCGAGCACCATCACGATGTCGGCGTCGTCCGGCACCGCCTCGAGCAGGCCCTGCCGGAAGCCGAGTTCCTTGACCGTGAAGCCGAGGTTCTTCAGCTCGTCGCGCAGGCCCTTGATCTGACGGTCGAGCGTGGGCTGCTGCTTCCAGCCCAGCTCGCCGTGCCCCGTCGTCACGTATGCGACGCGGTCGCCTTGTCCAAGCTCGATGAGCATCTTCTGGACGTCGGCGTCGATCTTCTTGAGGCTGCGCTTGGCCTTGTCGAAGTCCGGGTTGACCTTGACCGTGCGCGTGATCGGCTTGGGCGGCGGCTCTTCGCCCTCGGCCGGCGGCGGCGCGTCGAGCCCGAGCTCGCCCTGGGTGAACGCGATGGTGCCGTTGTCCCGCACCGACAGCGCCTTGGCCAAGCGAGGCTCTGCAGCCTGGTCGATGACCTGCACGCGCAGGTTCGGGCCCTGCAGCGGGCCGAAGTACGCGAGCAGCTCCTGGGCCACCTCGGAGCTGGGCGGCATGAAGATCCGGACGTCGACCGGTGCCTCGAGCGACTGCGCGAGCGCAACGGTGGCCGTGCCCGGCTGCGGCGTCTTGAAGTACGCCAGGTCCCAGCGCTCTTTCTTCTGGCTGGCGACGTAGTTGATCGGGAACACCAGCCCCAGGCCCATTGCCGCGACGAGTCCGTGCAGCGCAAGCTCCCGAACGCGGCGGCGCGGCATCATCACCGGCGAACTCTCGCAGGCATAGTCGACGGCCAGCATCGGCGCCGTGCCCAGTAGCCACACCAGCGGCCACAGCGAGCGCCACGTTCCCAGCCAGCGCGTCTCCGCCTGCTCGGTCATCGCGAGCGCGCCGAGGACAGCGTCGGTCGTGGCCGCGTAGAGCACCAGCGAGGCCGCGCCGACCATCAAGCCGATGAGCGCGATTCGGTGGCCGAACTTCAGGCCCTCGCTGGTGGCCGCACGCAGCCTTCGGAGGCGAAGCACGGCGGCGCCGAGCAGCAGGACCAAGCCGAGCACGGTCACGCCGGTCTGGGCAGCGCCGGCATCGACCAGCAGCCGCTGACCGACGAAAAGCACCGCCATCGACACGATGTAGAGGATTGCGCCGAGGCTCATCGCCACCTCCGAGCCGCCATGAAGCGGGTGCTGAGGGTCAGGGATGCAAACACGATGGACAGGTAGAACACGACGTCCTCGGTGTTGATCTGACCGCGCATAAAGCCGCGGTAGTGCCGATCGAACAGGCTCATGTACGAGAACACGTCCTTGAGCGGCGGGTCGGCGACCTTGGCGACCAGCCAGAAGAGCAGCAGCACGACGATGAGCGCCGTCGACAAGAAGCCGGCCACCAGCTGGGACCGCGAGATCGTGGACGCGAACGTTCCCACGGACGCCGTCGCGGCAGCCACGAGCATCACCCCGGTGTAGCCCGCGGCGATGTGCCCGTACGACACCTTGCCGTTCACGAATACCAGCCCTGGCATGTAAAGGGTGGCCGCCACGAGGCCGGTCAGCACGAACATCGCCGAGAGGTACTTGCCCCCCACGATTTCCCAGTCCCGAAGCGGCGCGCTGTCGATCAGAACGATCGTGCCGGTCTGCCGCTCCTCGGCGACCAGGCGCATCGTGAGCAGGATGGCCGCGATCGTCGTCGTGCCGAACGAGAAGTAGAAGAACTCCTCGATGACCTGCGCGCTGTACTTGGGCTTGTCCCCGAGCGCGAACGCGTTGAACAGCAGGCCGTCGATGATGAGCACCGCGGCGATCACCGCGTAGCCCCAGATGTTGTTGAAGTAGGCGGCCAAGTCCCGGCGCGCCACCATCAGCATGCCTCTCATGATGCGTCCTCCTGGGCGGGCGCCACGTCGTCGCCCTTGGTCAGGCGCAAGAACACCTGCTCGAGCTCGGAGACCGTGTTGGCCACGCCGAACACGCCGACCTTCGCCGCGACGAGGTCGGCGACCAGCGCCTCCCGCTGTCGGTCGCCTTCGGCCAGCTCCACGTCGACGCTGAGCATCTCTGCATCATCACGAACCTCGAAGCTCGCGGCGGCCTCGCTGGCCTCGAGCACCTCTTTGACGGCGCCATGCTCCCCGCGAAGCGTGAGGGTGACGGTGTCGCCCTGCCCCAGCGCGCTCTTGAGTTCGTCTTCGGACCCCTCGGCCACGATGCGCCCTTTGTGGACCACGAGAACCCGGTCACAGGTCTGCGCCACCTCGGAGAGGATGTGCGAGCTGATCAGCACCGTGGCCTCCTCTTTGAGCGAGCGAACGACCTTGCGCATCTCCACGATCTGCTGCGGGTCGAGTCCGCTGATCGGCTCGTCGAGGATGACGACCTCGGGCCGGTGAATGATCGCCTGTGCAATGCCGACGCGCTTGCGATAGCCGTGCGACAGCTCGGCAATGACCTTGTGCGCCATCGAGCCGAGGTCGCACAGATCGATGACCTTGGGCAGATCGGCGTAGACCTCCCGTCGGCTGCGCCCCTTGGCCTGGCCGACCCAGCGCAGAAACTCCGCCACCCGCATTTCGCGGTACAGCGGCGGCTCCTCGGGCAGGAAGCCGATCTTCGTCCGCAGCGCGTCGGGCGACTCGACGGCGTCGATGCCCCCCACCTTCACCGCGCCCGCCGAGGGCATCAGCAGCCCGGCAAGCACCTTGAGGATGGTGCTCTTGCCCGCACCGTTGAGTCCCAGGAAACCGACGATTTCCTTCGCGCCGATCGAGAACGACGCGTCCTGCACGGCCGCGAAGTTCCCGTAGTAGCGGGTCAGGCCTTCGACCTCGATCATCGCGGTCCCGCCTCAGTCGAGGAAGAAATCCGGCACGAGCTCTTTGCTCGGGTCGACGGCGTAGGGGTCGAAGTCGGTGACGCCCTCTTCGCGCAGGACGTCTTCGTCGACGAAGAAGTTGCCCGTGACGCTCTTGCCGTCGCGGGTGAGGATCGCGTGCGCAGCGTCGGCCATGATCTCAGGCTTGCGGCTCCGCTCCATCATGGCGTCACCGCCAATGAGGTTCTTGACCGCCGCCGTGGCGATGGCGGTCTTGGGCCACAGGCCGTTGACGCCGATCTTGCCGGCGAACTCCCCCGCGTGACCGATGACGACCATGCTCATGCCCATCTTGGCCATCGTGTAGCCGACGTGGCTCCGGTACCACTTCGGCGAAGACGACAGCGGCGGGCACAGCGTGAGCACGTGGGCGTTGTCGGCCTTGAGCAGGTGCGGCAGCGCCTTGGCCGTGCAGAGATACGTGCCGCGCGCGTTGACCTGATGCATGAGGTCGAAGCGCTTCATCGGCGTGGCCGGGGTTGGCGTGAGGCTGATCGCCGAGGCGTTGTTCACCAGGATGTCGATGCCCCCGAACGTCTCCACCGCCTTCGCGATGGCGCCCTCGACCGCGTCTTCGTGGCGGATGTCGCAGACGATGGGCAGCGCCTGGCCCCCGGCGGCTTCGATCTCCTGGGCCGCCGTGTAGATGGTGCCCTCGAGCTTGGGGTGTGGCTCGGCGGTCTTGGCCGCGATGACGATCTTCGCGCCATCGCGAGCGGCCCGCAGCGCAATCGCCTTGCCAATGCCTCGGCTGGCGCCGGTGATGAACAAAACCTTGTCGCGTAGATCTGCCACGGCGCAGGAGAGTAGCCGAAGCCGCCCCCGAGCGCCGCCGACCGGGCGCCCGACGGGCCTGCACGCGTCCCGTCGCCGCAATCGGCCGCTTGAGCCACCGCACGGGCCCGTTCGTCTGGTACTCACCCTGCAATGCGCTGGTTCGTGCGCGGCGACATCGACGGGTTCTTCGGGCTCGCCCTCGACAACCTGGTGCAGCTCCTCCTCATCGACGCGCTGTGCCGCACCGTGCTCGGCTTCGACGAGGCGCTGCTGCACGGCCGCGTGCTGCCCGGGGTCGCCATGAGCCTGGTGGTGGGCAACCTCTTTTATGCCTGGCAGGCCAAGAAGCTCGGCGACGCAGAGGGGCGCGACGACGTGTGCGCCCTGCCCTACGGCATCAACACGGTGTCGCTGTTTGCCCACGTCTTCTTGGTGATGCTGCCGGCGAAGCTCGCGGCCATGGCCGCGGGCGCCGAGGACCCCGCCCGCATCGCCTGGCAGGCCGGCCTGGTCGCCACGCTGGGCAGCGGTGCGATCGAGCTGGGCGGCGCCTTCGTGGCCGACCGCCTGCGCAAGGCAACCCCTCGCGCCGCGCTGCTGGCCACGCTCAGCGGCATCGCGCTGGGGTTCATTTCCTTAGGCTTCCTGTTCCGCACGTTCGCCAACCCGCTCATCGGCCTGGCCACGCTGGGCATCGTGATGCTGACCTACTTCGGTCGGGTCCGCTTCAAGGGCAACATTCCCGGCGGCCTCGTCGCGGTGGGCCTGGGCATCATCATCGCGTGGACCACCGGACTCGCCCCCGTCGGCGAAGCCCCCGCGGGCGCCGGCTTCCAGCTCCCGGTGCCCGTGCTCGGCGACCTCATCGACGCATTCGGGGCCGGCCACCTGCTGACCTACTTCAGCGTCATCCTGCCGATGGGTCTGTTCAACCTCGTCGGCTCGCTGCAAAACATCGAGTCCGCCTCGGCCACGGGCGACACCTTCCCCACCGCCCCCTCGCTGTCGGTCAACGGCGCCGGCACCCTCGTCGCGGGCCTGTTCGGCAGCTGCTTTCCCACCACGATCTACATCGGGCACCCCGGCTGGAAGGCGATGGGCGCGCGGGCGGGCTACTCGGTCACCAATGCGGTCTTCGTCACCGTGGTGTGCCTGACCGGCACGCTGGGCTATCTCGCCTACGCGATCCCGATCGACGCCGGCATGGCGGTGGTGCTCTGGATCGGCATGGTCATCACGGCGCAGGCATTCGAAGCCACGCCGCGTGCGCATGCGCCTGCGGTCGTGGTCGGACTGCTGCCCGGCGTGGGGGCCTGGGGCGCAACGTTGGCGAAGAACGGCCTGCGTGCCGCGGGCATGGGTACGCCGGGTGGACCGCCGTTCTCCAGCGACGTCATCGCCAAGTTCGCCGCCAGCGACACCTGGATTCACGGCGCCTTTGCGCTGGAGCAGGGCTTCATCTTCACGTCGATGATCCTCGCGGCGGCGACCGTCGCGGTCATCGAGCGCAAGTTCGTGACGGCGTCGATCTGGTGCGGCGTGGCCTCGGTGCTGTCCGCCGTCGGACTCATGCACGGCTACGGCTTCACGCCGGCCGACACGGTCATCAACCTCGCGCCCGCGTGGCCGTGGGCCGCCGGCTACGCGATCATGGCGCTGGCGTTCCTCTCGGCGCGCTTCGTGACCGAACCACATGATGGGCCCCACGACGGACCGGGGCACGGGTGAGCGGGAACCGGATCATCGAGGGTGACAACCTCGCGGTCCTGCCCACGCTGGCCGACGCCAGCTTCGCGCTGATCTACATCGACCCGCCGTTCAACACCGGCCGGGCCCGTAAGCACACCCGCGTGAAGGTGGAGCGCGCCTCGGCCGACGACGCCGACCGCATGGGCTTTGGCGGCATTCCGTACAAGACCACCGCCGTGGGCTCGGCCAGCTACGCCGACGCCTTCGAGGACTTCGGCGCCTTCTTGATGCCGCGGCTCGAGCACGCGCACCGACTGCTGACCGACACCGGGTCCTTCTTCTTGCACCTCGACCCCCGCGAGGCGCACTACGCCAAGGTGATGGCCGACGCCGTTTTCGGCCGCGACGCGTTCCTCAACGAGATCATCTGGGCCTACGACTACGGCGGCCGCAGCAAGCGTCGCTGGCCCGCCAAGCACGACACCATCCTCTGGTACGCCAAGGATCCCAAGGCGTACACGTTCCACTACGACGCCATCGACCGCATCCCGTACATGGCGCCCAAACTCGTCTCGGCCGAAAAGGCCGCCCGCGGCAAGACGCCCACCGACGTCTGGTGGCAAACGATCGTGCCGACGGCGGGCAAGGAGCGGACCGGCTACCCGACGCAGAAGCCGCTGAAGATCCTCGAGCGGATCGTCCGCGTGCACACGAACTGCGGCGACGCCGTGCTCGACTTCTTCGCGGGCAGCGGCACGACCGGAGAAGCCGCGGCCCGACTCGAGCGCAGCTTCACGCTGGTCGACGAGAACCCCGAAGCGATCGCCGTGATGCGCGAGCGCCTCGCCTTCGCCAGCCCGGCGATCACTCGCCATCGGGCGTAGTCGCCTCGTCCTCGCCGGACGTGCAGCGCAAGACGGCGTCCAGCGCGTACGCGCAGCGCCGCGGCATGCCGAAGTCCATCGCAACCTCGGACGCCGGGTCGAGACAGGCGTCCGTTTCGAACGCTTCGAGGCAGGCATCGACGAGCGAAACGAGTTCTTCGTCGAACTCCGCGCAGGCGAACCCCTCTGCAAGCAGCGCGTCGGCTTCTTCGACGCACGCGTCGTATTCGACGGTCTCGACCTCCGTCGAGCAGTCGTCGTCGCCGTCGGTCGTCGCGGAGCACGTCGTCACGGTAACCCCGCAGCGCTCGAAGTACCGGCAGCTCGAATCCGCCGTGATTTCCGCCGCCGTCGACGCTGAGGCGCCTTGAATCGACGGTGCGGCGTCGTCCGGTTCACACCCCGTGGCGCCAAGAGCAAGCGCAAGCACGGCGGTCGGGGCAGTCCAATTCCATCGAAGCATGGTCGGGTCGTGCCTGTCGCCGTCCGAACGATCACGCTGACGAAGTGCGGCAAAGCACGGAATGCCTGGCACGGACGAGGCCGACTCCGTACCATCGGGGTGGATGCGAAGGGCGGTCTGGGCGGCGGCGGTGATGGTGGCGTGTGCGGGGTGCGACCCGGCAGCGGAGACCGCAGATACCGACACCGATGGAGGGAGCTCCACGTCGGGCCCGATGACCACGGCCCCGGCGACGACCACCACGGATGGTGGACAGCAGTTCGACCAGACGCTTGCGTGCAAGAGCTGGCTCGAGTGTCTCGACGAGACGGCGCGAGAACAGCTCGCGGACCAGTACGGCCCGGGCGGGAGCTGCTGGACGCAGACCGCAAGCGTCGTCGAAAGCTGCGACGCCGACTGCGTGCAGGGGTTCAATGCGGAGTGCGCGGGTGGCTCGGCCAGCGGCGGCGACTCGGCGAGCGAAACCACGGGTCCGATGGTCGACGAGTGTTCCCTCGAGATCCTCGCGCCCGGCGCGGACAGCGTCCTCGAAGCGGGCGACGAACCCGCCGTGATCCCCACCGAGATCGGCGTGCTGCTCGAACGCGTGTGCAGCTGCCACGTCGCGGACCTCGACGCCTTCATCGAGGACGCGCCGCTCTACTACGGCAACGCCCGCTTCACCACGTACGCCCAGATGCAGGCAAACTTCGAGGGCGCGCCCATGTACGTCGAGGTTGGGATCCGGGCGCTCGACGAGCTGAACATGCCGCCGACTTATTACTGCGGAGATGCGGAGTTCGGCTCCCTGCACACCGACGAGTACGACGTCCTGCAGGCGTGGATCGAAGCGGACGCGCCTGACGGGGCGCAGTGGCTCCGGGTCCGCCCCGCGGACCTGCCGCCGCTCGATTGAGCGGCCGTCTCCTCCGCCGCTGCCCGCGCCGTCGTCTTTTTCTCGCCGCGGAACCTTTTTCAGGGGGTCGGTCGGAAAAATACGTGTCGGCCGGAAAAACGAGTGTCGGCTGGTGTCGGATATGCAGCATCTGCAACGGGGCTCACGGTTGCTTCGCGCGAACGGCTCGGAGACCATGGGGGCACCGTAGGGGGACTGAAATGCGCTTCTCGAAACGATCGACGGGTTTGAACTCTCTGCTGGCGCTTGCCGGGCTCGCCCTGGGCCTCGGGGCTGCCTGCAACAACGCGGCGGAGGGTGGCGGCAACTCCTGCATCGCGGGCCAGGTGAACTTCTGCCCGTGCCCCGGTGACGCGGTGACCTCGCCCAGCGGCACGCAAACCTGCCTGGCGGACGGGACGTACGGCCTGTGCCAGTGCGGTGGCGACCCGACCGTCGGCGCCACCGACAGCGCGAGCGGAACCGGGTCGGACACCGCGGAGAGCGACAGCGACTCCAACGGATCGTCGGGCGAAGAGCCGGACTTGTGCGGCAACGGCTGGGCTGACCTCGGTGAATGCGATATCGGCCCCGACGGCTCGTCCGTGCCGTGCCCTGAGGACTGCCAGTCCGATAGCGAATCGGAATCGGACTCGGACACCGACGGCGACACCGACGACTCCGCCGGCGGCGACACGTCGGGCGGCCAGCAAGTTTGCCAGGTCTACGCCGGCATGGTCCCGGCTTCGGCCTCGGTGTGGACGCACCCCGGCTTCGGAGACGGCTTCACCTCGGGCACCCAAGCCTGCATCGCGGCGGGCTACCCGGGCGTGTGCACGTATACCCAGCTTCAGCAGGCTTCGGACCAAGCCGAGTTCGGCG
>JBCCQM010000029.1:0-53691 GCA_039024335.1 Myxococcota bacterium
CTTGCCGTCCGGGCTGAGCGTCAGGCTGAGCCAGGTGCCCTCGTCCGTGTCGATCGTCACGGTCTTGCGCGGGCCGGGAGCCGTCTCCACGTCCCACGTGGCGTCCTTCTTCTTGGCGTCGTCCTCTTTGCCTTCGGGCTCGGGCTTCGGCGGGGGCGAGGGATGAAACGTCAGGCCGCTGCCTGCCGAATCGCCGGTGTCGGCGCCATCGTGGCCGGGAGACTGGGTCTCTCCTCCTGTGCGGCACGCCGAGGTTCCTGCGAAGCAGGCGACGAGCAGGAGGGTGGACAGCGAGGGGAGGCGCCGGCGCGTGGACATGCGGTCGCATGACTACCACCGGGTCTGCGCACCCGTCAGCCCCCGGGCAGCTGGGCTCGGGTGCCTCGGCTTGCGCCAGGGCTGCTCGGGAGCGATGCTGCAGCGCCCCGCCCATGGAAGCCGCCGAGAAGTTCGTCGAAAGCATCAACGGCCTGATCTGGTCGGCGGGCATCCCCGTCGGCGATCAGACCATCCCGTTCATCGTCATCGCGCTGCTCGGCACGGGCTTCTTCTTGTCGCTGCGGCTGGGCCTGGTCCAGTTCCGGCGCCTGGGGCACGGCTTTGCGGTCGCGACGGGGCGCTACGACGACCCCGATGATCCGGGCGACGTCTCGCACTTTCAGGCGCTGACCACGGCGCTCTCGGCGACGGTCGGCATCGGCAACATCGCCGGGGTGGCGATCGCCCTGCACTGGGGCGGACCCGGTGCGCTCTTCTGGATGTGGATCACCGCCCTGCTGGGCATGGCGACCAAGTTCGCCGAGGTGACGCTGGCCCAGCAGTACCGGGCAGTCGAGGGCGACGGCGTCGCGGGCGGGCCGATGTACTACATCGAAAAAGGGCTCGGCACCGCGTGGAAGCCTCTGGCCATCTTCTTCGCCACGGCGCTCGGCCTGACCGCGTTCCTCACCGGCAACGGCGTGCAGGCCAACACGGTCGCCGACACCATGGGCAGCAGCTTTGGCGTGCCGGCGTGGATCACCGGCCTCGTCGCGGCGGCGGTCGTCGGCGCGGTGGTGCTCGGTGGCATTCAGCGGATCGGCCGCGTCACGTCGATCCTCGCGCCCGCGATGGCAGGCCTGTACGTCTCTGGCGCGCTGGTCATCATCGTGATGAACATCGGCGAGGTCGGCCCGACCTTCAGCCTGATCATCAGCGAGGCGTTCAACCCGACCGCAGGCGTCGCGGGCACGGGCGTAGGCGCGGTGCTGGTCACCGCGATGTGGGGCGTCAAGCGAGGCCTGTTCTCGAACGAAGCGGGGCAGGGCAGCGCACCCATCGCTCACGCCGCGGCCAAGACGGACGAGCCCGTCTCCGAGGGTGTGGTCGCGCTGCTCGAGCCGTTCATCGACACGATCGTCATCTGCACGATGACCGCGCTGGTCATCATCATCACCGGCGTCTGGAAGGACCGCATTCCCACCGAGATGCCCGTCGCCGGCGGCGACATGACGTGGATGCAGAGCGTCGAGGGCGGCAACGCCGAGAAGCTCGAGGACGCACCCAGCTCGATCGCCGTGGCCGACGGCGTCGCTGCCGGTCCGCTCGTCGCGTGGCACGACGTCCCGGTCGAGACGCTCTACGTCGACGAAGCCCACACGCAGCCGTTCACGGGCACGATCAACCCCGAGGGCAAGGTCGCCACTGCGGCCGACGGCACCGAGCACAAGACGCTCTACGCCGACGCGATCGAGAGCGGTGCGCCGCTGACCATGCTCGCGTTCCAGCGCGGGCTGGCGCCGCTGGGTGACTTCGGCCAGCACATCGTGCTGCTGTGCGTGCTGCTGTTCGGCATCTCCACCGCCATCTCGTGGAGCTACTACGGAGACCGCTGCGCCAACTACGTGTTCGGGCCCAAGGCCGTGGGTCCGTACCGCGCCGTGTTCGTGCTGATGCACTTCGCGGGCGCCGTCGTTCCGCTGTCGCTGGCCTGGACGCTGGGCGACGTGTTCTTGGGCGTGGTCATCGTGCCCAACCTGATCGCGCTGTTCATGCTCTCGCCCAAGCTGGCCGCGCTGACGAAGGACTACTTCGAGCGCAAGCCGTGGCAGAAGGTCGCGAAGAAGTAAGATTCAAAACGTCAGTGTCGCGCCGTCTGGGGCCTTGGCTTCGAGCCGGGCCTCGTCGACGAACATCGTGTTGATCATGCTGCCGCCGCGGACCGCGTAGCCCTTGGCGCGCATGAACTCGATGAGCGGGCGGACCAGGCCCGTCGTGCCGTAGACGGCAGACTCGACGCAGAGGACCGTGGGGCGGTGCTTGTCGAAGTTCATCGTCTGAAGGATTTCGAGGTCGAGGCCCTCGACGTCGATCGACAGGAAGTCCGGCGCCGTCTTGAAGTGTGACTCGATGAGCGCATCGATCCGCTCGAGCTTCATCGGCACCGTCTTCTCCAGCGTGCCGCCCTCCGCGACGTAGCGGTCGACCTGCGCCTTGGAGAACGTGTTGAGCTGGGGGCGGTCCTTGATGAGGTAGTAGTCCGCCTCGGTGGCCTCGCCGATGCCCACGCCCGCATTGACGACCACGTCCTTGGGCCGGACCTCGGCCAGCATCTTCGTCATGGCGGGGTTCGGCTCGACCAGGACTCCGCGGCCACCGGCGGCGTACATTAGATACGTGTTGCTGCCGATCATCGGGTGGAACGCGCCCACGTCGAGGTAGCTGGGCTTGCCGATGCCGAGCATGGTCAGCGCTTGAAGGACGATGAGGTCCTCCCCCTGCTGCGCGTAGGAGAACTGGCGTCCGTCGGGCGGCTGCGGACCCAGGGTCGGCAGCGGCGGCGGACCGGCAGGCTTGGCCGCGGACCCAGGGTCCGGCGCGGGCGTGCCGGCCTGGCCGCTGGTCGGGTCCTGTGCCTGACTCGAACACGCGGCCGCAAACGCGGTGCCCGCCGCGAAGCCTCCAAGGGAGCTGACCAAAAAGCGCCGTCGTTCCATAGGTCTGCGGCGCTCACTGTAGACCGGGTCGAGCCTCGGGTCTTCGATGTGGTTTCGGGTGTTATGGTAGTTATATTTGCCTGTGGGGATGAGGTACGGATTCGTCGGCACGGCCATGGTGGCCGCCATGCTCGTGGGCTGTTCGGCACCGCGTGCGGAGCCCGGTGATGCGTCGACAGGTCCCGGCCCGGGCGCGTCGTCGGGTCACGCGAACTCGTCGTCGACGTCTGCGGCTGGTGCGTCGACGAGCGCAGCGGGCTCGTCCACCGGGGACGAGGGGTTGCCGGACGGCGTCCCGCCCGGGTTCTTAATGCCGCTCGATGCGTTGGGTAGCGCGCAAGCGTGCTCGGTGTGGATCGAAGACTGCCCGGTCGGGGAGAAGTGCATGCCGTATGCGAACGATGGGGGGAGCGCCTGGAGTGCAACGAAATGCGTACCGGTCGCGCCTGACCCGAGCATGCCCGGTGAGCCATGCACCGTGGAGGGGTCCTCAGTCTCGGGCATCGACGACTGTGCGCTACACTCGATGTGCTGGGGTGTCGATCCGGAAACCGGCATGGGAACGTGCGTCGGGTTTTGTATCGGAGAACCAAACGCTCCGTTCTGCGCTCAAGCGGCGCACTCGTGCTTCATCGATGGCGCGGGGATCAGACCGCTGTGTTTCCCGGATTGCGACCCGCTGCTGCAAGACTGCTGCGAATCGAGGGGCTGCTATCCCCACAACGGCGCGTTCATCTGCGCTCCAGATGCTTCTGGAACGGAATACGGCGAGGCGGGCGAGGCGTGCAAGTTCTTCAATGCTTGCAACGCGGGGTTGGCATGCGTTGCAACCGCGAACTGTCCCTCCGAGACGTGCTGTGCCGCGTACTGCTCGCTGTCGAGTCCAGTATGTCCATCAGGAGCATCCTGCGTTCCTATCTATCCCGAAGAAGACGTTCCGATCGGCGCCGAAGACTTCGGCACGTGCGCGGGGCCGGCATGAAGCGACGCCGCGTCAACCCGTCGCGCGGGGCGGCGGGCAGCCTCACGATCGGTCTCGCGCTTGGCGTCGCCTGTAGTGACGGCAACATGCCGCCGTCTGCAGATGCGTCGGTCGGCTCGACCACGGCGCAGACCGGAAGTTCATCGGGGTCGAGCACGAGCACGGGCGCCGAATCCTCGAGCACGGACGGGAGTTCCAGCACGGGCGCGGCGTTCGAGGGCCCCGGCTGCGGCATCGTGCCGACATGCCGTGAGGAGCTGGTCGACCGCAACGTCGGCATCAGCTCGCTTGAAGACCTGGAGGCGCTCGCTGGGGTGACCGAGATCGGCGGCCACCTTCAGATCGCTTCGGCAGACCTCGTGTGCCTCGATGCGCTGGCGTGTCTGCGGCGGGTAGGAGGTGAGGTTCGGATTCTCGAGAATGAGCAGCTGCTCTCGACCGCAGGGCTCGCTGCGGTCGAGGAGGTCGCAGATGACGTTGAAGACAGCAGCGGGATTCTCGTCTCCAACAACGCGGCGCTCGAGACCTTGGCGGGTTTCGACCGTCTCGATGCCAAGTACGAGCATCTCGTCGTCTGGGACAATCCCGCGCTGAAACGGATCACCGCATTCTCGTCGGTCAACGAGATGGGGGAGGTCGTCATCATGAACAATCCTGCCCTCGAGTCGCTGGAGGGCCTGCATCGCCTCGACGAACTGTTTAGGTGCAACATCAACCGGAACCCCACCCTGTGCATTTCGGAGGTCTTCGACGTGTGCGGCGACGCGGAGCCGGTCGGAAGTGGCGCGACGCATGGCAACGACGAGGGCTGCTAGCCGGCCTGCAGAGGCTGGCCCAGCGCGGCGAACCGCCGGAAAGCGCCGTTGACGACCACCGCGGGGTGCATTCCGACGCATGGTTTGTTATGTTTGTTTTGTTCGCTTATGGATGTGTTGCGCTGCTGGACCGGGATGGTCGTGCTGAGCGGGCTCGTGGGGTGTGGGGACCCTGGGGCCGTCGGAACCACGACCTCGACGGGTGGGACCCAGGGTCCAACCACAACCCCGGGGCCTGGTGGGGACGGGACGTCTTCGGGTGGCGCGGGGTCGACTTCGTCGAGCGGACCGGTCGAACCCGGGGCCACGTCGACGGCCGGGAGCTCGACGGGTCCGGAGGGTCCGCCCGACCACGTGCCCCCGGGGTTTCTCAACCCAGCCGACGCCGGGCCGTGGAGCAGCTGGTCGTGCTCGATGTGGATCGAGGACTGCCCCGCTGGCGAGAAGTGTGCGCCGTATGCCAACGACGGCGGGAACTCCTGGAACGCGACGCGCTGCGTGCCGATCGCCCCTGATCCTGGCCAGCCCGGCGAGCCGTGCACGGTCGAAGGACCGCTGACGTCGGGCATGGACGACTGCGCGCTGCATTCGATGTGCTGGGACATTCAGGAGGGGCAGGGGACATGCCGCGCGTTCTGCATCGGCAGTGAGAACTACCCGTCCTGCGCCGATCCGTCCGAGTATTGCTTCATCAGTGGTGAGGGCACGACGCCACTGTGTCTGCCGACGTGCGACCCGCTGCTGCAGGACTGTCAGGACGGGTTCGGTTGCTACGCCACCTGGGACACGTACACCTGCGCCCCGGATGCGTCGTCCGGCGAGCGAGGGGTCGGCGAGCCGTGCGAGTTCCTCAATGCCTGTGCGGCCGGACTCGCCTGCGTCCAGGGCGAGTCGTGTGAATCGCCGGGATGCTGTATGCCGTTTTGCTCGCTCTCTTCACCGAGCTGCCCAGAGGGGTCCTCGTGCGTTCCGATGTTCGAGGATGCTGACGTCCCGCTGGGGGCCGAAGATGTTGGCGCGTGCGCAGGGGCGGCATGAGCCCGGCGTGTCGATGGATGCGCCGGCGGGCGAGTGCAGGCGTCGCGCTGTTCGTCGGTCTCGCCTGCGGCTCGCCAGGAGGGGGCGGAACCGGGGTTGGGGAGACCTCGTCCTCGACAACCGACGCGCCGATGCAAACGTCGACGAGCGGCACCTCGAGCGTCGATGCCTCGTCCACCTCCGCGGATGCGGAGACCTCCACCGGCGTGGACGGGCCGCCCGATCACGTCCCGCCGGGCTTTCTCAACCCGACCGATGCGGGGTCGTCGAACGTGGCGTGTTCGACCTGGCTCGAAGACTGCCCCGCCGGGGAGAAGTGCATGCCGTACGCGAACGACGGCGGCAACGCGTGGAACGCAACCCGCTGCGTTCCGGTCGCGTCCGAACCCGATGCCGTTGGGGAGTCATGCACCGTCGAAGAGAGCGGGGTCTCCGGCTTCGACAGCTGCGAGCAGCACGCGATGTGCTGGAACATCGACCGTGACACGAACGTGGGCACGTGCCGCGCGTTTTGCATTGGCAATCCATCGAACCCAAGCTGCGCCCAAGCGGGCCATGCGTGCTTGAGCAGCGCCGACGGGTTCACGCCGCTGTGCATTCCCCAGTGTGACCCACTGCAGCAGGACTGCGGTCCTCAACTCGCCTGCTACCCGGTCGAGTACGGCTACACCTGCGCGCCCGATGCATCCGGCCCCGAGCTGGGCAGTGATCTCTCTCCCTGCGAGTTCATCAATGCCTGCGACGCGGGCCTGATCTGTGCGGGCCTGGAGGTCTGCGGTCCCGAGTCTTCTTCATGCTGCACCCCGTACTGCGACCTCACCAACCCCGACTGCCCCGACGGCCGTCTTTGCCAGCCCATCTTCGAGTCGCTCGACGTTCCCTTGGGAACCGAGGACGTCGGATTCTGCGGGGATCCGTCATGACGCGGGCGATGCTGCTCCTCGCCGTGCTCGCAGGCTGTGGCCCCGCCGTCGGAACGCAGGCGTCGACGGACGGCTCGACGAGCATGTCCGCCGACGCCTCCACCACGGCATCGTCCAACGCATCCTCGACGTCGACCACATCGGTCGATGTGTCGAGCACTTCGAGCACGTCGTCGGGTGGCGACAGCTCCAGCACCGGGGAGGCGCTCGAGGGCCCGGGCTGCGGCATCGTCCCGACCTGCACCGACGAGGTGCTCGACCGCAACGTCGGCGTGGCGTCGCTCGAGGACCTCGAGGCCATCGCCGGGGTCACCGACATTGCGGGCGACCTGCAAGTCGCCTCGCCCGACCTGGTCTGCCTCGACGTGCTCGCGTGCCTGCGGCGCGTCGGCGGCGAGGTCAGAATCTTGGAGAACGAAGCCCTCCGCTCAACCGCCGGCCTCGCTGCCGTCGACGAGGTGGGCTACGCGGGGATGAACGGGTCGAGTGATCGAGGCGTTGTGGTAGCCAACAACCCCGTGCTGCAAACGCTCGAGGGCTTCGACGCGCTCGTTGCCATCAATGATGGACTGGTCATTTGGGACAATCCCGCGCTCGAGCAGGTCACCGGGTTCGGCTCGCTCAAAGGGCTGCAGCTGCTCAGCGTCGCGAACAACCCCATACTCGAGTCGCTGCAGGGCCTGCAGGGCCTGCTGGAGCTCCACGACTGCAACGTGAACCAGAACGCCAGCCTGTGCATCTCCGAAGTGTTCGAGGTCTGCGGCGATGTCGACCCGGTACCCGACGGCGTCACCAACGGCAACGACGACGGGTGCTGAGCGCTACTTCGGGGGCGTGTCGATCGTTTCGATGCGCATCTGATCGAGGGAAATCAGCGCGAGCACGTCCATGACCTCGAGCGGGAGGTGTCCGGCGGTGACCTTCATGCGGCCCCACGTCGGATCGATCTCGTACCACCGCGTCCCGTCGTGATAGGCGACCCACGCGTGGGCGACCATCTCGCCGGCCTGCGCCGCCATGCCGTCGCGCACCTCGGCCGGCACGCCCGCCGAGCGGAGCAGCGACACGGTCAGCTGCGCGTACTCGCTGCAGTCACCGCGACCGGCGTCGAGGATCTCCACCGCGTCGAGAGCCCGCGGGGTGATCTCGTAGTTGACGCTCCGGTGAACCCAGCGCGAGATGGCCTTGGCCTTCTCGGTGTTCGACATGTCCTTGCGAACGAGCGAGTCGCGAACGGCCACCACGGCGGGGTCGCGGATTCGCAGCGAGCTCGACGTGTCGAGCAGCGCCTTGCGGCGGGACTCGGTGAGGGGCTCGGCCGCGGCGTCGTCGGTGGCCTTGGCGCGAACGATCAGGTCGACGTGCGTGGGATCGCGGACGATCGCGTTCACGCGCGCCGAGGGCTGGACGGTGAGGGCGGCGAACGCCTCGGCGTCCCCGACCTCGAGCCGAAAGCGCAGCGTGCCTTCGGCTTCGTCCGGTCCGATCGACCGGGGCAAGGTCGCCGCGTTTCGAAAGCGGGCGGCGGCAAGCCATTGATCGATCACATCGCTGCCCTCGGCGTCGCGCAGCGTCAGCGAGACGCGGCCTTCGAGCGTGCCGAGCGTGGTCGCGGGGTCCCACGTCGCCTCGAAGCCGACCGAGGTGACAAGCCCCAGGACGCCGCCGAAGAACCGCAGCATCGTCCGCTCCGTCGTGGGGTTGGTGCTGGGCAGTCGCGGCACCACGGCGGCGGCGCGCTCGCCTGAGAACGTCCCGCGGGCGAGAAGCTGCAGCGCAGCTTTCGAGGGCCCGGGGCGGTCGAGCGATGCTTGGGCCAGCTTTGCATCGCTGGCGACGATCCACTGCGAGCCGACCTTGGCGTAGTACCAGCCGGCCTTGCTCTGCTTGGGGGACGCGCCCGCACGCTTGGCACCCAGCGCGTTCGCCTTGCGTGCAAGCCCGCGTCCATCCTCGAGGACGAGGACCCAGCGCTTCCACAGCGAGTCGCCGGGTGCGGGGTACCACCCGAACGCAGCACCCTTTGCGAGCTGGAGCAGCTCGATCGGCGGCAAGACATCACCCTCGGCGAGCGACACGTCGCGAAGCTCGGGCAGGTCTTCCTGGTCCTGTTCGGGATATCCGACGACCAGCGTGCTGACGGCGTCCTCGGGGAGGCGGGCCGCGGCCGCGCGCATGTCCGAGAGCTCGGCGTCGGTGGTCGCCGAGTAGCGGAACGCGAGGCCTTGTCCGTCGGCCACGACCTCGCTGGCCACGCTGGCGCCATCGATCGGCGAGCCGAGTCCGAAGGCGGCGGCCTGGAGCGCACTCCCGTCTTTCCAGTCCCGCGTGAGCGCCTTGTACTCATCGTCGTCGGAGAGCACCGGGCCCTGGCTCGCGAAGAGGATCTGACGCGCGACGAGGTCGTTCGAGAACACGAGCACGCGGTCGCCCAAAAAGAGGTAGCGCTCGGCGTCGATGCCAACCGAGCTGCCGCGGTCGTCGATGATCGCGTAGTAGTGCAGCGTGTACCCGGCGATCTCCACGGTGTGCCGGAGCCGCTCGTAGCGGTGCTTGGGCGGGTCGCGCTTGGGTTCGTCGTCGTTCTCGTCGTCGGGCTGCTCGTAGAGGATCTCGTGCAGGATGGCCGGCATCGCGCTGAAGCCCGCGGGCAGCAGCCATGCGGAGCGCGAAGCCTGCAGCGGGATCGAAAGGCCGGCGTCGGAGCCGAATTCGCGCTTGCCCAGGCCGCTGAGCAGCGTGTCGGCGTCGTCGACGGTCGCAACGCACACGAAGCCGCGCTCGTTGGCTTGGCTTGCGCACTCCACCGGGGCCGAGACGTCGAGCCCGCCACCATCGAGCAGCGACGCGAACCCGGTGCGGGTCTTGGCCGACTCGATGAGGCGATCGATCAGTAGCCGCTGGGTGGGGTCCTGCGGCGCGATGCGGCGGGTGAGGTCGAGCAGCGTGCTGCCGAACAGACCCACCGCGCCGACGCGAGCCAGCGACCAGTGGCGCCCCGGCAGGAGCGAGGCCAAGGGGGCGCTTTGCAGCGACGCGCGAGCGCGCGGCTTGGGTGCTTGGTGAGTCCGCGCCCGGGAGGCCATGATCAGCGCGGTGCCGTCCTTGCGGGTGGCGGCGCTCGGATCGTCGAGCAGCGCGAGCGCGCGGGCGTGATCCTCGGCGAGGCCGTCGAAGGACTTGGCGAGGCCGCTGCGGATCTTGCTGTCGCCGTCGAATCGCGCCGATGCACTGCGCAGGCGCGCGCGGTCCTTGGGGTCGACGAGGGCGGCGATCTGGTAGCCGATCGAGCGGGGGAACCACAGCTCGGTCTCGTCGGTGCGCTCGGGCTCGACGGCGTCGAATCGCGCCCGGAGCACGCTGGCGTAGCGCGTACGGTCGCGGTGTTCGAGCACGTCGAACGCAAGCTGAGCGGTCCACGGCGGGCCCTCGAGGGCTTCGGCGGCAGCGTCGTCGAGGGAGACGAGCTCGGGGCGTTGGGACGCGACCACCCACGCGTCGACCGCTGCACGCTCGTCGTCTCCGGTGATTTTGGGCGCGAGCCACCGGGCGGCGACGGGGGCGGGCAGGGCGAGTCCCAGCTCGACGCGTCCACGCACCGAGCCTTCTTGCCGCTCGAAGTAGTCGATCGCCGACAGCGGGATCTCCAGGTCGGAGGACAGCACCTCCTTGGCGTCGGTCAGCGCGCGCGAAGCATGCCGAAAGACGGCTTCACGACCCCAGCTGTGCAGACGCGCGTCGTCGTCGAGCAGCGCGACCACTCCCAGGCGGCGGGCGATGCGATCCTTGGGCTCGGCGCAGGCGATCACGCGGCGGCGGGCCTGCGGGTCCGGGCTGGCGAGGTACAGGTCCAGCAGCAGCTCATCCTTCGCGGAGGCCTTCGGCATCGACGCGAGCGTCTGCGCTGCGGCGCAACCCGTGCCGGTGCCGTGCGCTTCGAGGCGAGCGCGGAGGCGGACGGTGTCCACGAGCGGTCGACCCGCGGCGCGCAGCGTGGCGGCGCGGAAGGCCGGGAGAACGCTGTCGAGCGGGGCGAAGCTCCTGCGCAGGAGCGCGAGCGCAGGCAGCAGGCCGGTGGAGGCGCCGTGTGGCGATGAGGCGAACAGCGTGAACACGCGACCGCCACTGGGGACGGTGGTGACGGACCAGACCTCGCTGGCGTCGCTGAGCGTCGCCTCGTAGGCCTCGCCGACCGAGAGCTGGACCGGCCGGGTGAAGTGGAGCGTCAGGCCGCGCCGCTGCAGCGCCTCGAGCGTGGGCTGAATGCAGGCCTCGCCGACGCATCGCGACGCGCGTGCCTCCGACGAAAGCACGACCCATGCACCGTCGTCGTTTTGCGCGCTGAGTGGGTCGTCTTCGTGCTGCGTCCACCCCAGCGGGAAGAATCCGTCGGCGCCGACCTCGGTGTGCCGCGCGTAGCGGGGCGAGAGCGCGAGCAGGTCGGCCTGCGTGATGCGAGCCAGGGCCGCGTCGAAGGCCTCTGGGGTGCGCACCCACGGCGGAAGCCCTTCGCGCGCACCCAAGACCGACTCGGGAAGAGGCGCGAAGCGAAGCGTGAGCGAGTCGGGGTGGGTGGCCGCAGCGTCCGCGTAGCGTCGCTTTGCGCCTTCGATGTCGTCCGCCTCGAAGCGGGCGCGTGCGCCCACCACCGCGACGAGTGGGTTGTCGGGGTAGGTCGAGAGGACAGGTCCGAGGATGGTGTCGGCCTCGGTGCCGCGGCCTTCTTCGACGTAGACCTCGGCGAGCGCGAGGCGGATCAACGCGGAGGTGGGATGGCGATCGTGCAGCCCTTCGAGCTCCGTCAGCGACGCGTGGCTCTGAAACGACAGCGCCGCCGCGCGATGAAGCGCGTCATCGGGGGCGCGTTCGAACCCGCGATCGTCGGCGAGGACCGGTGCAAGGTCGTCGGCTCGGGCGGCGCTCAACAGGGCATCACGGTCAGTGTCGGCGTTGCCCCACGCGGCCGCAGCGGCGGCGTAGTACCGCGTGAGCATCGGATCCAGGCCAAGCAGCGAGATGTACGCCTGCCGAGACAGCGCCGCGCTGGCGGCACCGCTGTCGTGGCGCGCCGCGAGGTCGCGCGCCTGCTCAGCACGGACGAGATACTCCCCTTCGGGGACCTCGACGTTGTAGGTGCGGAAGACCTTTGCGAACGCGACGCTGTCCACCATCGCCTTGGCCGCGCCATCGTGGTCTCTTTGGACGCGCATCCACGCGGCGTGGTTGCCGTGGAGAATGGAGAGGCTTTCGCGGTCGGCGGGCACGCTGCGGTCGGGCCGGTACAGCGGCATGGGCGACTGCGCGAAGACGGCGGCGAGGTCGGCGGGGTTGGGCGGCTCCTGCTGCAGGAGCAGGAAGCTGTAGTTCACCGAGGACTGGGCGGAGACGTCGCGTTCGGCCTCCCAGGCGCGCTTGCACGTCGGCAGCGCACGGGGATCCTCGGGCGTATCCACCAAGTATGTGCAGGCGTACCCAACCATCGGCCCCGGCGGCGGGGACGAGAGCAGGGCGTCGTGGGCCTTCTTCGCGGGCAACCCGGTCCGCCAGCGCCACTCGGCAAACAAGGCGTCGGGCGAGAGGCTGCCGGCCAGCGCCGCCGTGTGGAGGCGGACCTGCTCGTCTGAGATCGGGAGCGGCTCGAGGCCGTCTTCAGGGACGTCGCTGCGAGCGAGCGAAAGGGCCCGCTCGTGTTCTCCGGTCAGCAGCATCATCTCGAGCTGCTCGGAGCGTCGGGGGGACGGCTCCTTGGCGAGCAGCTCGAGCACCCCCGCAGCCCAAGGCTTGGCGTCGGCGAGCGTGGGGCTGGCGCGGAGCTTGGTGCGAGCGGTCGAGAGCGCGGTGTAGACGAGCGGCCCAGGCAGGTCGTTTCGGACCGTCCACGCAAAGTCGGGGTCGTCGGCGGCGCGGATCCACGTCGACAGCTGCGCGAGGGTGGCGTTGGGAGCATCGACGAGGGCGGCGGCGACCCCGTAGTGCAGGCTGCCGTGGTCGCGAAAGAGCCGAACGGCCGCCGGTCCCGACAGCGTCGCGGGCGGGAGTGAAGCCAGCGGCGCAGCAACGGCGCTCGAGCGAGGCCATGCCTGCAGCCACAGCCGCTCGGCCGCTGCTTTGTCACCCTCTTTGGCCGCGATGTGTCCTTCGACCTGCAGCCGGCTGGGATGGTTGGGCGCGAGGGTCGACAGCCGGGCCCATGCCGCCGGAACGTCGCCGGCCTCGAGGAGACCGCGGGCGGCGAGCGCGAGCAGCATCGAGCGACCGGGCTCGGGCGCTTCGTTCGCCAGCGCCTCGTAGATCGCTGCCGCTTCGCCTGGTTTGTCGGCGAACACGGCCTGGGCCGCGGCCGCCATCCGCGAATACCAGGGGGCGTCGTCCTCGAGCGATGGCGTGGCTTCGTCGTCGCCGTAATACGCGCTGTCCTTCGGCCAGGAGGCGTCCAGCCATTCAGCCTCCATGGACTCATACGCGATGCCCTTTCGCTCATCGAGGACGCGCAGCTGGAGCGCGGCCAGGGCGGCTGGTTCGAGCGTGCTGCCGAAGCGCATGAGGACTTGGTCGGCTTCGTCGAGCCGGCCGTCGGTGAGCAGCGCGCCGATGTGGACCCAGGTAAACGCCGACGACAGCGCGAGCGTGGTGTTGGCGGACTCTACGACGACCGCACGCGAGGCCGCGTCGAGGCTGTCGTACCAGGCATGGTTGATGAGGGCGTCGGCGTCCGGGCCGTCGAGGCCGTAGCGGCCGATCTCGGTCTGTGCGGTCTCACCACCTTGGATGGACCGCTTGATGCAGTCGTTCGCGCTGCCACCTTCGGCACGACATCGTGCGGCGCGGATGGCCGTGGTCCCCAAGCGCGCATCGAGCCAAGCATGATCCCGCCTCGAGAGTTCATCGACGAACGAGAGGCGGATCAAGTGCTGGACCGGCAGGTCCCGGTCGCGAAGGGCGAGTCGACGGCGCGCGGCGCTCAGCAGGACGGCCTGCACGTCGTCGCCTGCGGCCTCGGGATTTTGCCATCCCATGCGGTGCGCTTCGAGCCCGGTGAGCAAGCGGTCAGCGGACAGCGTCGCAGCACCCTCGCGGCGCGCGCGCCAGTCCGCGTAGCGCCCCTCGTCGCCGTTGGCTGCAAACGCGAGCGCGGCGATGAGCGACGCGAGGTCGCGCTGGTCGTCGGTCTTCCAGCGTGTTTCGGCGTCGGTCACCACCTTCAGCGCATCCCCGGGCAGGTGGGCGCGCAGCAGCACCGTCGCGTAGTGAAGCGTGGCGGCCGGTGCGTCGACGAAGGTCTCCGCGCGCCGACGCGACCGGGCGAGGGCGGCGAGCGCGACGTATTCCCGGGCGACGTCGTCGAGCAGGTCCACGTCGTCGACGAAGGTCCCGGCCCGGTTCGCGGCACGAAGCTCCAGCAGGATGCGCGCGCGCAGATCCGTCGGGTCGTGCTCGGCGTTGATCGCCGCGAGCTCGGTCGCCAGCTGCGACATCGTGCCGAGCTTCAGCTCCTCCTCCAGCCGCCGCCAGCGAGCGTCGTTCGCGGAGATGTCGTCGTACCGAAGGACCGCGTTGGGGATCGTGCGCGGGTCGAACGGGTCGGAGCCGTAGCTGCGCAGGTTGGGCAGCAGCGCGAGGTAGAGCTCGACGTCGTCCTCGACGCTGGGCCGCAGCATCGCGACGATGTCCGGGTCGACCCACCGCGAGTGCTCGAGCCCTGCGAGAAGGTCGCGCCGCTTCGGTCGTCCCTGGGCGGTGACGGCGCGGAGCAGCAGCGGACCGTCGTTGAAGCGGCGCGCGACCTTTGCAGTGAAGGCAGCGGCGTCTTTGAGCTCGCGCTCGGCCGCGCGGGTGGACTCGCCGCGCGCCTCGGCGATGCGCAGGGCCAGCCGGGCGTCGTTCAACCACGCCCGTGCATGGTCGACGGCGTCGATGCGATGCCCCAGCTCCATCGCCAGCGCGGCCCGCTCTTCGTGATCGTCCCACGCGAGTGCGGCGTGACGCTCGAGCATGCGCTTGGACAGCGGGCGGGGACCCTCGATTCGCCCTGCACAGGCACCGAGAACCCAAAGCAAGCACAGCGACAGCGCGCGGGCGAACCTCACCCCTCCCGCGTATCACGGGGGCTGGCGCCGTGCCCAGCGCCGTCGTGCCGATGGGTCACCGGCCCGACTGGACTTCGAGGCCCGCCGCGATCTTGCTCATCTGGGTCGCGAGCCGGATGTCGAGCGCGGTGATGCCCCCGGCATCGTGCGTCCACAGCTGGACTTCGACCTTGCCGTAGACGTTGTACCAGTTGGGGTGGTGGTCCATCGTCTCGCAGACCATCCCGACGCGGACCATGAAGCCCATCGCGGTGGAGAAGTCCGGGAATTCGAAGCGGCGGTTGAGCTGGTTGGCGCTGACCTGCCACCCGGGCAAGTCGGCGAGGAATTCGGCCACGGTTTCGTCGCTCAGTCGCGGGTTGCCCATCACGGCCACTATAGGAGTTGGGTGCTACGCTGCGGCCATGAAGTTGACTTGGTTGATGGTTGCAGCGTTTGGATTGTGTGCGTGCGGGCCGGCGGTCGATACGAACGAGTCCGAAGGGGGCTCGGAGAGCTCGGGCGGCGACACCGGTTCTACGGACCCCAGCGGCGGGAGCATGCCGCAGCCCGAGCCGGAGCCCGAGACCGGGTCCACACCCGAGCCGGCCACCTCCACGACCACGATGACGCCCGAGCCGGGTTCGTCGGTCACGAGCGGCGGTGGGTTCGACGACTCTGGGGACAGCGGTGGGATCGACGTGCCGCAGTCCCGCTCGTTCCTCATCGCCATCACCGCGACGCCCGTTTCACCGGAGACCCCGTTCCAGTTCCTCGGGGAGGTGACGACCGATGGGTTCGTCGCGACGTTTTCGCTCACGCCGCTCACGCTGGACGTCGGGTCGACCGACACCCCGCGGGACCCGCTGCCGCCTCCGCTCGTGTTCGAGAACATCGCGGTCGATGACGATGGGGTGTTTGCCTTCGACGCGCCGGAGGTTCTGCTCCCCGGTGCGGCCAACCCGATCACCGGCTCGGACATCGTCGCCGACCTGACGATTGAAGCGCAGTTTCAAGGCGAGAAGATCTGCGGTCGGCTGGGCGGCGAGATCGTCGTTCCGATCCAGCTCGACCTTGCCGGAAGCACGTTCTCGGGGGTGGCGCTGCTCGATGACGGACCGCTGCCGCCGGTGAGCGAAGCGCAGTGTCAGTGACACCTCGCGGCCGGGTGCGGCATCGTACGCAGCATGCTCGGGCTGTCGTCATCGCTGCTTTTCGCGCTCCTCGCTGCCGCCCCGGCGGGTGACGCTGCGCTCGACGACGCCGTCGTCCACGCCCGCGCGCAGTACGAGTGGTTTCACGCTCACCCGGAACTCTCGAAGCAGGAAACGAAGACGGCGGCCCGACTTGCGGCTGCGCTGAGGGACCTCGGTCTCGAGGTTCATGAGGGGATTGGAGGGACCGGCGTCGTCGGCGTGCTCGAGGGGGCGGGACCTGGGCCCGTGGTGCTGTATCGAGCCGATATGGACGGGCTTCCGGTCACCGAGGCGACCGGGGTGCCGTACGCGAGCACGAACGAGGGCGTCATGCATGCGTGTGGACACGACGTCCACATGGCGACGGCCCTCGGGGCGCTCGAGGTGCTCGCCCGTTCGCGAGATACGTGGACGGGCACGGTGTTGTTCGTCGGACAGCCCGCCGAGGAGGTTGGTGCGGGCGCCCGGGCGATGCTGGCCGACCCGAAGTTTCGTCGCTTGCTCGAGACGCACGGCAGGCCGACGGTCGCGGTTGCCCTGCACGATGCCGCCGACCTCCCTGCGGGTACGGTCAGCATCATCGAGGGCATGCATCACGCCAACGTCGACTCGGTCGACATCGTGGTGCACGGCAAGGGAGGGCACGGGGCGCGACCGCACGAGACGATCGACCCGATCGTGATTGGGGCCGAGATCGTGATGGCGCTTCAGACCATCGTCTCCCGTCGACTTCGCCCGGACGAAAAGGCCGTGGTGACGGTCGGCAAGTTCGACGCGGGCACCAAGCACAACATCATCCCGCCCAGCGCGACGCTACTGCTCACGGTCCGCTCGTACGGTCCTAAGACGCGCGCCATCCTGCTGCGGGAGATCGAGCGGGTCGCAAGGCAGGTCGCGAAGGCTCATCGAGCTCCGCGGGCGCCGGAGGTCAAGGTCGGCAAGGGTCTACCCTCGTGCGAGAACGACCCGGCATGGACCAAGCGGATGCGGGCTGCGTTCGTCGCAGAGCTTGGCGCCGACGCCGTCACGACCCACGCTCCGTCGCTGGGCGGGGAGGACTTCGGCTTGTTCGGGACGCAGCTGAAGATCCCGGCGATCATGTGGAAGCTGGGCGCGGTACAGCCCAAGGCGTGGGCCAAGGCGGGCGGAAACGGTCTGCCCGGGCTGCACTCGGACCAGTGGGCGCCAGACCCGGATCCGACGCTGCGCACTGGAATTCGCACCGCTGTGGCGGCCATCCGCGTCGGCCTGGAGGGCTGAACTGCGGCCGTTGGTCGCAATTTTCGGCGCCGATGAAACGAAATCGGCCCGAGTGACACTCATCGGACCGTGGAGCCCCTGCGAGATGTGTCGCCGAGCGCTCCCACGCCCAGCGTTCGCACCGTAGGGCCCCCGCGGGGTCTTCGCGTCGGCACCAAGCTCGACCGATACGTGCTCGCGAGCGCGCTCGGACGCGGGGGCATGGGCGTGGTGTACCGCGCCTACGATCCCAAGCTGCAGCGCGAGGTCGCGATCAAGGTCGTGCGCGCGGACTGGAGTGGTCGCAGCACCGACGCGCGACGCCGCTTCCTTCGCGAGGCCCGCACGATGGCGCGGGTCAAGCACCCCAACATCGTGCAGGTCTACGACGTCCACGAGGCGGGCGGTCGACTCTTCATCGTGATGGAGCTGGTGGTCGGGCTCTCGGCACGACAGTGGTGCGCGAAGAAGGCAACCGGTTGGGCATCGGTGTTGGAGGCGTACCGAGCCGCCGGAGAGGGGCTGCTCGCCGCACATCTGGCCGGCGTCATTCACCGCGACTTCAAGCCGGGGAACGTGCTCGTCGGCGAGGACGGCAGCGTGCGCGTGACCGACTTCGGCCTGTCGCGCCTGTCCACGCAGTCGCCGACGCAAGAGTCGGAGGTGGTGGTGCCCGCCGTTGCGCCGTCGATGCTTTCGACGATCACCACCGAAGGCGTGGTGATGGGCACGCCCGTCTACATGTCGCCGGAGCAGGCCATGGGGGCGCTTGCCGACGAACTCAGCGACCAGTTCAGCTTCTGCGTGTCGTTGTGGGAAGCGCTCTACGGCGCACGCCCGTTTCCCGACGACGACATTGATGCCGCGCGACTTGGGGGGCCCCCTCCGCGACCACGTTCGCAGGTCCCCGCCTACGTTCATCGCGCGCTCGCCCGCGGGCTGAGCCCGTCGATGGTCGACCGCTACCCTTCAATGCGTGAGCTGCTCGCCGCGCTCTCGGGTGCCGAGCGCCACCGTCGCATGCGGTGGGTCGGGACGGGCGTCGTGCTCGGTGGGGCTGCGGCCGCGATGGGCGTCGTGCCGCTGGTCCACGCCCAAGAGCGAGCGACGTGCGTTGAAGGTGCGTCGGCGCTGAAGGACGGCTGGACGCAGGCCGAGCGTCGGGCGGTTCGAGCGGGCCTGCTGGGCAGCGGCGCCTCGTTCGGAGGTGAGACCTGGGTCCGCGTCGAGCCGATTCTTGACGGCTATGCCGACCAGTGGAGCGCGGCGTGGACCGATGCGTGCGCCTTGCAGGCCAGCGCGGTCCCGCAGCCGGCCGTTCGCGCGTGTCTCGATGAAGCGGCCACGCAGTTCGAGACTGAGATCGGCGTGATGCGAGAGGCCGACGTTGGGGTTACCCGCGGGGCCGTCCACGGCGTGGAGTCGCTGCCGGAGCCCTACGACTGCCTCAACGTCGACGCGGTCACATCTCGGTACCCGTCCAATCCCGACGCGGTGGCCGAAGTCGGCGTGGTCCGCCGAACGCTGGCGGAAGCCCGCAGCCTGGCGGGCGCCGGCCGACTCGGACGTGCGCGGTCGCTGGCCGAGGATGCGCGCGTCGGCGCTGAAGATGCCGGCTGGATGCCGGTGGTGGCGGAGTCTCAGTTCTTGCTCGGTGACGTGCTCGAGCTCGAAGGCGACTACCCGCGTGCACGCGAGGCGCTGGAGACCGCGTTCGAGCTCGCGATGGATCAGGGCCAGGATGAACTCGCCGCCCGGATCGCCCGCAAGACGTGCTGGTTCGAAGGGGTCCGCATGGGGCGGCTCGAGACCGGACTTGCGTGGTGTGACTTCGCTGAGAATCTGTTCGCGCGAGGTCGAGGCGCCGTGACGCAGCGAGCCCTGCTCGCGATGACGCGGGGCATGTTGCTCAGCGACGCGGGCCGCTTCGACGACGCCGAGCGTCACCTCGCCACGGCGGTCGAACTGCGCCGCGAAGCGCTTGGCGACCAGCACCCGTGGGTGGCGGCGGCACTCAAGGAGCTCGGGGTCGTTCGCCGCGGACAGGGGCGTCTGGATGAAGGCCGCGCGCTTCAGGAAGACGCGCTCGCGATGCTCGAGGCGACCCTCGGCAGCCGGCACCCGCATACCTCCGAACTGCACGTCAGCCTGGGCAACCTCGCGGTCGAGGCCGGCGAACACGAGCGTGCTGCCTCGTACTACCTGCAGGCGCTCTCCGTGGCGGAGGCCGGGCTGGGCAGCGACCATCCTCAGGTCGGCTTGATCCTCTCGGCGCTGGCGAACGCTCGGGTGCAGCAGGGGCGGCTCGATGACGCACAGAGCATCTACAGCCGGTCAATCTCGATCCTCAGCGCGCCCGAAGCGGGCCTGACCACGAGCTTGGGCATCACGCTGCGCAACATCGGCAACCTGCACCGTAGCCGCGGCCACACGGCCAAGGCGCGGCAGGCGTACACCCGCGCGCGCGACACCTTCGCCGCGGTGCTCGGGCCGGAGGACGTGAACGTCCGCGGTATGCAGATGCGTCTCGACGCCCTCGACGACGCCTGAGCGCGGGCACGCAAAAGCCGGAGCCCGCGGTGGCGGAACTCCGGCTCGCGCAGGCGCGACGGCTCAGGTCGCGGAGAGCTTCTTCTTGAGCTCTTCGAGCTGGGCGTCGATCTCGGCGGCGTTGGAGGCGTCTTCGACCTCTTCATCCGATGGCGGCGGCGCGGCGTCACCCGCTGCGCTGGCGGCCGGCTCGTCGTCGACCTCGCCGGCAAGGGCACGACGCTCGCGCTCGGCCTCGGCGGCCTGCAGGGCCATCTTCGACTTGAGGGCCGCGAGGTCGTCGTCGACGCCGCTGCTGGCCTCGAGCGCCTTGAACTGCGACTCGAGGGTGGCTTCCGGAAGCGCGCCGCCGATCTCGGCCGTAGCTTCGGCTTCGGCCTCGATCTGTGTGACGCGGTCGGACATGCGCTCGAACGTGTCGAAGGCCGACGTCGAGTTGATGTTGGACAGCGTCTCGTTGATCGTGCGCTGCGCTTCGGCCCGCTTCTGACGCGAGACGAGGATGTTGCGCTTGCGCTTGGCCTCTTCGATCTTGTTGTCGAGGCCCCGGAGCGCGCCCTTGAGCTGCTCGACGGACTGCTTTTGCGCTTCCCACTGCTGCTTGAGCGTCTCGGCGACTTCGTCGTGCTCCTGCTTGCGGTTGAGGGCGGCGCGAGCGAGGGAGTCATCACCGGCCTTCACGGCGAGCATGGCTTTGCGCTCCCACTCGGCGGCCTTGGCAGCCTCTTGCTCGTACTGCTTCTTGATCCGCTTCTCGTCCGCGATGGCGACGGCGACTTGCTTCTTGGCCTCGACAAGCTGCGCCTTCATGTCCACGAGGACCTGATTGAGCATCTTCTCCGGGTCTTCGGCCTTGTTGATCAGCTCGTTGATGTTCGAGCGGATCAGCGTGCCCAGTCGTGAAAACAGTCCCATGTCTACGCGCTCTCCTCGGCACCAACGGCGCCTTTGGTCTGCACCATCGGTGCAATCTTGTCATAATGGTTGTCGAGCGCCATGCACATGTCGTCGACCATGGCCTGAAACTCGTTGAAGTCGAGGTTCTCCAGCTGCTGCGCACCCGAGAGCACGAGCTGCGAGCCCTGCAGCGAGTAGCTCGCGTGGAGCAGCTCCGAGTTCAGCTCGAGCAGCGTGCGGAAGACTTCGGTGTGCCCGTCGGCGACGGTGCTGCCGAGCTCGAAGAGCTGGATCGAGAACAGAACGATCGGGTCTTCGATCTTCACCCCGAGGCTCGCGTTGCGCGCGCTCTCGGGATGGAGGACCCAGGTCCCGTCGGCGATCTGCTCGTACGGCAGACCGCTCTTGATGAGGAAGGAATCGAGTTTGTCAGCGCTGCTCATGCCTGTTGACCGTGCCCGGATTGCCCCGAGCTGACGTCCCGGAGCGATGCGTGCTCGGGCCGTGCCAGAGGGTGCGAAGCGGGGTTCGCCTCGCGAGACCGCGCACCGAGAACGCGGGGGTGCAGGGTATTCCAGGCCAGGATAGCGCGGCAAGCGGCCTTGCTGACCAGGGGGTGGGGTCTCGGTGGTGAATGGTCGCGCAACCGAACCGCGGCCCCGTTTATGCCCGCGGCGGTCCGCTGGGCGTTTGGGGCCGCTCGGCGCGAGAACCCAGCCGTTGGCCATTGTACGGCTCGGACCGGGACTTCCACGGGCTGGGTCCGCGTGGTATCTCGCGTGGGTCGCATGACCGAAGCCGTAACCCCGGCCCCGCTGCCGCGTCACGTAGGCGTCATCATGGATGGCAACGGTCGATGGGCACGCGCCCAAGGCCTGCCCCGGGAAGAGGGCCACGAGCGTGGTTCCGACTCCGTGCGCACGGTCGTTCGCGCGGCCCGTCGCATCGGAATCCCGGCGCTCACCCTCTTTGCGTTCTCCTCGCAGAACTGGGACCGCCCGCCTGAAGAGGTCTTCCGGCTCATGGAGCTGCTGCGCCGCTTCCTCATCCAGGAGCGCGAGGAGATCCTCGACAATGGCATCCGCCTGATCACCGTCGGAGAGACGGAGCGCTTGCCGCCCCACGTGCGCGAGCCTCTCGTCGAGCTGATGGCGGCGTCCGCCAACAACGAGGGCATGGTTCTGTGCCTCGCGCTCAGCTACGGCGGCCGCGAGATGATCGCGCGCGCCTGCCGCGAGATGTGCCAGGCCGCCATGAACGGGTCGCTCGACCCGTCGGAGGTCACCGTCGACACGGTCGAGTCTTACCTCCCGTCGTCGAAGATGCTGCCGCAGCTCGACCTGCTCATCCGCACCAGCGGCGAGCACCGCATCTCGAACTTCTTCCTCTGGGAGACGGCCTACGCCGAGCTCCATTTCACCGAGAAGATGTGGCCCGAGTTCGACGAGAGCGATCTGCTCGCCGCGCTGCACGACTTCGCGCAGCGTGAGCGCCGCTTCGGCCGAACCTCGGACCAGGTCGACGCGGGGGCGTCCACCTCGGGAGGCCGCTCCGCGGCCGGGATGGACTGACCCTGCGTGGGTGAGACCCTCAAGCGCCTGCTGACGGCGGCGGTCATCGTGCCGTTCGTCTTGCTCGCGATCTTCTTGGATCCGACGGCGTACGGGGTCTTGGCCATCGCGGTGATCTTTGGCGTTGGCGCCCAAGACGAGTTCATTCGCATGGCGCTGCCGGTCTCGGACGAGGACCCGGCGCTGCGCCTTCGCCTCACGGCTGCGGTCCTCGGCGTGCTCGTCGTCGTGCTGCCCAGCCTCTATACGCCCGGTGTCGCGCTGCCTCCGATGCTCGCGCTCTCGGTGCTGGTGTCGGGCATGGTCGTGCTTTCGCGCCGCAGCCAGCTCGAGCACGCGGGCCGTCACTTTTCGGTGCTGCTGTGCAGCGTTTTGTATGCCCCAACGCTGATGTCGGTGCTGCCGCTGCTCAAGGACTCCGGTCGGGCCGAGTGGCTGACCGTCGCCCTGTGCATGGCCTTCTTCTCCGACACGGTCGCCTACTTCTTCGGACGCGCCTGGGGGAAGCGCAAGCTCTACCCCGCGGTCAGCCCCGGCAAGAGCTGGGAGGGGGCGTTCGGTGGGGTGGTGGGCTCGTGCTTGGCGACCTGCGTGGTGGGCTCGATGTGGCTGCTGCCCGACCTGCCGCTGAGCCATGCGATTCCACTCGGGATCTTCGGCAGCGTCGCAGGCCAGACCGGCGACCTCGTGGAGTCCATGCTCAAGCGAACCTTCGGCGTGAAGGACTCGGGCACCATTCTGCCGGGGCACGGCGGGCTGCTCGACCGTATCGACGCGCTCTTGTTCGTGGCGCCGGTGACCTATTACTACGTCGCGCTCGTCGTGGTGTGAGCGCGACGCGCTGCTGTCGGTCCGCCGCGAGCGCGAGCGACTAGTCGCTCGCGGGCGGCAACGCTTTTTGGTCGCCCTTCTTCGCGTACATGTAGATGCCGGCCGCGGCGCCGCCCACCAAAAGGAGGGGCCACGCTGCGAGCACCAGCGTCGATGCACCCCAGCCGGCGACGCCGGTTGCGGCAGCGGCTGCTGCAGACTTGCCTGAAGAGGCTTTCTTTTGGTTCTTCGCGTAGAAGAACGTTCCTGCGGCAACGCCGGCGCCGATGAGAAGAGCGAGCATGAGGTCTCCGAGTCCGAGACCAGTATAGGACGATTCTCATTCCGGGGCTGGTGGGTCGGCCTCGCGACGCGGCTCCGGGCTGCTGCTGGACGCGGCCGGGGCCGCACGTGATACTCCTGCGCCCTTGTCTGATTCGAACAGCTCCAGCGCGTCCGATCCCTCGTCGACCCCGTCGAGCGAGCCGGCCGCGGGCTCGCCCGCGAATGGCGCCGGGGCTGACGCCGCAGTTCCGGAGGGGGACGCGCCCAAGAAGCGTCGACGTCGGCGTCGGCGCGGAGGCAAGAACAAGAAGCCCGCGGCAGCGACTGGGTCGTCGGCCCCGGCTCCGACGTCGCCTGCCCCGACTCCGGCCCTCGACCCCAGCATCGCGGCGCTGGCCGGAGGCTTGCTGAGCCACATCGACGACCGTGAGGTCCCGTGTTCCGTCGACGGCTGCAAGACCACCTGGGTTTGGACGGCCGCCGAACAAGTCGCAGCGTACGGTCAGTCCCCGCCGCGTCGGGAATGTGCGGCATGTGCCTCCACCTCCGCCATGGAGATGCGGTGCTCGGTCGACGGCTGCAAGCGGACTTGGAGCTGGTCGCGCGAGGCCCAGATCAAGCATCGCGCGTGGACGCAGCGGCGGAGCAGCGAGAACAAGCGGGGGGGCAAGCGGCGCCGGCGAGGCGATGGGCCGCCGCGTCGGAAGTGCGATCTCTGCCAGAAAAAATACGGCACGCTCGCTGAGCGACCCTCGGTCTGCCGCGTTCACGGATGCAGCCGTCCCGTCGTGGTCGATCGCGATGCACAACTTCGATCGTGGGCGGGCATGGGGAGCACCGACCTCAGCCGTGAGGCACCGCTCGCCAAGCAGATGTGCGACGTTTGTCGCGAGTTCTGCCGCACCCACGACGACCGTGCGATCGCGTGCGGTCGACCGGGCTGCGAGAAGTCTTGGACCTACAAACGCGGCGCGCAGCTGCAGGCGTTCCTCGCCGGACGGTTCGAAGACCCGATCCGCCTGTGCGGGCCTTGTGAACGTGAAACGCGTAGTGCAGGCCACGTTGAGCCCGCTTCGCGTGTGGAGGCCGACGTCGAGATCATGCCGTGCATCGTGCCCGGGTGTACTGGCGTGTGGCACCACCGCCCCGGTCGTCCGCTGCCACCGTGCAAAGAGGGGGAGCTTCCGGTCGAGCGAATGTGCAACCACCATCGGGCTGCTCATGGTGCTCCGCCGCGCAACACGGAATCCGCCGCCACCGCCGCGTCGGGACGAAACGCCCCACCGAAGACGAGCGCCCCGGCGATCGACAACGTCGATGGGGCGAGCGCGGAAACGGGACTTTCCGACCCGCAAGAAGAGGCGTCTGCGTCCGAGCCAATTTCTTGACCGGCTGCTTCAGACCTGCGACGGTCCTCTCGCGCACGTACCCCGGCTCACGCGACCTCTCTGCGCTTCTCTTCTGCGACTTCTCCTGCGACTGCGTGCGCTCAAGTTTCAGCGGCGTCTCGACCTTCGAGACGCCGCTTTTGTTTTGCGCTGATGGCTTCGCAGCGAGGCGGCAGGCCGGTCAGAAGCCAGGGCGCCAGACGTAGCGTGGGTAGTTGCTGATCGCGCGTGCCGCGAGCATGCCGGACTGTGTCGAGGCTTCGACACAGCCGCAGTTGAGGTCGGTGCGCGTCCAGTCGCCGCACAAGAACAGCCCCTTCACCCACGACTCGGACTGGCCCAACCGCAACCCGATCGCCTTGGGCTGCGCGAGCACGTAGTGGTCCGAGGGGTGCGTGGAGATGTTGAAGTACTGCTGCTCGAGCCGTGCTTCGCCGGCTGCGGGGTCCTTCACCGCGAGCGAGTCCAACAGCACGTCGTAGTTGACCACGCTGTCGTACATGCCCTCGAAGTGTTCCTTCAGCCATTCGGCGAACATGTCGCGCCACCGCACTTGCTCGGCAGCTGGGTAGCCTGCGTCCTCATCGGGATAGCCTTCCTCGACGGTGATCGAGCGTAGGCAGCCGGTGTGATACGCGAGACCCTGCGCGCCGTCATCGTTCGTCGACGGCTCCCACTGCAGCAGGTGCGTGAAGTTGCCGAGGCTGGGCTCAGGCTGCGCGAACGAGGTCAACATCCCGTAGCTGTTCTTGCTCAAGGCGCTCATCGGCTGCTGGAACCACAGCTGCGTGGAGATGGTGCGAATGACGGAGATGCCCGAGACCATGCGGGCCCACGCGGGCGCGGACTGAGGCTGGGCCGTATCGGTGAGCTGCGTCGCAATCTTGGGGAAAACCGAGATCGGGATGCCGAGCACGCAGTCGTCGAAGTCACGCCCGGCGAGCAGCTCCTTCGTGCCGGCGCCTTGCCATCCCGACCACGGGTTCTCGAGGTTGATCCCGCCGGACCGCAGCGCGTCTCCCTGCTCGAGCTGGTCGAAGTTCGGGCGATCCGGCCAGGCGGGCTGATCGCCAGGGTTGCCCTCGACATCGACGAACGGGTCGTAGGTGCCGCCGTCTTTGACCGTGGCTTGGACCTGCATCGTGACGCCCTTGAGTCGACGCGTCGGCCCGGCGCCGTCGACCTGCAGGTCGGTGACCTGATGAAAGAAGTGAACCTTCGCGCCGAACTTGCGAAGCGCCTTGTAGTACGGCGTGCACATCGTCTGTGGGCAGCTGTACTTGAAGAAGTACGCGGGGTAGCCCTTGTAGAGGAATCCCACCAGCACGAACCATCGCAGCCCAACGCCTGCGGCGAGCCGGTCGGGGGTGAGCTCGTCGCCGTGGGCGAACAGGGTCTCGTAGACCTGGGTGAACGCGGCGGCGTTCGTGTTGCGCGGGTCGAGGCCGTTCGCAAGCAGCCACTCGCGCAGGTCGTAGTCGTCGAGGGTGTCGAAGTCGACGGTGCAGGCGTCGATGAGGCCGATCATCGCGGTGAGCACGACGTCGAGGCCCTGCCAGACGAAGAACACCTCCGGGTCCTCCTCCAGCTCGTCGCTGAGGACCTTCTTGAGTGCGCCTCGGATGAACTTGAGCAGCATCGCGATGCCTTTGAAGAGCACGCTGCCGCACTCGATCTGGTGCGCGACCTTGTCGATGGCCAACCGCTCGACGTACTCGACGAGGTCTTCGAGCGCCTCGCGAATGCCCCGGGTTTCCACGTCGACGAAGTCCTTCACGTCCTCCACGAGTCGGGCCCAGAAACCGTCGTCCTTCTCGGCTTCGAAGCGTGCGGCGCGGTCGGTGTGTTCCACGCCGAGCAGCCGCCCCGTGTCCTGGGCGATCTGTCGAAGCGCGCCGCACACGGCGATGCAGAGGTTGGGTTCGGGGTCTTCGCCGCCGTCGGGCACCTGGCCGGGGACCTTGCCGTTGAACCCCTGCGGCGTGGGAAAGTAGCGCCATTGGTCGTTGAATCGGTCGAAGACGCCGACGTCGCTGCAGCCGATGAAGCCGCCTGCGACGGGGCCTTCGCCCGCAGCGTAGTCATACGGGGGCGTACCGGCTGCGATGCGGAGGCCGGCGTCTTCGTAGACGTCGCGCATCGCACGGAACGCGTTCTCGTAGAAGCCGACGAACGCGTGCAGGCCATGCTCTTCGATCCGGTTTCCGTAGTCCTCATTGCGGCCGGCCGCACACTTGCCGCCCAGGCGCCACCCAAGGGTGAAGAGCTCGACCTCGTAGCGGTCGACCTGGCGCGCAAGGTAGTAGGCCGCGGCCAGGGCTGCTGGTCCGCCGCCGAGGACTGCGACGCGTCGCTTCGGTGGCGGGGAGGGGGTCTCGTAGGTGACCGCATCGCAGGCCGAGGGCAGCGACACGACCTGATTCACCTTCATCCTGAACGCCCCGAGAACCTCCGCCTGCAGGCTTGGCACGTCGAGCGGTCCCGTGGGAAGCCCCGCTGGCGTGAGTGCGTCGGTGAACTCGACGGTCGCCGTCAGCGGTTGCACCGTCGCGTTCGCGTCGGAGAAGTCGTACGTGATCGTGCAGCCAAGGAAGGGGCTGACGAAGTCGTCCTCGTCGAACGCATCCTCGTCGACGATGCGCAGCGCCTGGGACACCGTCGGCATGTCGAAGATGCGCCGGACCTCGTGGAAGTTCGGCGTGGAGGACGGTGGCCCTTCGGCGCCCGCCTCGGCAAAGGTCGCGCGGGCGATGAGTTCGCCGCTGTCGGGCGCGCGCACCGTGTATGTGCTCGCGCCATTCTCGATGTCGCCCATCTGCTTCTCGAACCCGTACAGCAGGTTGCCCAGCACCTTGGGCGCTTGGGCGTCGAGATACAGGCGCGGCATGTAGACGAACGGCCCGCGGTGCGCGACGTGAGGGGCACACCGCTGCACGTACGGCACGCCGACCATCACTTCGTTGTAGTCCATGTCGCCGAACCAGGCCTCGAAGTGGTCATGGTTGAACATGACGAACACCGGGTGCTTGTCGGGGAACGTCAGGGGCTGCGGGGCGAGCTCGAGGCCCAGTGGAAGCAGCCGCTTCACGTCGTCTTTGGGGAGCGCCATCACCACGACCCGTCCATCGAGGGTCCCCACGCCCTGCGAGGGATCCGCCTCCGCGGCATCGACGTTGGCGTCGGTCAACCCCGCCGTCTGCGCCAGGGTTCGCACGGAACTCCGCGCGTCTTTGCCAGCCGAGAGGTTGTGTGCAGCGCGTTCGAGAGCAGATTGTGGGGGTCGCTGGGGCTTGTGAAACATGGCAAACGTCCTGGCTGCAGGTTTCTCCCCGGGTCGACCGCCGCTACAACGTATCCGCGGCCCCTGGGGACATCATCTCGAAGAGCTTAGCCGGTGCGGCGATGGCCTCGGCCTCGATGAAGGAACGGGCCGTGGCCGCAAGCTGGTCTCCCTCGCTCCCGCCGACCTGTTTCGAGAGGACAGACGAGCAAACCGCGACGAAGTTGCGCATCCCGTGGGCGCTGAAGCCCTCGATGGCGTGGCGCAGGTGCCCGACGCAGGGCTCGGCCTCGGCGCGCTGCTGGTGCACGTTGGCGAGCGTGAGGTGTCCGTACGCCCTGCGATACGGCGTATCCATGGCCAGGAGCTTCCTGGCGCTGGTGGCGGCGCGCTTGAGGAACGGTGCGGGATCCTTCGTTCGCAGGGCCATCGCCAGCGCGTTTTGGCCCATCCAGAAGAGATGCTCGGCGCGGGGGAACGGCGCGCGCATCAGGTCGAAGCCCTGCAGCTCGGCAGAGCGTGCCTCCATGATCTCCCAGGCCTGTTCGACGTCGCCGCGGTAGCGCATCAAGGCCGTGGTCTGCGACACGTAGTTCTGGATGTGCGCCTGGAACCCCCACGGCGCCTGCTCGCGATACAGCTCCAGCTGTTCTTGCGCGTCTTCGACCCGGTCATCGACCAGGTACACGAGGTGCCCGAGCATGCCGCGGGCGAAGCCCTGCGCGTAGGGGTGCGTGCGGCGGGTCGACTCTCGCAGCAGGTCGTGGGCTCGGGGGGCGAGGTCCCGCGCGCGCCCCATGAACTGCAGACAGATCGCTGCGTGGCTCTCGCAATACCCGATTTCTTGCGCGGTCGTGGTGGTTCGTCGCCGGAACGTCTCCACCGCCTGGTCGAGTAGCGCCGCCGCCTCGTTCCACTCGCCGAGCATCATGTGCACGTGGCCCCGCGCTTGCTCGACCATCCCGCGGGCGTAGTCGCTGCCGGTCTCTTCCGCCAGCGCGGCGGCTTGGTCGACCAGCTCGAAGCATCGCTCGCGCTTGCCCATCGCCTTGATCGACGCGAGCAGGTGCGCCTCGAAGCCGAGTGCTCGAGAGATCCGCATGCGGTCTCCCGAGCGCAGCGCGAGCCGGAGGTGGCGCGCGTGGAAGTCGGCGCCGACGAGCCCGTCGGTGTAGATGAGGCCGCGTGTCGCGGTCCAGCAGGCGTCGAGCTTGCCCAGCGTGTTCGGATCGATGTCTTCGGCGTCGCGGACTTTGGGCGTGAGGCCGCGGAGGGCCAAGGCGGCGCGGTTGGCCAGCAGGGACGCGATTGCGCGGCCGCGGGAGGGCGGAAGTGAGAGGGAGTAGGCCGAGAGCGCTCGCTGGAGAACGACGCGCCCCTCTTTCGCGTGGCCGCTGGTGAGCAGAAGCTCGGCCGCCGACAGCAGCACGGTCGGCTGCTCGCCTTCGGGGACGTGCTCGGCCGCCTCGAGGAATGTGTTCGCGGCCTCGTACTGCCGCCCCGCGCTCGCCAGCGCCCGCGCGTGGCGAACCTGGAGCTGCGGACGTTGCTCATCCGGGACTGCACCCAACTCGAGGGCGGCTTGGTACAGCTCTGCCGCGCGGTCGAAGGCGAGGGCGTCGGCGGCTTGGTCTGCGGCTGCGATCGTGTGCAGGGATGCGAGCTTGTCCTCGCCCGCCTGCCGGAAGTGGTGGCTGAGCGCGGCGGCATCGGGCTCGCTCGACTCGGCCAGTGCGCGCCCGATCTCGAGGTGCAGCTCGGCCGATGCTTGCTCGCTCAGTCCGCGCAGCACCGTCTCGCGAATGCGGTCGTGATAAATTTCGATTGTGTCGGTTCCCGCGGTGCCGTCAGTGCGGACCAGCGACTCCGCGCGTAGCGTCGCGATGACGTCTTGGCTGGACCCCTCGGCGTGAGCGAGGCGCGCGGCAATGCCCAGCGCGAGTCGCCCGCCGGCGACCGAGACGACGGACAGCATCCGCCGCGCGGACGGAGAGAGCAGGGCCAGCCGGTGGCGGATGACGTCATCGAGGCTGACCGCGCTGTCGCTGTACTCCGCGCCCGCGCTGACGACTCGCTGAGTTCGCTGCGCGTGGCGGACCAGCTGCGCGACGAAGAACGGCGAGCCCTCGGCTTCGCGGGCGACGTCCTCGGCGAGCGTGCGGTGGACGGGGTCGTCGCCGCCCAGCAGCCGCAGCGCGAGGCCGCGCGCCTCTTCCACGCCCATAGGGCCGAGCCGAACCGACCGAAGGTCGATGGGGGGCTCCACCGCGTGAAGGTCGGCGAGAAACTGACCGAGCACCGCGGCCCGCTCCGGTGCGCCCTCGCGGAAGCTGCCGATGATGAGCATCGGCGGCGCATCCATGTCGCGCAGCACCGCCTCGAGCACGACCAGGCTGTCGAGGTCCGACCACTGCAGGTCATCGATGTAGACGACCAGCGGCTTGCGGTCGGCAATGCGTCCGAGCAGCTCGCGAAGCGACGCGATGCCGCGGCGGCGAGCCTCTTGCGGCATCATCGTCGTGGTCGTGATGTTCGTGGGCGCGGCCGCGATCGCGGTGACGCTGAGCAGCACCGGGAACAGGCGCGTGATGGCGGCGACGTTCCGAGGCAAGACGGCGCGGACGTCGGCCTCGGGCAGCAGGCGCAGGTACGCGCTGAGCATGTCCATGACGCCGTCGAGCGCCTTGTAGGGGATCGACTCGCGCTCAGAGCATTTGCCGGCGAGCACGATCGCGTCGTCGGTCCGGCTGACGTGCTTGAGAAACTGATGAACCAGGGCGCTCTTGCCGATGCCCGAGACCCCTTCGAGAAGGACGACGACGGGCTGCCCCGCGCGCGTCGACACGAACGCGCGCTCGAGGACCTGCATCTCGGCGTTGCGGCCGAGAAACATCGTCGCGCTGCTCTCGTCCGGTGCGCCGCTCGGAAGCGTTGCGCCCAGGCGTCGCAGAATGTCGTCGGGGCTTGGACGGTCCGCAGGGTCGCGGGCGAGCAGGTCGATGCAGAGCGCCTCGAGGTCGTCGGGGATGCCCGGCGCGAGCGTGGAGGGTGCATCGGGTACATCCTCCTTCTTGGCCGCGAGCAGCGCGAGCAGACCGATGCCCACGTACGGCGGGCGCCCGGTCAGCACCTGATAGAGCATTTCGCCGACCGTGTACCAGTCGCTCGCGGGACCCACGTCTGCGCCGGAGGCCTGCTCCGGCGACATGAACAGCGGCGTGCCCAGGACCGCACCGTCGGCCGTGACCCCGACCGTGTCGCGGCCATCGATGCCGCGGACGAGCCCAAAGTCCAAGATGACCACGCGACCGGTGTCGTCGACGAGCACGTTGGAAGGCTTGAGGTCGCGATGCAGGAAGCCGGCGCCGTGGATCGCGTTGACGCCTTCGGCCAGCTGGCGCATGGCGGCCCGCACAGCATCGAAGTCCCGCGCGGGCTCGTGCACGGTGCGCGTCCCAGGACGGGCCGGTCCGCACAGGTGCTCGACGAAGCTGCATCCGCGGACGAGCTCCATCGAGAAGAACAGGCGGTCTCCGTGCAGGACCAGTTCATGCAGCCGGATGACGTTGCGGTGCTGGACGTCGGCGAGCGATCGGAACTCGCGCTTGAAGCGATACAGGGAGTCCGGGCTCATGCCGCGGATCGCTTTGAGTGCGACCCGGGGCGCGCTGGGGTCGGGCGACTGTGCCTCGAACACTTCACCGACCGCACCGCTGCCCAGCCGTCCGAGCACGGTGTACCGCCCCAGCGTCTCCGGCATCGCGTCCTCCGGGGGTGGAGGCGCGGGTGGCTGCCGAAGCACGTCGGTTTCGGTGCGGGTCTCTTCGGTCGCGCGCGATCGTGAACGCGCGTCTTCGTCCCCGATGGGCTTCGTCGCCTTCAAAGGAGTGCGCTCAAAAGCAGCGTCGCGCGTTTGACTGCGTTGGGCAAGCCCTACAGCCGGTGCGCGTGAATCTCAGTTGAGGGCGTACGGCGTGCTCAGCGTGAAGGCGCCAACCTCGGCGTCGAAAGCGTCCCCCGCCTCGGTGACCATTTGATACGTGCCGTGCATCGTGCCGAACGCGGTCCGCAGCGGGCACGCCGAGGTGTAGCGAAAGGACTCCCCGGGTTGCAGCACCGGCTGGGCACCGACCACCCCCGGGCCTCGGACTTCTTCGACTTTGCCGTCGGCGTCGGTGATGACCCAGTGCCGGCTGATCAGCTGCATCGGCTCTTCCGAGGTGTTGGTCAGCTCGACCGTGTACGCGAAGAACCATCCTCCGGCGTCCGGGTCGGATTTCTCCGGGACGTAGTGGGATTCGACGCGGACTTCGAGACCTCGAGTGGTGGCGACGGAACCGGGCACGGCGGGCGGATGGTAGCAGCCAGCGACCAACTCACCAGCGCCTGGGGGGTGGGGGCGCGTAGCGGTCGTCGAACGGCTCGGCGCTGCGGCGGCGGATGCGATCGTCTTCCCAACGCCCGCGCTCCTCGAACAGCGCCACGCCGATGACGCCGATGTTCCGGCCTTCTCCGGTGCGCGCGGCGTAGCTGTCGGCGACGTGGTCGAAGCGGAACGCGGCGACCGTGTCGTCCGAGGTTCGCCAGCCGTCGATGACCAGCGTCTCGAACGGCTCGAGCACATAGCCGCGCTTGTTCGTGGAGGCCCGGCCGCCGTCGATCACGTCGAGCCCGTCGACCGACGCGACGACTTCGTAGCGACGCCCGGTGTGGTTGACGATCTCGAGTTCGTACCGCTTGCCGGGCTTGCCGATCGCATAGCGCTGTCCGCCCGCGTCGAGTGCGTCGAGCAGACGACCGCGGCGGTCGACGATCGACACGGTGGCGAGTCCGTCGTAATCGGACACCGCCGACTGGCGCCAGCCCGAATCGGAGACGCTGCGCACGCCCTCGAAGTCGTCGTACCAGAGGCTGTACAGGGCGTCGGGAGAGCTGCTCGCGCGTTCGAAGCGGACCGCGTACGAGTCACTGTGGCGGCGCTCGCCGTACTCGGTGCCCAGACCGTGCCGGGTCTCGCGGCCACGGCGTCGCGACGAGCGTTCGGCGACGTAGGCCTCGTCGCTGGCGGGGGCGGGCGCCGATTCGCGGGCGAACGACCCGCCGCCGTCTGACGACGACCCGGCGTACCCAGGGTCGTATCCCCGGTCGGACCCTGGGTCCGCGTACGGTGGCGGGCTGGATGAGGCGGGTTTTGCGCGTCCGCGGTGGGAGCACGCGGCGAGCGCGATAGCGAGCAACAGAAGGGACAGGCGGCGCATGGAGGGCATCGTTTTCCTCGGTTCGTGACCCGAACGCCGGTCCCAGGGTCCGTCCTTACACCGGGTTGAACGGCGTCTCTGGGCCGCGTTCTGACCCGTTCGACGCGATGGGCGCGGGCTCACGTGCTGCCGCGTCGAAATTTCGGTGCCCTGCCTTGCAGCTGCGGCGCGTCGGATCTACACCGCCGCACACCTGCCGACGTGTAGGTCAACTTCTGACACGAGGTCACGAAATGAAGGGCATGATCAAACTCTGGACCGCCGCCACCCTCCTCTGCGGGACGCTCGCTGGATGCGCGGGCGCGACGGGACCAGCGGCACCCGTGACCCCCGCGGCACCGCAGCCGGTGACCTCGGCCGTCGTCGTCGAGACCGTCGTCGCCGCGTCTTCGGACCAGGGCATCGACCAGGCCTGGGCGGACTTTCGCGCTCAGCGCGACGCGCACCTGCAGCTCGCGGCCGACACCCTGCTCGCCTGCGCGCAGACCAAGGCCAAGGACCGCAGCCCCGACTGCCAGCGTCGCCGCGACTCGTTCGAGGTCGCCTACGGCCTCAGCGCGATGTACCGCCTGACCCACGACCCGCGCTACCTCGACGCCGCCGACGCTGCGATCGACGCCAAGGCCGTCGCTCGCGTCGTCCGACTCGACGCATACGAGGCGTCGTTCTTCTTGGCGCTGGCCACCGAGCGCGAGCAGACCAAGCGCCGTACCGACCTTCACGCCGCCGCGGCCGACGTGGCAACCCGTCTCGAAGCATGGCTCACCGACGCCGACGACTACGAGTTCGCGCAGCGCTCGATGTTCGGCAACGAGCAGAACGCCGCGCTGGTGCTGGCGCGCGTGTGGGACTGGGCTGAGCTGACCGCCGATGACGGCATGCGCGACCGCCTCCGCAGCCTCACCGAGCGCCGCTTCGTCGGCGTGGAGATGGACCCGTGGTGCCCACAGCCCGTCGACTGCGAGCCGGAGAACTTCGAGTTCCTGCCGCCGTGCCTTCAGCGGGCCAGCGCCGTGCTGTCGGTCATGCCCTCCGAGCGCAGCAACCCCTGGCTCGAGGCCTTCCTCGCCAAGCAGTCCGAGCTCGAGCCGATGACCCTGTCTCAGCTGGGCACCCACCAGTCGCTGAACTTCACCCGCGCAATCGCGCTGTGGCGCGTTTTCGAAGCGACCGGCGACACGGCCTATCGCCGCAAGTACGTCGAGCACGTGCAGGCGGGCATGGCGTTCCTCGGCCGGCAGGACGAGATCGATCCGTGGCACGCGGCGTTCGCCGTGCACGCCCTTTCGATGAGCATCGAAGGCTGAGCCTCGACGCAACCGATGCGTGCGCCCGCGTCCTCACTCGAGGCCGCGGGCGTTTCTCATTCGCAGGAGATGGTGACCGGCTCGGGCGCGAGCACCTGAGCGCTGGGGATGCCGTTGCCCGCCTGCCCCTGCGCGTTGAGGCCCCAGCACATCACTTGGTGGTCGTCGCTGAGAATGCAGCCGTGGCCGCTGCCGTGGACGACCTGCTCCACCGCGACCGGCATCAACATCGCGTCGGTGATGTCGAGCAGGAGCGGGGTGGGCGAGAACAGGTCGTTCGCGGTCTGGCCGACGATGAGCAGCTTGTCGCCCTGGTTGTCGCCCCAGCAGTAGACCTCGCCGGTGCCCATGCGCGCGCACGTCGTGTCGCCGTGCGCCCAGAGGTTGGCGATCGGCGCGTTCGGCAAGACGGCGGTGACGGGCGCGAGCGAGTTGGTGGTGGTGCCGTCGCCGAGCTGTCCCAGCGAGTTGTCGCCCCAGCACTGGATCTCGTTGCTGACGCGCGCGCAGGTGTGGGCACGGCCGACCGCAATGTCTCCGACCGGCGGGACGAGCAGCTGCCGCACCGTCGCGGAGAACGGCACGGTCGCGGGGTTTACCCCAAGCTGGCCCAGCGCATTGTCGCCCCAGCAGTACATCTCGCCGGTCGCGGTCCGGCCACACACGTGGTTCGTACCGCCGTCGATCTCGGCGAACATGAACAGCGCCTCGATGTCGACCGGGCCGGGCGCGGCCACGCCCGTCAGCTGACCGACGTTGTTCGAGCCGAAGCACGTGGCGAGGAAGTTGTCGCCGCGTCCGATGCAGGAGAAGCCGGTGCCGAGCGCGAGCTGCTGCCACGCCGCGACCAAGGCGACCTGCGTGGGTTGGGCGGCGACCTTCGAGGGCAGGCCGGGGACCGAGGCCCCGGTGGCGTTCTCGCCCCAGCACACCGCGCTGCCGTCTTCGCGGAGCGCACAGGTGTGGCTGCTCGCGTCGATGGCGGTCGCTTTGAGGCCTTCGCCGCCGAGCAGGCTCTCGGCTGTCAGGACGGGGATCGGTGACGAGATGACGCCCACGAGCCCGAGCTGACCGGTGTCGTTCGCGCCCCAGCACAAAACCTTGCCGTCGGTCCGCGTGACGCAGGTGTGGTTGGTTCCCGCGGCGATGGTGTCGACACAGCCACACGTGCCGGCGAAACAGCCGAGCCCGTCGTCGCACACGTCGCCCGTACAGCACTCCATTTCGAGGCCGCCGCAAGTATCCCCAGTGTCGGTTCCTGTGGGATCGACGGTCGTGGTGGAGGGGTCCAAGGTGGTGACGGGATTCACATCACCCGAGCTGGACTCCCCATCGCCCGTGCTGGAGCTGTCGCTCATCGGCGTCGTCGTGACGGGCATGCCGGTGGTCGGCTCCGCGGACGGGACGCACTCGCCGGCGAGGCCATCGCCGGCCTCCTCGCCGTACCGGAATCCGGTCGGGCACGCGGGGTCGCCATAGCTGCAGAAGCCGGTCGTGGGCTGGCAAAAGCCCGGTTCGCCGTCGCGCAAGCACTGATTGCTGTCGCTGCAGTTGAACGCTCCGATGTTCAGGCAGCCACCTGCGAGACCCAGTCCCAGGCCAGCGGCCAAACCCACGGCCGGCCCTACGGTGCGCGCACTTCGTCCCCCCCAATCCATGCCCATCAAGGTGCTCGCAGACTATCACGCAGCCACGCAGCGCCCACGCTTCTGCGGGTACGAACCTTGTGCGGGCTCGCATCCCCGCGCTACGATTGCCGGACGATGAACCCAAACACCGGCGGCGTCTCGCATGCTGCCCCGGCTGGTCACCCGGCGTCCTCGCCGCTTCCGCCAGCTCCGCACAGAATCGGTCGCTACGACCTGCTGCGCCGACTCGGCGCCGGCGGAATGGCCGAGGTTCATCTTGCTCAAGCCAGCGGCCTCGAGGGGTTCGAGAAGCTGCTGGTGCTCAAGCGGATTTTGCCGCACCTCGCGGCCGACACGAACTTCGTTCAGATGTTCCTGGCCGAGGCGCGACTCGCCGCGCTGCTGCAGCACACGAACATCGTGCAGGTCTTCGACCTGGGCAAGGACGGCGCGCACTTCTTCTTCACGATGGAGTTCGTCTACGGCGAGAACGCGTACGCCATCTCCAAGGCTGCGCGCCGCCGCGGGCAGCTACTGCCAATCGAGCACGCCATTACGATCACCATCGGGGCTGCAGCGGGTCTGCACTACGCGCACACGCGGGTCGGCTTCGACGGGAAGCCGTTGGGCATCGTCCACCGCGACGTGTCCCCGACGAACATCATGGTGACCTACGACGGCTGTCCGAAGGTCGCCGACTTCGGTATCGCCAAGGTCACCAACCGAACCGACGTCACGCAGGCGGGCATTCGCAAGGGCAAGGTCCCGTACATGTCGCCCGAGCAGTGCAAGGCCAAGCGGGTCGACCGTCGGAGCGACGTGTTCGCGCTGGGCATTTGCCTGTACGAACTCTCCACGCAGACGCGACTATTCGAGGGCGACAACGAGTTCGGCGTGATGAACCGTATCGTCACCGGCGACATCCCGCTGCCGTCCACGCGCCGCACCAACTACCCCCCCGAGCTCGAGCGCATCGTGATGAAGGCGCTCGACATCGATCGCGACCGTCGCTACGCGAGCTGCCAGGAGATGCAGCGTGACCTGGAGACGTTCGTTCGCAACATGCGACTGGACGCCAGCGCCTCGTCGCTCGGCGCGTGGATGCACCGCACGTTCAATCCGCAGCCCTTCCCGTGGGGGGCGATGCAGGGCGACGGCGTTCGCGGAGCGTCCCGCGGCGCTCAACCCACCCTGGCCGACGGCGCTTCTGGCCCGACGTCGCGACCGGGCTATCCGGCGAGTCGGCCCGACATGACGCCGATCTCCGCGATGGGCTCCGTGCCCTCCAGCGCAACGTCGGGACTGGTGCCACCGTCGGCGGCTCCGATCTCTCGACCGCAAATCACCGGGGCCGGGAGCTTCAACACCGGACAAGGCAAAGCCGCCGGAAACGGCACGCTCAAGGGCGTGGCGATGGGGCTCGGCGTCGTGGCGGCGCTGGCCGTCGCTGCCGTCGGGGGCATGTACGTGTACGCGCAGGCCTCCGGCGATGGCGAAGAGGACCCCGCGGCGGAACCGATGACGGCCGCCAAGGAGACGCCCGCGCCGGCAGCCTCGGTGGCCGCAGCTGCCGAGGCACCCCAGGCCCCGGTGCCCCAGCCGGCTGCGGCTGAGCCCGCGCCTGCAGCCGAGCCAGAGCCAGAGCCAGAGCCAGAGCCGGAGCCGGAAATCGAAGTCATCGACGAGCCAGAGCCCGCGCCGACGCCGAAGCCGAAGCCCGCCGCGCCCTCGTCGACCAAGCCCAAGGCTCCCAAGCCGAAGACCACGCCCAAGGCTTCGCCCAAGCCGAAGGCCAAGAAGAAAAAGAAAAGCAGCGACCCCAAGCTCGATGGGTTCTGGGGTGGCTGACCGCATTGATCGATGTTCGTCGCGACCACGCTCTCCCTCGTTCTGACCGCGCTCGTCACCACGGCCGCGGGACCCGAAGACCTGCTTTCCGACCCCGACGCGCAGGCGTACGTCGCGGACGCGCAGATCTACTTTGCCGAAGGCGACTTCGCGCAGGCGGCCGTGCTGATCGAGAAGGCGTACCTCATCGAGCCGGTTCCCGAGCTGCTGTTTCCGTGGGCGCAGGCCGAGCGTGAGCAGGGCAACTGTGAGGCCGCAGTGGACCTGTACAGCCGCTTTCTCGAGGAGCGTAGCGAAGGCGCGATGGCAGATGCCGCCCGCACGAATCTGGAGCGGTGCGAAGAAGAAATCGGAGCGGCCGTGGTCGAGCTCGAAGACGAGGACGAGGAGCCCCTCGACGAAGACGATCTCGACGAGCTGACGGAGGATGACCCGGAACCCGAGCCGGAGCCCGAACCCAACCCGGAGCCCACCAAGGACGACGAGCCCAAAGCCAAGAAGTGGTACAAGGACCCCGCTGGCGGCGTGCTTACCGGGCTGGGCGTCGTGGGCGTGGGCGTGGGTGCTGCGCTGCTCGGCGTCGCAGGCTCGACCGCGAACGGGGCCCCCGACGCAGCATCGCTCGCGGACTACAACACGCAGAGCGACCAGGCGGTCACCCAGCGCAATGCGGGTGCGGGCGTGCTCTCGGTGGGCGGTGCGCTGCTCGTCGCCGGCGTGATTCGCTACGCCGTCGTGGCGAAGAAGAACAAGTCGTCCAAGAAGGCCTCGGCGGCGCTCTGGGGCGCACCCGGAACGGCCGGCGTCGTGTTCAGCGGCCGCTTCTAGCTTCGCAGCACTGGAGCGCGCGAATCTGCGCGCGAATCTGCGCGCGAACGGTGTTTTGTGTCACGTAGGTGTTGCAACCACACCGATGGAGGGCTGTTACCTTCCGCGGATTGAGGTTGTCATGACCCTGACCACGATTCCCACCCGTCTCCGCGCGACTCTTCTTCTCGCCGGCCTCGCGCTTGCGGCCTGCGACAGCGGCGGCGACGAAATCACGAGCACCAGCTCCAGCTCGACCGGTGGCGAGACCTCCGACTCCGCAACGACCGACGGCCCGACCGGCGTCTCGGTGTCCATCACCGCGACCTCGCCGACCACGGACCCGGCCACGACCGACAGCGCGACGGACGGCACGACGACGGACGGCACCACCGGCGGCGTCGACACCGATGCCGAGACCACCGACGAGGAGCCGACCACCTCGGGTGAGGGCGGCAGCACGAGCACCGGCGGGTTCGGCAGCACGAGCACCGGCGAAGCGTCCGGCGTGACGATCTACGACGTCCAGGATGGAACCGTCGCCGAGGGCACCATGGTCACGGTCGAGGGCGTGGCGATCACGGGCATCCGCGACAACGTCGGCGTCTACGTGCAAGAAGTTGCCGGCGGCCCCTTCAGCGGCGTGTACGTCGATACCGGTGACCTCGACCTCAGCGTGTTCTCGATCGGCGACCTCGTCACCGTCTCGGGCGTGACCTCCGAGGACATCGGTGTCAACGGCGTCGAAGGCCTCACCGCGATCATGATCGGCGACGGCATGGGCACGATGGAAGCCGACGGCGGCACGATGGAGCTCAGCCCCGAGGCCGTCACGCCCGACGTGCTCGCCGACGCCATGATGGCCGAGCCCTACGAGGGCGTGCTCGTGTCGACGACCGGCATGCTCGGCGCGGTCCCGGTCCCCGGCAACGACTTCGGCCAGTTCAGCGAGTTCGCCGTGGCCGACGGCGAGGCGGTCGTCGTCATCGACGACTTCCTGTTCAGCATCTTCGCCAAGGAGCACGCGGCCGATTTCATGGGCTTCGGCGAAGGGGCGATGTTCACCGCGATCCAAGGCCCGTTGAACTTCAGCTTCGGCAACCACAAGATCGCACCGCGCTCCGCGGCTGACTTCGAGGGCTACATGGCCCCCGCCGCGCCGTAGCGCTGTTGCGAACCACGACGCCGAGGCCGAAGGGCAAGTTCCGTCGGGGTGTACGGCGGGCGGGTCCGGCTCGGCTGTGGCGCCGTGGATGCTGCTTCTCGGTGCCACAGCCGAGGCAGTGGTTGGGCGCGCGCAAGGGGATCGGCCCCCTCGAAGTCGTGAGCCCACCTGGCTGCAGGACCTGTCACCTGGCTACGGCTGTGGCCGCCGCCACGGTCCCCGGGCTCCTCGAAAAACCCAATGGTTTCGTGCGCACGTTCGTGGCACGCGACTTGTATTTCTAGGAGGGCGTTGAGGCGGTTCGCCGCTTCAGCAACACAACCCGACTCCAATCCTCCGATCCGTTCGCTTCAGCCGACGTACCACTCCCACGGTGCGTCGGCTGAAGCATTTGAGGCGTCGTCGTCTCCGCTCTCGACCCGCCGGGCCGGGGGCGATAGCGTGACCGTCCATGTGTCGGATCTTTGGCTTCCGGTCGGTGATCCAAAGCCAGGTGCACCGCAGCCTGGTCAGCGCCGACAACGCGCTCATGCAGCAAAGTGGCCGCCATCCCGATGGGTGGGGCGTCGCCTACTACAACGGCGGAGCGCCACACGTCATCAAGAGCGTGTCCTCGGCCCAGGTCGACAACCTGTTCCGGCGGGTCTCGGGAATCGTGGCATCGGAGACGGTGCTGGCCCACCTGCGCAAGGCGACCCAAGGCTCGCACTCGATCCTGAACACGCACCCGTTCCAGTTCGGGCAGTGGGTGTTCGTTCACAACGGCAACATCGCGGGCTTCGACGATCTGCGTGAGACGCTGCTGGACCGGATCCCGCCGGTGCTGCGTCGATACATCCTCGGCGACACCGATAGCGAGCTGCTGTTCTATCTCCTGCTCGGCCACATGGCGAAGCGGTGCGATCTGACGCAGGCCGGCTACGCGCTCGGGGACCTGATGGACGCCGCGCGAGCCACGGTCGAAGAAGTCGTCTCGGTCGCTGGGGACCTGTGTCTCGACGACGCGGGTCCGCCCACGGAGAACTTCCTGACCTTCACCATCACCAACGGCACGACCCTGCTCGCGCACCAGGGCGGCAAGGCGCTGTACTACTCCACGTACAAGCGACGGTGCCCCGACCGAAACGTCTGCCCCAGCTTCGGGGCCGCCTGTGAGAACCCGCCCGAGGGCGGCTTCGTCAAGCACCTGCTCGTCTCCAGCGAGCCGCTGCAGGGCGACAACGTCTGGACACCCATGAAGCCGTTCGAGGTTGTCGGGGTGGACTGGCGCATGCAGATTCAGAGCGTAAGCGCATGACCAATTCCGCCGATGCCCGCCCGCTGCCGCGATGGTGGCTGGCCGCTCTTTCCTCGATCGTCGCCGCGGTGTGCCTGTGGTCGGTCAACAAGCTCCCGTGGTCGGGGGATTGGACGCTGTTCGCCACCATGACCGCGGCGCTCGGCGTAGCGCATCTGGGCTGTGCCGTCGTGGCGCTGTCGGGAAGCGCGCTGCGGGCCAAAGCGTGGCGGCTGCAAGCGCTGGTGGCGTTGGTCTATCTCGCATACGCGAGCTGGAACTTGGTGCGCACGGCGTCCTACGTGGCGGAGCTGTACGGCGGACTCGGGCGCGGCGTGGCCGTGTCCTTGGGCCTTGTGTGGATGATCGTGTTCGCCTTCACAGTACCGCTTTCGGCGTGGGGGCTCGTCGTCACCGGCGGGATTCGGCCGTCGAAGGCCGGCAAAGCCGCTGGCGCAGCGCTCCTGCTGCTCGCCGGATGGGGCGTCGTTCACAGTCGGAACGCAGCGGCGGCCGAGCCGGTGGTGTCGTCCGACCTGGACCTCGACGCGGTCGTGAAGGACCACGTGCCGCCGATGGTGCCCGCGCCTGAAGGCGCGCCGTCGCTGAGCTCGGTCAAGCCTGCGGTCTGCCCCAAGGCGCCCGCCGCCGGCGTGAACACGGTGGTCGCGACGTTCCTCGAGGCGAACGAGGCCAACCGTCCCGCCCCGATCTCTCGCTGCTGGCAAGGCGAAGGGGTCGCGCCGTTCGAGCAGATGGCCGACACGCTGGTGTCCGCATCGTTGGGCGGGCGCGTGAAGATCGACGTCATCACGGGAGTGCAGCCGCTGCAGCACGTGGTCCCGATCGTCGACAGCATGCTGCTTCGGCCGGGGCTGGACGGCGTCTGCGAAGGCCGACGCTGCCTGATGCCCTGGCAGATGCTCGCGCTCGACGCCTTCAACACCAACACCCCGATTCCCGTCATCCCCGACCTGCGCTTCGGCTTCGACCCGGTTGCGCTGCGAAAGACGCTCGCGCCGCCAGACGCCACCGGCCTGATCCCCACCGCGGTCGACGGCCTCACGCGCATCGAGACGCGCAGCTTCGTCACCGACGGGCAGGGCGCTCTGCATCCGCTGCGACGGATGCGCCAAGAGGGCCCACCGCTGACGCCCGCGTCGCTGCAGGCGGCGTCCAAAGCCGCCGAGCAGTACATCCTGTCCGCACAGGGCCCCGACGGTCGCTTCGAGTACAAGATGCGGCCGTTCTCGGGTTTGGTCTCCTATCGGGGCTTTGCGATCGCCCGGCAGGCCGGCACCACGCTGGTCACGTGCGAGCTTGCCGACGATACGCCGCAGGCCAAGGCCGTTGCCCGACGGGCGCTGTCGATGCTGGCGTCGACCCAGCGCCGTACGGGCGAGCTGTCGATGCTCAAGTATCCCAAGGGCAAGCCGGCGAAGAAGGTGGGGCTGGGCAACACGGCGCTGGCCGCGATCGCGTTTCTCAGCTGCCGAGACAGGGTGGGCAAGCGCTTCGACGACACCATCGATCGCATGACCAAGTTCTTGCTGGCCATGCAGCGTCCCGACGGATCGTTCTATCCCAAGTACGACTTCGAGGCGGGAGCGCCGGTGCCGGGGCCCGATCCGCTGTACGCCGTGGGTCAGGCCATCTTCGCCCTGGTCCTGCTCGAAGAGGCATCGGCACAGGAGCCAGGCATCTTTGCGGACGCCGATGCGGTCCACGAGGCCGTCGACCGCGCGATGGATTACATCGCCACTGACTACTGGAGCGGGTTCGTCCGGGACTTCTTCTTCATGGAGGAGAACTGGAACTGCTTGGCGGCGCGCGCGGCGTTGGGACATCACCGCCACGAGGGGTATGAGCGCTTCTGCCTGGACTACGTCCGCTACAAGACGCGGCTGATCCTCAGCGAAGAGGACGAGGTCGGCGAAGACCTCGTTGGCGGCTATGGCTACGGGAACGTGCTGCTGCCGCACAACACCGGGTCCGCTGGCTTTGGCGAGGCGGGCTCGGCTGCGCTGGCGCTCGCGAAGGCACGAGGCGAAGACGCCTCCGACATCGAGGCCGCGCTGATGCGGGCGCTTTCGTTCTTGGTCCACCACCAATGGAACGAAGTGAACTGCTTCGCATGCGAAGGCCCTCACCCGATCGAGGGCGGGTTCAGCGAGCACATGGGCTCGCCGACGATTCGCATCGACTTCGTCCAGCACGCCTGGGCTGGCATGGGCCACAGCGCCCGTGCGCTGGGATGGTTCGACAGCGATGAGTCGCCCGCAGGCTGAAGCAGGGGCGACGGGCTGGTGGGCAGCGCTGGTCGCCGTGGGGCTGACGGTCGCCGTGCTGTTCCCCGTCGCTCGGGGAACCGACGGCTTTCCGCTGTCGAACTACCCGATGTTCTCCAAGCCGAAGAGCACCACGGCGAAGGTCTATCACGCGGTCGGCCTGTCCCCTGATGGCATCGGCCGGCCGTTGTCTCCGGAGATGGTCGGCACCGACGAGATCATGCAGGCGTACCAGACCGTCAAGCTGGCGATCCGAGGCGGGGCGAGCACCGCAGACGCGCTGTGTGCTCGGGCCGCAGCCAACGTGCTCGACGACGAGGACTACGCGAGCGTCACCACCGTGCAGCTTCGCGTCGACGTGTTCGAGTCGGTGCAGTACTGGCAAGGCGAAAAAACTCCGACGCGCTCTCGTGTCGTGACCACCTGCGCGGTCCCACGATGAGTGCATTCCGCCGCATCGCGTACCCGGACATGCCCGCCGAGCGGCTGGCGATGCTGCGCATTCTCGTGGGTGCGTACGGCGTCATCTATCTGCTCTCGCGCGTCGGCGCGATCTGGGGGGTCACGCGCTATCGGCCGCAGCAGTTTCGCCCGGTGGGGTTGGCGTGGTGGATGGAGAGCCCGCTGCCGCCTGGCCTCGTCGCCGCCGGCCTGATCCTCACGCTCGTCGCGGGCGTGGCCTACGTGCTGGGCTGGCGCTTCAAGGTTGCTGGGCCGCTGTATGCCGCCGGTCTGCTGTGGGTGACCAGCTACCGCAACTCGTGGGGCATGGTGTTCCACACCGAGAACCTGCTCGTCCTGCACACCCTCATCGTGGGCGTCGCAGCCAGCGCCGACGCCTGGAGCTTGGATGCTCGTGGACGGCCCTTGCCGGCGGCCTCGTCCCGCTACGGCTGGGCGGTCGTGCTGATGGGGTGGGTGGCGGCGCTGACGTACTTCGTTGCGGGGATCGCCAAGCTCTCCCACTCGGGCCTGGGGTGGATCACCAGCGACACGCTCCGAAACTTCATCGCGTACGACAACATCCGCAAGGCGGAGCTCGGCGCTGGCTACTCGACCCTCGGCACGTGGATGGTGGCGCATGCGTGGGTGTTTCCCCCGCTGGCCGCGGTCTCGATGGCGGTGGAGATCGGGGCGCCCTTCGCCGTCCTGAACCGGCGCCTGGGCATGGTGTGGGCCGCTGCAGCGTGGGGCTTTCACGTCGGCGTGCTGGCGTTGATGTACATCCTGTTCCACTACCCCATCCTCGGGGTTGCCTACGCGTCGTTCTTCCCCGTGGAGCGACTGGGCCGCTGGGTGCAACGCCGGATCAGCCGGTCGAGCGCAGCGGCGCCGGAGCCAGAGCCAGCCGCGCCCCCCCGCTGAGGCCGCGGAACGGCTGGACCACGAAGCGATGCATCGTCAGCTCGTGCAGCGCCTCCAGGTCGGTCTGTAGCGACGACCATCGCCGGCGGTCGCGGACCTGGGCTGCGTCGAGCGTGTGTGCGGGGAGGTCGGCGGGCGGCAGCGCGCGCTGTCGCTGCATGTTGTCCGCGATCCACAGCGTCATGCACAGCCGGGTCGCGAACATGGCGGGAATGAGCAGCACTGCAGTCGCCCACGCGGTGAGTCCCCCGGTCACGGCCATGGCGAGCACGCCGACGGCCATCGTCATCGCAGCGCCGGCGGAGAGCCCCAGCCCCGTGCGCCGCGGCCGAACCGCGGGCAACGTTTCGCCACCGACGGGGTTTGCCTGTGCAACGACGCGCAACTCCAGCGGTTGCTCGCGACGAATGGCGTCTTGATAGTGCTGCACGCTCAGCGTCGCGGTGAAGGCACCGCGGCTGATCCTGTACGAGACGCCCTCCATCGCACCGCGAAGCCGGACGCGACGGATCTCGTAGCCGGCGCTGGCGGGGAGGTGCTGGGTGAGGAGCTGGGCACAAGCGGACTGGGTGTCCTGGATGAGCCGTTGCCGCTGCTCAGCGCGCGCGTCGCAGCGCACGCTCCAGCTCAGTCGGCCCTCATCCTCGTGCGTCATCCCACGATCAGCGTAGCCGATCGTGGGCCGGTGACCAGTGTGCGGGACGAGGCGCGTTGCCCCGTCCTCACCTCCGGGAGCAAACGTCGGGCGCGGTACAGCGCGCCGGGTTCACGACGCGCTGCTAGCGGAGCACGCGGCCGAACGGCATGAGCGCGATCGGGATCAGCTTGATGTGCTGCTTCGCGAACGGGATGCCGATCACGGTGATGGCGAGGATGCAGGCCCATACGAGGTGAGCGACCGCGAGCTCCCAGCCGAACAGCACGATCCAGGCCAGGTTGAAGACGATGCGAAGGGCGCTGTTCGACTCGGGCAGTTCGCGCACCTCTTTGCCGAACGGCGTGAGCGTGGCGACGCCGATCTTGATGGCTTGTAGGCCGAACGGGATGCCGATGATGGTGAGGCAAAGGCCCAGGCCCGCCACGATCCACGCGAGGCCGGAGAGCAGTCCGCCGAAGAGGAGCCAGATGAGGTTGCCGAGCAGAGACATCACGCGGTCGGGAGCGGACTCGCAGAGCCCTGGGTCTATTCCCGTGCCGATCAGCGTGTGTCGTCACGCGGTCGCGGCAAGCCCTTGCCACGAAAAAGGGCCGAAGCCGGCGTTTGCCGGGCTCCAGCCCTCCGTGTCGGCCTGAGGTCGACCTAACGCTTGGCGTTCTGGATGTGGATCGCTTCGCCGATCGCGTGCTTGGCGGCTTCCATGACCGCCTCGCCCAGCGTGGGGTGCGGGTGGATGGTGAGCGCCAAGTCCGGGCCGTAGGCGCCCATCTCGATCGCGAGCGCTGCCTCGGAGATGAGGTCGCTGGCCTCGGGGCCGACGATGTGAACGCCGAGGACGCGCTCGTCTTCCGCGTCGACGACGACCTTCACGAAGCCGACCATCTCGTCGATCGCCATGGCGCGACCGCTGGCCGCGAAGGGGAACTTGCCGACGTGGACCTTGTGGCCCTTCTCCTCGGCTTCGGCCTTGGTGAGGCCGGCCGAGCTGATCTCGGGCTCGGTGAACACCACGGCGGGAATGACCCGCGCGTCGTTGATGGTCTTCTTGCCGGCGATGACCTCGGCGATGACTTCGCCCTCGTGGCTGGCCTTGTGGGCGAGCATGGGCTGACCGACCACGTCACCGGCGGCGTAGATGCCCGGCACGTTGGTCTGCTGGCGCTCGTCGACCTCGACGAAGCCGCGGTCGCTGACCTTCACGCCGGCGCGCTCGAGATGCAGGCCTTTGGTGATCGGGAAGCGGCCGACGGCCACGAGTACGACGTCGGCGGAGACTTCGCGCGTCTCGCCGCCTACGTCCATCTTCACCCAGGCTTTGCCGTCGCGCTCTTCCCAGCCGGTCGCGCGGGCGCCGGTGATGATCTCGCCGCCGTCCTTCTTGATCTGCTTGGCGACGGGCATCGCGATGTCCTTCTCCATGCTGGGAAGGATGCGGTCCATGCCCTCGACGACGGTGAGCTTGGTGCCGAGCCGCTGGAACGTCTGGCCGAGCTCCAGGCCGATGTAGCCGCCGCCGATGACGACCATCTCGCCGGGGACTTCGTCGATGGCGAGCGCGCCAGTGCTGTCGACGATGCGCTTGCCGTCGTACTCGAAGCCGGGGATCTGGATCGGCAGAGAGCCAGTCGCGATGACGATGTGCTCGGCTTCGACGATGTCATCGGGCTTGCCGTCGGCGTAGCTGAGCTTCACGCGCTTGGGCGCGAGGAACTCGGCGGTGGCCTGGGCGTAGGCGCAGCCGTTGCTCTTGACGAGGCTTGCGACGCCGCCGGTGAGCTTCTTGATGATGCCGCCCTTCCAGGACTGCATCTTCTTCATGTCGACCTGCGGGGCGCCAAAGCTGATGCCCATCGAGTTGGCGTGCTGAGCTTTGTGCGCGAGCTTGGTCGCGCTGATCAGAGCCTTGGACGGGATGCAGCCGACGTTGAGGCAGACGCCGCCGGGCTGGCCTTTCTCCACCAGCATGGCGTCGACGCCGAGCTGACCGAGACGGATGGCGCAGGGGTAGCCGCCGGTTCCGGCGCCGATGACGAGGGCTTTCTTCTTGATGATGGCCATTGGGGGGACCTTGTCGCCGCTACATCGAAAGGAAGAGCAGGTTGGGGTTCTCGAGCTGCTTGCGAACCTCTTGCATGAAGCTCGCGCCTTCGAAGCCGTCGACCACGCGGTGGTCGAGGGACACCGAGAGGTTCATGAGGTGTGCTGCCACCACGTTGTCGTTCTCGTCGAACACGGGGGTCTTGCGGATGGCGTGCACACCGAGGATGCCCACTTCGGGGTGGTTGAGAATCGGGGTCGCCAGAACGCCACCGATCACGCCGAGGCTGGTGATGGTGAACGTGCTGCCGGTGAGCTCGTCGCGGTTGGCCTTGCCGTTGCGCGCCGCGTCGGAGAGGCGAACGATCTCGGAGGCGATGTCGAGCACGCTCATGCGGTCGGCGTCGTGCAGGACCGGGACCATCAGGCCCTGGTCGGTCGCCGTGGCGATGCCGATGCTGTAGCGCTTGCGCTTGACGATGTTGCCGCCGGCCTCGTCGAGGTACGCGTTGACGATCGGGTACTTCTTGAGACCCGCGATGACCGCCTTCACGATGAACGGAAGGTAGGTCAGCTGCACGCCTTCAGCCGCCGCGATCGGCTTGGCTTCTTTGCGGGCGGCGACCAGCTTGGTCACGTCGATCTGCTCGACGTAGGTGTAGTGGACCGCCGAGGTGTAGGACTTGACCATGCCCTCGGCGATGCGGCGACGCATGCCGCGGAACGGGATGAGCTCGTCCTCGTCGGCGGGCGGAGCCATCGGGGCAGGCGCGGCGGCGGGCGCCGGGGCTGCTGCCGGAGCGGGGGCGGGCGCAGGCGTAGCGGCCGGAGCGGGTGCAGCCTGGGCGGCGGCGACGTCCGCTTTCGTGATGCGACCGCGATCACCGGGGACGGTTGCGAGGTCGATGCCGGCTTCGCGGGCGAGCGCGCGGGCGGCCGGGGTTGCGAGCACCTTGCCGTTGGACGCGGGCGCGGGGGCGGGCGCCACAGCCACAGGGGCGGGCGAGGGAGCGGGGGCCGGTGCGGGTGCGGGCGCGGGCGCGGGCGCAGCTTCGGGGGCGGGCGCGGGAGCTGCAGCGGTAGCGCCTTCGCCCGCGAGCATCGCAATCACCTCGCCGACCGCTGCGATCTCGCCTTCGGCAGCGGTGTGCGACTGCACGACCGCGTTCTGGGGCGAGGGGATTTCGACCGTGGCCTTGTCGGTCATCACTTCGACCAGGGGCTCGTTGGCCGCGACGGCGTCGCCGGGCTGCTTGAGCCAGCGAACGATTTCACCTTCGACGACGCCTTCGCCGATGGCGGGGAGCTTGAACTCGATCATTGCGGGGTTGTCCTTGGTCTCTGGTGGTCGCTCAGCGGGGTCGCTCAGTACGTGGCGACATGGGTAATGGCGGTGGTGAGGGCGTCGAGGCTGGGCAGGGCCTTGCCCTCGGAGGTGGCGGTCAGCGGTCCGTCGTCGCCGGTGACGCGAAGCACCGGGGCGTCGAGAGTGAGGATGGCGTCGTCGGCGAAGAGCGCCGCGAGCTCGGCCCCCACGCCGCCGCGGGCGGGGCCGCTGTGGGCGATGACGATCTTGCCGGTGGCCTTCGCCTCTTCGACGAGGGCGGCGCGGTCGAGCGGCGCGAGGCACTCCACGTCGACGATGCGGGCGTCTTGGCCCGAGTTGGCGACGGCGGCCTGCACGTGGGCGACGCAGGCTCCCCACGTGAACACGGTCGCGGCCTCACCTTCGCGAACGCGACGGGGCGCAGCGAACGGACGGGAGAGCACCTCGGTGGCCTCGCCGACCTCGGCGAGCGCGAGCGTGCGCGGCACGAGCAGCACGGTGGGCTCATCGCCCGCCCAGCCCTCGACCGCGGCGCGCAGCGTGGCGCCAGCGTCGTTGGCGTCCGAGAGCACCACGACGCGAACGCCGGGGATGCGAGCCAGGCTCGACTCGGGGCCTTCGGTTGCGCCGCCGCCGAGGCCGAAGCCGGGGCCGAACGGCGCGATGAAGACGACCGGGGCGGTGAGCTTGGCGGCCTCGCGCAGCGCAGCGATGGCGTCGAGCAGTGCGGACGCCTCTGTGCAGACCACGAGCGGACGAAAGCCCTCGGCGGCCAGGCCAGCGGCGTGCGCCGGCATCACGCTGGGGCACAGCGGCGTGGAGAGCAGGCGAGGCGCGAGCTCGGGGTCTTCAGCGGCGATGCGCGTCAGGCCGAGCATCGTCCCGTCGGCGACGTCTTCGCCGAGCACGACGCGGCTGGCATCGGCGCGCAGCAGGTCGGCGATCACGGTGGCGAGGTGTTGCAGAAGGTTCATCTCAGGCCTCCGCCGTTTCGTTGGATTGGACCGCTTCGAGCGCGCGGTCGAGGCCTCCGCGGACCTCGGCTTCGATCACGTCTTGCAGCGTCTGCGTCCAGGCGCCGGTCTTGTCGAGGTGCCTGCGAAGACGCTCCACCGGGTCGCGGTGCGCGGGAGGGTCGCGGTGCATCTGGGTGACGACGACTTCGACGAACCCCGGTCCGCGTCCTTGGCGAGCGCGGTCGGCCGCGGCCGTGATCGCGGCGTGGGTGCCGAGGGCGTCGGCACCGTCGACGCGGCGCACGAAGAAGCCGGCTGCCTTGGCGCGGTCGCTGACGCTGTCGCCCACCGCACCGGCCTCGGCCGGGGCGCCGTTGGGCCACAGCTGACTGCGGCAGACCATCACCATGGGCAGCGCGTTCGAGACCGCGAGCATCGAGCTCTCGTGGAACGCGCCCGTGGTGGTGAGGCCTTCGCCGAACAGCGCGAAAGTGACGTCGCCGTCGCCGCGAAGCTTCTGCGCGTGCGCGCGGCCCGAGGCGAGGGCGAGGTGCATGCCAAGCGCGTCGGTGGGCGGGGCAATGCGATGCGTGGCCGAGGCGATGCGCCCGGGGCTGGCCGCTTCGCCCGAGAACAGCCCGGCCACGACGGCGTCGAGCTCGAGCCCGCGCGCGAGGGCCACCGCGACGTCGCGGAAGCCGGCGTAGATCCAGTCGCGCTCGCGGCTGACCAGCGCGGTCGAGACCAGCGCGGCTTCTTCACCCGCGGCCGACGCCCACATCGGCAGGCCGCTGCGAGCGAGGCGCAGGTCGAGGCAGCGCGCCGCGACCAGCATCTTGTAGAACTGCTTCGTGTCGAGGCCGCTCGGTTGGGCACCGCCCACGAGCTGACCGTCGTGGTCGAGAACGACCGTCACGCCTTCGGGATCCCAGGGAGTCGGCTCCATCTCACGCAAGGCGCCGCCCGGGGCAAGGGGTGCGCGAGAGCAAAACCCGCCGCGACGCGGTCGACTTGTATCGGCGGCCGGCCAGACCCGTCAAGGTGAGCAGACGGCTGCCGGGCGTGCTGAAAGTCCACTGGGCAGGTACGCTCGAGGCCCCCGTGGGAGGGGCCGCGGCCGCCACGACGTGGTAGATCGATGAAGATCCGTCATGCTGACCGTCGCTTCCTTGCTTGCTGCCATGGCCATTGCAGGCGCCTTCTGGGTAGGCGTCCTCGCCGCGCGCCGGTTGCGGGACTGGGGGGAGGGGCGACGTGCAATCGACGAGGGTCACGGTCCGCCCCTGGCTCTCGCCGCTGCCTCCGGTGCGCCCCCGGACGACGCCGGCACGCGCCGCGTGCGGGAACTCGTTGCGCAACGTCTTGCACATCCAAAGTCACGGCAGGGTGCGGTCGCACCTCGTCAGCTCGGCGGGGATGCTGGTCCGCGCGGCGAGCTCGGGCTGGGCACGCTGCGTCAGCGGGACGTCGTGCTGGTCGAGTCCGGTGGTGATGGAGACGGCGACTTCCTGGTGGATGGGCTCGTCCTTCTGCGAGAGGGCCTCAACACGACCACGGTCGTCAACATGGTGGATGGGACCAAGCGTCGCTGGCTCGTTGGCGGCACGCACCTCGATGAGTGGTTCGTGGTCGAGCCGGTCGCAGCGCACGGCCTCAGCGGCGAGCCTCCGCGCAACCTGCGGCGCGACAGCGGTGACTACACCCTGCAGCGGCGCGGCCAGGCCAGCGCCGCATCGACGGGCCGGCACGAGCGCCCCGAGCAGCCCCGCGTCGCGACGTATCTGTACGGCGGGTCGGCGCGGCGCGTGCTTTGGCTCGAGCGCTGGGGCCACGAAGTGTTGATGGCCGAGGGCGTTGCGGTCGAGGCTTCGACCGTGTCGTTCTTGCCCGGAAGCTGAGGCCACTCAGCGGTCGAGCGTGTCGGCCATCGCCAGCACCGCTTCAAAGCTCTCGTCGCAGGTTGGCACGATCTGCTCGGGCGGAAGCACGAAGCCACGGCGGCCTCCGTCGGGGCGAAGCTCGATCGTGTAGCCCGCAGCGTTTCGTTCGCCATAGGACCAGTCCAGCGCCGTGCCGCCCGCGGTGTAGAGGTCGCGGCCGGTCATGGGCTTGTAGCGCTTGCCGTGCGTGCGGGCGATCGCCGACGCCATGATGTTGGCGAGCGAGGAAAGGCGCTCGCGGTCCGGGGCGGGCGTCTTGCTGTACGCCCACGGGTACAGAATCATCTGGCCGTAGCTGTGGAAGTCGATGTGGGCGACGGTCTTCTCGCGCACGATGAGGTCGCGCAGGGCCTGCGTCTCGGGCTCCGAGAAGGGGCGCGGGCCCTTGAAGATCTGCGAGCGCTTGTTCGAGCTCGAGCCGCTTCCGCCAAAGCCGACCGACCAGTTGCGGTTGAGGTCGACGCCGTAGCCACCCCGTCGGTTCTTTCGCCAGTAGCGATCGGACTCCCACGAGTAGACGTAGCCGTCGGGGTTGATGACCGGCGCAACGTAGACGTCGAACCGGTCCAGCATGGCGCGGATGCGACGGTCCTCGTCGTACTCGTTCACGATGCGATCGGCGATGCACGTGGTCGCCATCACCGAGATCCACTCGCGTGCGTGCTGGCCCCCGTTGAGCACGATCGTCTCGCGACCCTCACCGCCGGTCGAGAACTTCAGGGTGCGAATGCGCCGGCCTTCCACCGAAGCGCCGAGCTCTTCAACCTGGGCGAACGCAGGGCGTCGCGCGGCGAGCATGTCGAGGTAGGCGTCGACCGTCTCGTAGTCCCGATACTCGGCGAACCAGTTCCCGGGTCGCGCTGCCTCGGCCGACGCCAGCCTCTCGCGCTCCTCGGCGGCCAGCGCGTCCACGTCGGGCACGAGCACCTCGACCTCGATGCCCTCTTCACGCAGGCGTTCGATGTCGTTCGCGTCGACCACCACGTCGAAGCGCGGCGCCGCGTCGCTGTCGGTCCAAAGGTCGAGCATCACGGCCCGAACCACCTCGCGCTCGGCCTCCGAGTCGACCTGCACGCGGACGGCCGTCCGCACGACCGCGTCCGCTTCCGGCGCTGCGACCTGCGTCATCAGCCCCGCCGCCGTCAGCCCCGCCACAAGCAGAAGCGCGCGCGGGGTTTCTTTCCACCGAGACCAGGCCGTCAGCATGCTGGAAGCGTAGCAGCTGCCACGAATCCGGCCCGCAGACGGCTGCTACCCTGCGGAGGAATAGCGGGCCCATCGCCGCGCAGGTCGCAGGGAGAGCGTGCACGACGGAGTCGGGCGTGGGCGCTACCCCTTGTTAGGCTGTCAGGGGGTCACGCCGATGAGCTGGATGACCACGTCGGCATGAGCGCGAATGACCTTCCACAGTTCGTTGAGCTTCGAGAGCGCGGCATGACGGCGCAGCAGGCTTGCGAACACGCGAGATCGCGAGGTCTTAGCGCCATCGAGAGGATCGGACTTCTTCGGACGGTGTACGGACTGTCCTTCCGAGAAGCGAAGGAGGTCTTTCTCTGCGACCAGGGGATTGCGTCGTCGCTCGAGGAGCACGAAGAGAGACTTGTATCGGCGCTCCAGTCGGCTCAAGACGACGAACTTGCGAAGCTGCTCGGCGGGTGACTGCATCGAGCGCACTAGCATCGCTCAGTGGTCTCGCTTGCGGTCGAGCAGCTGGCTTCTTCGCTGGGCGCCCTTCTTGCGGAAGATGCCGCCGATCGTTTCGGCGGAGCGGGGGAAGACGTCGACGACGCGGGCGAGCCAGCCGCGGTGCTTGGGC
>JBCCQM010000030.1:0-53528 GCA_039024335.1 Myxococcota bacterium
CCCAGGCCGACCGCTACGCCACGGCGTGGATCGAGCTGCAGCAGCGGGCCTGCGAGGCGGAGTCTTCGGTGATGCAAGCGTGCTTGGGTCGACGGCTCAAGCAGTTCTCCGCGACGACGGCGCTGTGGGTCGAGGCGGACGTCGGCATCGTCGAGCGCGCGGTCGGAATGTCGCTGGCCCTGCCGGCCGTCGCCGACTGCTTGGATCCCGAGCGCGCGGCAGAGGTTGGGGCCGACGACGGCGGAGACGCGACCAGCGTGCGTTCGCTCGACGAGGCCGCTGCCGCTTTCGGGGCAGGGCGCTTCGAGGAGGCACAGGCTCAGGTAGACGCGGGCTTGTCCGAGGTCGAGGCAGGCGATGCGACATGGTTCGAGCTGCAGACCCTCGCAGGGCGCGTCGCGCTCGCGCGCGGTGACGGGGAGCTGGCGTCGGCGGCGTTCGAGCGCGTGCTCGCGGCTGCGGACGGTACCTCGGCAAGACCGGCCGTGGCCGATGCGTCGATTGGACTCGTGGAAGCCCAAGGCATGGTCGGCTCGGACTTCGAGGCCGATCTCGCGCTGGCGCGGGCGGCCGAGATCGCGGTGGGAAGCGCCGGCAACCCGCCGCTGGCCCGGGCGGCGCTCGAGGCCGCGACGGCGCGGGTGTTGATCCGCGCCGGCAAGTTCGACGAGGGGCTTGCCCGGGTCGAGCGGGCCCGTGAGGTACTCGAAGGGCTTGGTGAGCGCGCTCGAACGGAGCTGGGCGACGTCCTGCACGTGACCGCCGCGCTGCTGTACGAGAAGGGCCGCGTGGACGAGGCGACCTCGTTTGCCGAACGTGCGGTGGACGTCCGCACCGAAGTGCTCGGCGAGGCACACCCCGACGTGGCCGCGTCGATGGCAATCGTCGGCACGCTTCGCCTCGCCAAGGGGGATGCTGCAGGGGCCCGCGCGGTGTTCGATGACGTGCTTCAGCGTCAGCGCGCGAGCATTGGATCGGAGCACCCCAACTACGGGCGCGCGCTGCTGGCCCTCGGCTCGGCCCAAAAGGTTCTCGGAGAGCTCGAGCCTGCGCGCGCGACGTTTGCCGAGGCCGTGACCGTGCTCGAAGCGACGCTCGAAGCGTCGGATCCGCGGATCATGGCCGCACGGCTGAACCTCGCGTTCGTCGAGCACGACTTGGGCAACCTCGAGGCGGCCGGTGCCGCCTACGCGGCGACGCTTCCACTTCAGCGCGCGGCGCTGGGCGAACGGCACCCCATGGTGGCGATCACCCTCGCCAACTACGGGCGGCTTCAGCTCGAGGTCGGGGGTCTCGACGAGGCGCGCACGCTGCTGGAGGAGGCGCTGTCGATTCGCAGCGAGGTCCTCGGACCCACGCACGAGCGCACGCTGCTCGCGATGGTCGCGCTCGCAGAGGTCGAGATTGCAGCGAACGAGCTCGACGCCGCCGCCGCTCGAAGCACGCCCGCGCTGGCGCAGTTCGAGGCGACGTTGGGTGCCGAGCATCCGCGCGTCGCCGAAGCCCTCATCGTGCAGGGCAAGGTTGCGCTGCGTCGTGGTGACGCTGCCGAGGCGACCGCGTCGTTCGAGCGCGCCACGAGCATTCGGGCGAAGAACGATCCGGACCCGCTTGCGCTCAACGCCGCGAGGGTCTTGTGGGCACAGGCCTTGGACGCCGCCGGGGATACGGCGCAGGCTCGCATCACGGCTGCCACCGTCGATGTCGAGCAGCTCGGCGGCTCCGAGCTTCGCGGATGGTGCGATTCGGACTGTGCGGCGAGGGTCGTCAGCCTGCGCGGCGGCGCCGAAGACCCAGCAGCATCAGCACCATGAGCGCGGCGGTCGAAGGCGGCGCGCTGCGGCAGCCACAGCCGCCGTCGTCGGCATCGAGGGCGGGATCCGTGTCACCGCCGGACCCACTGCCACCGGCGTCGCTCGCGGTGGTGTCGTCCCCCGCGGGCGGCGTGGCGCCGCTGGTGCCCGAGTCTTCCCCGCCGCCGGTCCCTCCAGGCTGAACGCCGGTCGACGAGTCGTCGCTTGGTCCGGGAGGGTCGGGAGCGTCGCCGGTGCTGCTGTCTCCGCGCGGACCGGTCGCGGCACCGTCGTCTCCGGGGCCAACCGGCATCTCGCCGAGCACGTGCTCGGCGAGGTCGAGCACGCCGCCGTACAGCTCGTCGCACACCGGACGGATCTGCTCAGGCGGAAGGACGAAGCCTTGGCCTGGGTCGGTCTCGCCGTCGGGTCGCAGCTCGATCCCGTAGGAATACGCGCCCAGCTCTCCGTAGACCCAGTCCATGATGTTGCCCGCCGCCGGATAGAGCGCAGCGCCGGGGATGGGCAGGTAGCTCGTGTCGTGGGGCGCGGACATTCCGTCGGCGAGGACGTTGGCTGCTGGCGCGAGCACGTCGTCGTCGGGTGCTTCGACGATGTCGAAGCCCCACGGGTACAGCACCAGCTCCCCGTACGCATGCACGTCGAGGTGGGCGAGCAGGGTGCCGAACCCCTCCGCGAGGTCGCGCATCGCCTGCGCCTCTGGCTCGGAGAAGGGTCCCTCGCCGTGGAAGTTGCCGGCTTCTGGGTTTGCCGACGCCCCGATGCCGCCCCACGCCGTCCCGAAGTTGCGGTTGAGATCGACGCCGTTGGGCGGGGGCCGGTTCTTTCGCCAGTAGCGGTCCTCTTCCCAGGAGTACACGTAGCCGTCGGGGTTCACGACGGGCACGACGACGACGCGAAGCTGCGACAGCAGGCCGTCGACGCGTTCGGTGTCGGCTTCGCGAACCAGGCGGTCGGCGACGCAGGTCGTCGCTGCGATCGCGATCCACTCGCGGGCGTGCTGCCCTCCGTTGATGAAAAAGACGGGCGCGTCCGGATCGGCGGCGGTGATCTCGAGGCCGCGCAGGGTGCGTCCCTCGAAGCTCTCTCCTGGCTGCAGCGCGGTCACTCGGTCAGGGCGTAGCGTGGCCAGGCTGCCCAGACGCTCTTCGATCGCGTCGAGGGGCTGGTATTCGTCGAAGAAAGGGTCGAGCTCGCCGCCGTGCGTCGTTGGTCCCGTGAGTCGGAATCGCTCCGCGTCGACGCGCGGGCCCAGGTCCGGCACGAGGATCTCGTACGGCAGGCCGCTGGCGTCGAGCATGGCGCGTTCGGTGTCGCGAACGCGGAGGTCGAGCGTCTCGCCGAGCGGGACCTCGGTCCACACGTCGAGGCCCAGTGCGTCGACAATCGCGACGTCTTCGGGGGTGGGCGCATGCACCCGGACCAGCGCGTCACCGTGCGGCGATGCAGCCAACGACAACAGCAGGGGGAGTGCGACCACCAAGCGCAGACGGTAGCACGGTCGTTGTTGCGCTCATGCGTCGTCGGCGGCGCGCGCCCAGCCTTCGAGCATCGTGGTGAGCTCGATTGCGGTCCCGGCTTCGAGCGGGTGCTCGAACGCGAGTCGCCACGCGTGGAGGCACAGTCGCGACGCATCGGTCTCGTCGGGCCCGTAGCGGCGATCGCCGCACACGGGGTGTCCGCTTTCCGCTGCGTGGACGCGGATCTGATGGGTCCGCCCGGTATCAAGCGCGACCTCCAGCAGCGACGTCCCGGAGATGGGCTCCGCCTCCGGGATGCGACGGAACTCGGTGCGGGCTTCTTTGGCGCGACGCTCGCCGGACCGGGCGACCTGCATGCTGTCGGTGCCAGGCTTGTCGATCAGCGGAAGGTCGCAGGTGAACGCGTCGGGTGCGTCTCCGTGGACGCGCACGCGATACGTCCGCTCGATGCTGTGGTCGACGAAGTTCCGATGCACGCTCTGGTTCGCAACGCCGCGGACGGTGAACAACACCAGCCCCGAGGCGCCTTGGTCGAGCCGATGCACCACGCCCACGTAGGGGCGCTCGATGCCCTCGTCGCGGAGGACCCGGCGGAGGGCCTCGCTGAGCGTGCCGCGGGCGGAGGCCTTCGTGGCCGCGACCGGAACCCCGGCGGGCTTGTCGAGGACGACGAACGCGGGATCCCGGTGGACGAACTGCACGACGGCGTGAGGGTCGAGCTCTTCGTCGGCGAGCGCGTCGGGATAGACGGTGATGCGGTCGCCGGTGGCAACGCGGGTGGAGGGGACGCGGACCCGAAGATGTCCGATGTAAACCGCCCCGGCCTTCACCAGGGCGACGCCTTCCTTCTTGCCCATGTTCGGCAGGCGCTGCCCGACGAGTGAACCGATGGCGGTGCCCTCCTCTTGGGGCACCACGCGAAAGCGAACCGGACGCGGCGCCATCAGCTTTGCTCGCTGCGGATGCGAGTCGCGAGCTCGCGGAGGTCGGTGGGCGTGAGCGTGTAGTCGTCACCGCAGTAGCTGCACGTCACCGCGGTCGCGTCCTGCTCGTTGGCAAGAGCCTCGATATCGTCGGCGCCGAGCGTGGAGACGACCGCCAGCGCGCGGTCGCGTCCGCAGGGGCAGAAGAACTCGAGCGAGCGGCTCTCCATTGCGGCGTAACTCTCGCCGAGCAGCGCAAATCCAATGACCTCTTCCGCCGTTCGCTCCTGGCGAAGCAGGTCGGCGAGCCCGCCATCGCGGACGAAGGAGCGAAGCGGCTCGAGGACGGCCGGCGCCGCCCCGGGGAACGTCTGGCAGAGCAGGCCCGCAGCGCGAAGCACCTTGCCGTGACCGTCGAGTTCGACCTCACAGGCCAAGACCGAGGGCAGCTGCTCGGAGTCGCAAAGGTACGTTTCGAGATCGACGTCGATCTCGCCCGACTCGACGGCGATCACGCCCTGGTACTCCTGCTCGAGGCCGAGGTCGCGGGTCACGATCATGCGGCCGCCGCCGACGAGGTGGCCGACCCGCGTCCGCCAGCTCTCGCCGTCTGGTTCCCGTACGACGACGGGCTTGCGTGTCATGGTGCCGCGGATCTTTCCGTCACTGCGCGCGTCGACGAGGACCTGCTTGACCGCCCCGTCTCCTCGGAACTCGATGCGGACGCGCTCGTCGTCGTTCTTGGTCATCGTGGCGAGCAGGCAGCCCGCCGTGAGCGCGCGGCCGAGGATGACCGCGTCGAGCCCTTCGAGGTTGTGGCGGCTGCACGCCTCGGCGACGAGCTCGGTCGTGACCGCGCCCACCACCCGGGTGTTCTTGCCGTTGTTGATGCCTCGCAGGAGGGTGTCCACGCGCGGAGCCTAGCAGCCCATGGCACAGCCCATCACGGCACCTCGCTCGTCTTTTTCGCTCCGGGCGGTGTCGCCAAAACTTCCGGTACGCCCGGTACAGGTGCGTTTCGGCTCCTACCCAGGAGCGAAAAATCCTTCGCGATCCGCCGCGCCGGGCTGCGCTACGACCCCCGAAGCGGCATTTGGGTGCGGATTTTGCGAATGGGGTCTCCGCGACTTCTCCCGCGCGGATCGAGCGGCGGGGTCGGGTGGCGACGCGCTACTGGATGCGCGCGAGTTCGACCTCGACCGTTTCGACCTTCTTCGAGGGGTGGCGCTCGATCATCACGTCGACGGTGTCCCCTTCGCCGTGGATCTCGAGCGCGCCGTAGAGGTCGTCGAAGTTTTTGATCCGGGTCTCGCCCACACCGACGATCGCGTCGAACTCGAACCCGCCTCGGCTTTCGACCAAGGACCGCAGACCGGCCTTGGCGGCGGGCGAACCCTCTGGAACGGCGCGGATGACGACGCCGGTGGCGCCGAGTCGCCGGGCTTGAGAGTCGAGCAACACGCTCACGCCCAAACCGACACGCTCGGCGCGGCCGGATCGAATCAGCTGGGGGACGAGCCGCTTGATCGTGGTGACGGGGACCGCGAATCCGATGCCGGCCGAGCTCCCGCTTGCGGAGAAGATCATCGTGTTCATGCCGATGAGCTCGCCTGCCGAGTTGAGAAGCGGGCCACCCGAGTTGCCCGGGTTGATGGCGGCGTCGGTCTGCACCATGTCCCGAATGGTCAGGCCTCCGACGCCTTTGACCTCGCGCCCGAGGGCAGAGATCACGCCGACGGTGAGCGTGTGGTCGAGCCCGAAGGGGTTGCCGATCGCGAGGGTTTTCTGGCCGACCTCGAGCTCGTACGCAGCCTCGGGGCGGCGAATCGGCGTGAGTCCCTTCGGCGCGCCGATCTTGAGTACCGCGATGTCCTTGGCCGCGTCGAAACCGACGAGCTCGGCCGGGTACTCCTTTTGGTCGTAGAGCGTGACCTTGAGCTTGGGTTTGCTGCGCAGCTCGCAGTCGGGCAGCGCGACGTGACAGTTCGTGACGATATGGCCCTCGTCGTCCCACACGAACCCGGTCCCCGTGCCGGCGGGAACCTCCGCCGCGCGCATCGAGAACCGGTCGTACACGACCTGCTTCTGCGTGACGAACACGGTCGCGGGTGCAGCGGCTTTGAACACCGACGTGGTGTTGCGTTCGTCTTCGGTCCGCGCCCCGGGGGTGAGGGGGTCGACACGGGGCGTCGCGCCGGGCTGTGGGACATCGCCGGCTGCGGTGCTGGCCAGCCGTACACCTGCGGCAGGATCCGGAGTCGGCGCGGGCTCGGGCTTGGGCAGTTCGGCAGATTTGGCGGCGGAGGGAGGCGCGCTCGGCTTGGCGACGGGGGGCAGCTCGCTCGGGGTCGGCTTTGCGCCATCACAGGCGCTGAGCGCAGCGAGAAGGACCGCGGCAGCGGCGAGCGGGCGCGAAACGGGTCGTGCGGAGTTGGTCATGGCGTGCGACGCGGGCGGTGACGCGGGCCCGGGGCCCGAACCGGTGAGCGAACGCGGTTGTTCCCGCCCGCCAAGCATGCGCCGCTTGGGGCGGTCGAGCCAGCCCTCACCGGCTGCGGCCGGTTTGATTCACCGTCTTTGAAGGCTCGTGCGACAGACCGCAAAGCCCGGCCTGCGCGTACGCAGGGAGGAGGGCGTTCGTGCTATATCTCGCTTCCATGACGGGGAGTCCGACGGGTCCGCAGCCAGGTCTAGAGCACGGGGAAGACGTGCTTCTGCACCCCGACACGCAGCAGCTTCTCCCGCTGGAGGGCCGAGTGCTCGACGGCAAGTTCCGCTTCGTCAAGCAGCTTGGTGAGGGCGGCATGGGGGCGGTGTGGATGTGCGAGAACATCCTCGTCCGCAAGAAGGTCGCCATCAAGCTGATGCACGTCCAGTTCTCCAAGGACGAGGGGGTGCTTTCTCGCTTTCGAAACGAGGCGACGTCCGCCGGTCGGATCGGTAGCAAGCACATCTGCGACATCCTCGACCTCGGCCGGTCGCAGCTGGGCCCGTACATCGTCATGGAGATGCTGCAGGGGGCGGACTTCGCCCAGTTCATGCAGCAGCGATCGCCCGTCGACCCGGGCACGGTCGTGATGGTCATGCGCCAGGCGCTCGAGGGCCTGCATGCAGCGCATGCCGCCGGCATCGTGCACCGCGATCTCAAGCCCGAGAACATTTACCTGCACGAGCCAGAGCCAGGTCAGCTCCTGGTCAAGCTGATGGACTTCGGCATCTCGAAGTTCACCGAGGGCGAATCGTCCGGCAAGACCGGCATGGGCGTCTTGATGGGCACGCCCGAGTACATGTCGCCCGAGCAGACCGAGGGCGCGGCGCAGGCCGATCACCGCACCGATATCTGGGCGATGGGCGTGATCCTGTACTGGGCGCTCGCGGGTCGGAACCCGTTCATGGGCGCGACGATGGCTTCGACGCTGCTCAACGTCACGACGCGCGAGCCCACGCCGCTGGGTGAGGCTGCGCCGACGCTGCCACCGGGGCTGGTCGCCGTCGTTGACCGCTGCCTGCGCAAGAACCCCGCAGAGCGCTTCGAGACCGCCGCGCAGATGAGTGCCGCGCTGGAGCCGTTCGAGGACGTGGCCGGCGCGTTTTTCGTGCCCTTCCTGAGCAAGTCTGGCACGACGGGCAGTGGGCAGACGCGTACGCCCCCTCCGGGAGCGACGATCGCCTCGTCTGGACCTCCCCCGATGCGCCCGCCCTCGGCCGCGCCCGTCGCGGCTGCTGCGGTCGCAGCGGCTCCGGTCGCAGCCGCAGCCGCCAGCGATGGTCCCGTGCTGGGCAACGCTGCGGGCGCGGCTGGCCCCACGTTTTCGTCCGAGCTGTCGGGCGTCGGTGGGACGTCCCAGCCGACGATCGCCGGTGGTGATCAATGGAACGTCGGCGGTGACCTCGACGCGCATCGCCCCGACAGCAACATGGGCTCCGGCAAGGGCGGGGTGTTGGTCATCGCGCTGGTCGCTTTGGGCCTCATCGGTGGTGGCGGGTACCTCGCCTACGCCTCGATGCAGGACCCCGATCCCACGGCGGTCGCCGCCAACGCGGCTGCGGCTGCTGCGGAGCAACAAGCCGAGGCCAAGGCGGAGGCGGAAGCCGAAGCCAAGGCTGCTGAGGCCGAGGCGGCGCTGCTGCCCGACGTGGGCGCGGGCGAAGAAGCCGGCGCCGAAGCTGGAGAAGAGGCGGGCGCAGCCGAAGCCGGGGCAGCCGAAGCCGGGGAGGCCGAAGGTGGCGACGCCGCGGCCGAGGGCGGTGACGCGGCTGCGGCGGGCGATGCAAAAGCCGACGACACCAAGCCGGAGGGTGGCGGCGACGCCAAGCCAGCCGGCGGTGGTGGTTCGAAGCCGTCCGGAGGCGGCGGCTCGAAGCCGTCCGGTGGCGGCGGTTCGAAGCCGTCCGGCGGCGGCGGCTCGAAGCCGTCCGGCGGTGGAGGTTCGAAGCCGTCCGGCGGTGGAGGGTCGAAGCCGTCCGGCGGTGGCGGTTCGAAGCCGTCCGATGGTGGCGGTGATTCGGGCGGCGGCAAGGGCAGCAAGCTGACCCCGAGCAAGCCCCCGCGCGACGGCGGCTCGACGCCGGCCAAGAAAAAAAAGAAGAAGAAAAAGAAAAAGAAGAAAAAGGGCAAGAAGCTCTCGCCCCAGAACTGATGCACGCGCTCGAGCCTGCATCGACCGGACGCTCCACGTGCCGCGCCTGCCGGACGCGCATCACCAAGGGAGCCCTTCGTTTTGGCGAGCGCGGCCTCAACCCGTACGGCGAGGGCGAGTCCACCTTCTGGTTCCACCCGGCCTGCGCGGCGTTCAAGCGACCCGAGGCGTTCTCCTCGCTGCAGGAAGATGAAGAACTCGCGGCCCTCGTCGAGCCGATGCATCGCGACCGAGCGCGGGCAGGCGTCGCATCGCCGCGGCTTGCACGGCTGTCGGGTGGACAGCGCGCCAAGTCTGGCCGCGCGCGCTGCCGTGCGTGTCGAGAGCGCATCGAGAAAGACGCGTGGCGGGTGGCAATCGACATCTGGGAAGAGGGGCGGTTCGCTCCGCTCGGGTGGCTGCACGCCGGTTGCGTGCTGCAGTACGCGCAGGTGCAGGCGATTGGGGACGTGGTGGACCGCGTGCTCCATTTCACGGCGGGTGACGTGGACGCGGCGGACCTGCGTGCAGTCCTGTCCGCGGCGACGCCGGCCGAGTTGGGGTAGGGTCCGGGCATGCTTCGCTTCGGGGGCACCGTTTTCTTCGCGACGCTGCTGCTCGCGTGCGCGAACGATCCCGGCGCGCCGCCACCGGCAGGCAAGGGCAACGCCAAGCGTCAACCGAGCCAGCCGGGCACGCCGATTCGCGTCGGCAACCAGGTCAAGGGCGTCGAGGCGCAGCCGGACTACGACGCGGAGGCAGAGGGCATCCGCCGCCGCGTCGATGGCCTGCTACCCAGCCCGCTTCCTTCGGCCAAGGCTGCGTGCAACACCATGTTCGACGCTGCCATCTCGATGTATCGCCGCGTCGACGGCGACGGCGCGCGGTCGGTCACCCTGCTGGAGACCACGCGAACCGAGGACCAGGCCGCGTGCGAGGCGGAGACGTCCCCTGCGGCCGCGGCGTGCGTCGCCGTGTTGATCACCAAAGACGGAGGAGAGTTCCCGTGGCTGCTCGATCAGTGCTCGCGTGCGTACCCCTCGTAGCGCTGCTGGGCTGCTCGGGGACCCAGGCGGAGGCGCCGACGGCCGCCGCCGAAGCGCGTACCCCCGCCCCGCCGGCTGCCGAGGCCGAGCCAGAGCCCGCCCCCGTGGCGGTCGAGGCCGAACCCGAGGCCGAGGTCGAGCCGGAGCCCGCCCCACCGCCGCCTCCCACGAAGGCCGAGCAGCTCACGCTCACGTTCGTTGGAGACGTGATCTTTGGCCGCTACCGCGAGACGGGGTTCGATCCGATTCCCGAGGACGGGTTCGCCGTCTTCGGCGCCATGGGTTCCGCGCTTCAGAGCGACGTGCTGATCGGCAACCTCGAAACACCGCTTGTGTACGAGCTTCCCGAACGCTCGCCGATCGGCTCCAAGTACGCCTTCGGAGCGTCGAAGGAACACGCGCAGCTTCTCGTCGACGCGGGGTTCACCGCCGTCAGCCTGGCCAACAACCATTGGTACGATCAGAAGCTCGCCGGCGTGGAGCAGACGCCCGCGATCCTCGGGGAGCTGGGCATCGTCCCGCTCGGTGCGCCGACGCGAGACGAGGCGGTCTTTCGGGTCGAGCCGGTCCAGGCCAAAGGGTGGCGCATCGGCGTCGTTGCGTTCACCAACCGCAGCAATGCCCCGCAGCGTGATAGCGCTCCGACGCTGCCGTTCCTGAGCGCCCGCGAGGTGGCGGGGACCGTCGCGCCCGTCGTCGAGGCTGCGCGCGACGACTACGACATCCTCATCGGCTTCGTCCACTGGGGCGAGGAGTACGAAGACGGACCCAGCGGCGCGCAGAAGAAGGCCGCGCACGCGCTCATCGACGCAGGGGCCGACCTCGTTATCGCCCACCATCCCCATGTTCTTCAGGGGGTCGAGACCTACGGTGACGGCCTCATCGCGTACTCGATGGGTAACTTCCTGTTCGAGAACACCAACGACCCCGCCCGCCTGACCGGCGTGCTGCGGGTGACGATGTCGTCGACGGGGTGTCGTGAGCGCGTGGTGTTCCACCCCGCCTACGTCAAGCGTACGCCGGTGCAACACCCCGTCCCGGCGAGTGGCTACATGGGCCGCAAGGTCCGCGAACGCGTCCGCTACGTCGGCAAGCGTTTCGATACCACCTGGGACGACGTCGAGACGGACGGCGGCGTCGATCTGCTGCTGCACGACCCCAAGGGGTGTGGGGCCACGGGCGCGCAGTGACGTGGCGCATCGCTCGGGCGTAACCGCGGCTGAGCATCCGGCGAATCACGCCGCGTGTCTGATGGCACGCCCAATCTTCAGCGTCGCGCGTTGCTCACGCTCGGGGCCACGTTCGGTGTTTACGCGCTGAGCGTCGCGACCCATCGCGGCGAGTTCTGGCCGTTCAGCATCTTTCCGATGTTCTCGCTGGCGGGCCGGCCATGGACGCGGGCGCTGATGGTCGACGTCACGGCGTATGGTGACGTCGGGTGGGGCCCGTGGACCCTCGAGACGCTGCCTGGCGAGCCGGTCCCGACGCGCAGCGTGGGTACCAGCACCAACGACATGTCGAAGATGATTCAGCTGACGACCACGTGGACCGACGAGCGCATCGAGACCCTGCGGTCGCTGTGGGGTCCGGCGCTGGAAGGCGGCCGCACCCTGATGCTGCTGCGCGCCGATGGAACGCTGGTCGGAGACGCCGGAGACGTGGACATTGCCCTCACTGGACTCGTCCGGATCTCGGCTGTCGCGGCGGCGGTCGGTCCTGCGATGCGGCGAGGGGCCGGCGCATGAAACGCTCCATTGGCGCGCACCTTGCCGACCAGCTGTTCGGGTTCGAACGGTCCGCCTCCCGCGGTGACCGGATCTTTCTGCGGGTGTTCGAGCTGTTCATCGTCGGCTGGACGCTGCAGTTCGCATGGACCTGGTTCGCGACCCTGCAGCGCCTCGAGGCCGTGGTGCTGCCGCTGGGGCTGGCGAACTACGTCGACGTCTCGGTGTTCTTCGCGCCGACGCCAGCCCTGGTGCTCACGGTCGCGTTGACCGTCAGCCTCGCGCTCGGGGTCTTCCGCAAGGGTCGCTTTGCGTATGCGGTGGCGCTGGTGCTGTTCCACCTGGCGTACGTGTCGCGGTACTCCCTCGGCGAGATCAGCCATGGATCGCACTTCATCGGCATGGCGGTGCTCGGGCTCGCAATCGGTACGGCTGCCTTTCACGAGCACGAAGAGGCCGTCGGCAAGTTCAGCGTGGGGTTCGCCTACTTCCTCTACGGCATCGGGTACACCTCGGCGAGCCTGTGCAAGCTCATCGGAAGCGGCATTGGCTGGCCCAAGGGCGACCACTTCGCGCTGTGGGTCGGAGAACGGTCGGTCGACGTGATGTCGACGTTCGGAACGTTCGAGCTGAACGTGCTGCAGGACTTCTCGCTGCGGTTCCCCATCCTCGGGACGGCCGCGCTCACGTTCGGCTTGCTGGCCGAGATCGCCGGCGTGCTGATGTGGTTTCGCAAGCTGCGGATGTGGGTGATGACCGCGCTCATCGCCATGCACGTGGGCGTGGAGCTGTCGCTCAACATCTACTTCGGACACAACATCTACGTGCTGGTCCTGCTCGCGTACCCGTGGGGACGCTGGCTCGATCGGTTCTTGCCGCCGCGCTCAGACGCGTAGCGACGGGAAGTCGTACAGGACCGCGCCTTCGTCGGACACGTCGACGTTGGCGTGCCCGGCCTTGGCGATTTCGGTGAGCTTGGCGTCGGCTTCGGCAACCGGGATGCTGAGCTCCGCTGCCGTAGACGCTGCGGTGAGCCGGCCGCCGCGAAGTCGCGCAAGCTTGAGGACGCGAAGCTCCAGGTCGACCTCCGGGTTGCGAAGGTCGGCGTTGGGGTCGGGCTGGGGTGCGTAGCCTGGCTGGGGTGCGTAGCCGGGATAGGCTCCTGGCGGCAGCGCGGCCTGCCCGGGAGGAAGCGCGAAGCGGTTGGCCTCGCGAACCTGCGACTCCATCGTGATGAGGTCGTAGATCGTGCCGACCATGAACAGGCCCCCGGTGAAAAACCACAGCAGGCCCGTGATTGGCTTGCCGAGGTAGAAGCGATGTGCACCGTTGATACCCACCAAGCTCAGAGCGGCGAGGAGGTAGGACACCGTCAGGCTGCGCATGGGCAAGAGCGTAGCAGCGCCAGGATGGATGCGGGGATGGGCGAGCGTGGTCATGGACTGGCCGGGACGCCGATGGGGCGACTCGGCTGCAACCGTGGTGGGCGCACCGGGATTCCCGAGGGCAGTCCGCGGAGCATGGACTCCAGGTCGCGGCAGCGCTTGAGCTGCGTGAACATGCCCTCGTAGACCGGGCTTGCGGGCGCCGCGAGACGCAGCCACTGCTTGCAGCGGCCCAGCGCGGCGTGCTCCGTGGCACCGCTGCGCAGCAGCATGTCGAGGTATTCGCGCAGCGTGTCACACAGCCACGCGACGTCGAGCTCGGGCTCGGTGTGTCCGCGCAGCTGCCGGAACAGGCGGGGCCGACCCATCGCGCCGCGCCCAACCATGAAGGCAGTGCATCCGCTGATCGCCTGGCACGCTTCGACGTCCGCGACGGTGTTGAGGTCGCCGTTTGCGACGACGGGCATCGACACGGCCTCGCGCGCCCGGCCGATTCCCGACCAGTCCACCGGGGGACGATAGCCCTGCATGCGGGTGCGGGCGTGAATCGTCAGCCACGACGCGCCGCCGTTCTCGATCGCGCGGGCGATGGCCTCGACGTTGTCGGCGCTGTCCCAGCCCAGCCGGATCTTCACGGTCACCGGGATCTCGGCGGGAACCGCCGCACGCACCGCGGCGGTGATCGCCTCGACCCGCTGCGGATACTTCAGGAGGGTCGCCCCGCCGTCGCTGCCGTTGACGGTTTTGGAGGGGCAGCCGAAGTTGATGTCGATGCCCGGCGCACCCATCTCGACGCAGCGTGCGGCGGTGCTGGCCATCGGGCCTGGGTTGCCCCCGAGGATCTGCACGAACACGGGGACGCCGGCCGCGGTCTTGCCCCCGGTGTGAACTTCGGGGCAGTGCTTCTCGATGACTTTGCGAACGACGGTGATCGTGCAGACGCGGACGAACTCCGAGACGCACATGCTGATCCCGCTGTTGCCCCCGTGCATCCGCGTGAGCAGGTCGCGGTAGACCCAGTCCGTCACGCCGTCCATCGGCGCGAGCGCGGCGAAGAGCCCGGGGTCTCCAGGTCGGCGGGCAATCCGGGCGTCGACGACGCTCATGGCGACGACTCGAGCCCGAGGTCGAGCTGGCCGTCGAGGTTCGGCGACCACGGCATCAGCAGGAACTCGTACGTGCGAGCCGGCGTCGCGCCTTCGGCCGCGCGGACTTTGCGGCACACGAACCCCGAGGGCGTCAGCCGCCGCGCCGCGAGCATCGCCCAGATCTCGAGCTCGACCTCCTCGGGCGCGTAGCCGTTGTGCTCGAGGGTGTCGACCAGCGCGCCCATGGACATGCCCCGGTCAGGGACGGACTCGGCGAGAGCAAGGATCGCCTGTCGAAGAGCGGTGCGCATGGCCGCGCGAGAATGGCGGCTGGGCCCTCGGCGTGCAAATCGAGAAAAATGATGAAAGTGCTGTTGACTTTCATTTTCAGTTAAGTCAGAGTGGTCGACGTCGAAGCCCGAAGCAAAAACGGAATCCTCCGTTGCTCCTTGCAGGCATCTCGGGCGACGACGCCAAGGCCCACCGGCCTGGCGGTGGCGTGTGCGTCGCTGTCGTCAGGCCGGCTTTTTCGAGGTGCGGCTCCGCCCAGGACTGGGTGGCGCTGCCGGAGTCCCCGACGTGAGTGCGTCGCGGCGGGGTCTCCACCCCGGTCCTCCGTGTGAGTGCGTCACAAGTGAGGACCACCCCCCTTGGCCCCCCGGACGTGTGTGCGTCATGACCGGGGGGCCATTTTTCGTGGTTCCCGAAACGACGAAGCCCTCCGCCGCCGGAGCAGGGGAGGGCATCGCGACCGTCTTCGTCGTTCAGCCCGCAGGCGTGTTCCCGGGCGCCTGAAGGGCTGCGTCCTCGGAGCGGAACCAGCGGCTCGCAACGCGGACGGCGTTGGTCGCTGCGCCGAGTCGCAGATTGTCTCCGGCGACCGTAAGGCAGACGGTGCGTCCGCTGTCGTCACGCGGGTCCAGCCGGAGACGACCGACCAGGGTGTTGTCGCGGTCGTGGACGCATGCGAGCGCCGTCAGCCCATCGCCGACCGGGCCGCCGTTGACGCTGAGGTACGGGCCAGCCGCGGTGTCGCGGAGCGTCGTCTCGATGTCCGCGAGCGAGGCGGCCTTGGACAGCGTCAGCCACACGTTCATGAAGTGACCGACCGCGACGGGAACGCGGCAGCACTGCGCCGAGACCTTGAGACCCGAGGCCGCCAAGATCTTGCGGCTCTCGTTCATCAGCTTACGCTCCTCGGAGGAGAAGCCGCTGTCGTCGGTCTTGCCGTTGTGCGGGACCGTGTTGCCCGCGTAGTTGCTGGCGTCCAGCTGCGTGCCGAGGCGGTTGGCTTCGGCGTAGCCGGCTTTGGTCATGTCCAAGAAGCCGTCGAGGGCGCTGATGCCCGCCCCGCTGATCGCCTGGTACGAGCTGATCGCGACCGATTCGAGTCCAAACGCGTGTGCGAGCGGTCCCATCGCCATCGTGAACGGGATGGTCGTGCAGTTGGGGTTCGCGACCAGCTGCGTGTCGTCGGTGACGACCCCGCAGTTCACGCCCGCGGCCACGAGCGGGACGTTCGGGTTCATGCGGTACGTGTTGCTCTTGTCGACCACCTTGTAGCCGAGCTCGACCAGGCGCGGAACGTAGCGCTTGGAGTGATCGTCATCGAGCGCGACGAAGGCGAGGTCGCCGGTGGGCGCGTCGTCCTGCTCGAGCTCTGGTGCGCCGAGGACGTCGTACGTCACGCCCTCGTGCTCGAGTTGTTTTCGTTTGCTGGCGAACCCGATGATCTCCGCGGTGGGCCACGCGCGGCGGATGAGGGTGATGGTCTCGCGACCAACCAGGCCAGTTGCGCCGAGGATGCAAATGCGCATGCCGACCCTCTATCACGGCGGCGCACGGCCGGGCGAGGATCGCGAAATTCCGGCGTTGCCTGCGGCTTTGTGTTGCCCCATGCGCACCGTTCGTTGCAGCGGTTCGAGCGCGCTCGAGGGATCACAATCGGCTGAAATCCAGGTCCGAGGCCTCACCAAGAAACGCGGAAGCGCGATGACGACCTGTGCCATCATGTAGGGGGAGTTGAGGGAGAGAGCATGACCGCACGGGGAACGAAATTTCGCGGAATTCGAACCGGCGCGACGTCGCTGATGGTGGCCGTCACGGCGCTTGCGATTGCGGGATCGCCGACGCTCGCGCACGCGCAGATGGCCGCGAGCGCCCCGTCCCTGAGCGCGGGCTCGCTGCCCACCGCCTTCTTCAAGAAGAAAAAGAAGAAGAAAAAGAAGAAGAAAGCGCCCGGACTGTCGCCGTAATCGGCCGAGTCGAAGCGCCAGGCCATCCGAGACTCCGTCGCCTCGGACCGCGAGTCCAACAAAGAGGCCGCGGCAGCCGGCCTGGCGGAAAACGCCGCGCTGCTCGGCGACCCCGTCACCATGAAGGAGTCCGGCGAGGTTCGCCTCGAGATCGCTCGCGAGGAGCGCAGCATCGAGCAGGCCGAGGCATGCATCGAGGTCACGATGGTCGCGGTCGACATCGCCGCGTTCTATGAGGCCGTCAACGCAGGTGAAGCGTCCTCGACCTGGCTGGTGATCGACCCCGCTTCGGCGTCCACGCTGCGCGCCGAAGCCGAGGCGCAGATCGAAGAGGCCGAAGCGCTGATCGAGGAGATCGAAGCTGAGCAGGCGGCCGCAGAGGACGGGCCAGTGGCCGTCGCCAGTGACTCGAAGAAGAAAAAGAAGAAGAAGCGCGGCAAGGCCAAGCCGGGCACCGGCATGCTCATCGGCGGCAGCGTGGCCACGGCCATCGGTGCGGGCGGCGCAGGCCTGGCGATCGCCGGCTTGATGCTCAGCCAGAACGCACAGTCCGAAGTCGAAACGCTCGGCGGGAACCCCGAGAACCAGGCGCGCATCGACGAACTCGACGAAGAGGGCGCACGCGCCAACCTCTACGGCTGGGTCGGAACGGGCGTTGCCGTGGCGGGGCTGGCAATCGGCATTCCGCTGATCATCGTCGGCGCAAAGAAGCGGAAGGCCGCGGGTCCGTCCAGCAACGCCAGCGTTCACGTGGCACCGCTGGTGGCTGGCCGCGTGCAGGGCGTCGCACTGTCGGGTCGTTTCTAGTCGTCGATCACGGGGGACGGGATGCGAACGCTTCGCTTGTTCATCGCTACGCTCGGCTTCGGTGCGTTCGGCCTGGTTGCGGGCGCGAGCTGCACGGTCGAGTCGGACTTCCAGTGCACCACCAATGAGAACTGCGTCGCCGAGGGCGGTGAAGGCGGGGTGTGCGAGTCGAACAACTTCTGCACCTTCCCGGATCCGGCATGCACCTCGGGGAAGCGTTGGCACGACCGCGCGTCTTCGCTCGCGGGGATCTGCTTTGGGGACGAAGGCATGAGTACGGCGACGACCGTGGCCTCGGGGACCGACGGAGAGACCGACACGGCCGTGGGCTCTTCGTCGACCGACCCCACGGACGCGTCGACCGATCCGGGCACGAGCTCGATGGGCGAGACGACCGCGCCGACGACGGACCCGACCACCGACCCAACCATGGACCCAACCATGGATCCCACCGAGGATCCCACGGACCCGACCACCGGCGACGGGGACACCAGCACGGGGGGCGTGGCGATGAGCTGCGACCAGCTTTACGGTGGCGCCGACGACTACCTGCTCTGCGTCGAGGCCGACGACAGCTGCAGCTTCAACACGACCACCATGCAGATGACGAACTGCACGCAGGTCTGCGAGAGCTTTGGCGGAATGTGCCTCAGCGCGCAGTTCAACGAGGCCGAACTGTGTACGGCGAACGGCGACACCACGTGCGACGACGCCGGTAACATGGATCTCATCTGCACCTGCAGCCGCTGAGGCGACCGGCAAAAGCGCCGGTGTGAGCCTGCGTGGTGGTCGGGTTTTCCGGGCGTCGTGGTCGTGATACCCACGGCGCCATGTCGCAGCGCGCAGCCCTCGCCCAGCGGGCGTTCTCGGCCTCCGATCACGCCTCGATGGTGAACACCATCAAGGGGCTTTCCATGGACGCGGTCCAGAAGGCGAACTCGGGTCACCCCGGGATGCCGATGGGCACCGCCTGCATGGCGACCACGCTGTGGACGCGCTTCTTGGTCCACGACCCGGCCGACCCCAACTGGCCCGACCGCGATCGCTTCGTGCTGAGCGCGGGCCACGGCTCGATGCTGCTGTACTCGCTGCTGCACCTGTGCGGCTACCCGCTGTCCCTGGACGACATCCAGAACTTCCGCCAGTGGGGCTCGAAGACGCCGGGGCACCCCGAGGTGCACGACACCGAAGGGGTCGAAGTGACGACGGGACCGCTGGGGACCGGGTTCGCCACGGGCGTGGGCATGGCGGTCGCCGAGCGCTGGCTCGCCACCCGCTACAACCGCCCCGGCCACGACGTGGTCGATCACTTCACCTACGGGATCGTCAGCGATGGCGACCTCATGGAGGGCGTCGCTTCGGAGGCCGCCAGCTTCGCGGGGCACCAGCAGCTCGGCAAGCTCATCTATCTCTACGACGCCAACCAGATCACCATCGATGGCTCGACCGACATCTCGTTCACCGAGGACGTCGGCAAGCGCTTCGAGGCGTACGGCTGGCAAGTGCTCCAGGCCGACGGCCACGATGACGCCTCGGTGAGCGCTGCGCTCACGGCTGCGCGTGCCGACCTCAGCAAGCCCACGCTCATCGTCACGCGCACGGTCATCGGGCACGGCAGCCCGAACAAGGCCGGCAAGTCCAGCTCGCACGGCTCACCGCTCGGTCCGGACGAGATCGAAGCGACGAAGAAGGGGATGGGGTGGCCGCTCGATCCGTTTCACATCCCTACGGGCCTCACCGACGCGATCGGTACCGCCATCGAGCCGGGCGTGAAGGCCCACGCGGACTGGAAGGCGCGGATGGAGGCGTATCGTGCCGCGCATCCCGAGCTCGCCGCCGAGCTCGAGGCCGTACTCTCTGGTGAGAGCCCCGACGCCAAGTTCGAAGGCTTGCCCGCGTTCGAAGTCGGCACCTCGCTCGCCACGCGCAAAGCCAGCGCGAAGGTCCTCGCGGCGCTGTCCGAGCGGTTCCCGAGCCTGGTCGGAGGTTCGGCCGACTTGGCGGGAAGCAACGGCGTGGGCATCCCCGAGGGCGGGGTTCTCAGCGCGCAGTCCGGGGATGGGCGCAACGTCCACTTCGGCGTGCGAGAGCACGGCATGGGCGCCATCGCGAACGGGATGGTGCTGCACGGCGGCCTGCGTCCGTTCGACGCCACGTTCCTCATCTTCTCCGACTTCATGCGTGGTGCGGTGCGCCTGTCCGCGCTGATGCACCTGCCGGTCGTTCACATCTTCTCGCACGACAGCATCTTCCTCGGTGAGGACGGACCGACGCACCAGCCCATCGAGCAGACGATGAGCCTGCGAATGATCCCGAACCTGCACGTCGTCCGCCCCGCAGATGCGAACGAGACCGTCGGCGCTTGGAAGCACGCGCTGCAGCGCAAGGACGGCCCCACGGCGATCCTGCTCACCCGCCAGGGCGTGCCCGTGCTCGAGGGCAGCACCCGCGACATCGACAAGGGCGCCTACACGGTGTTCGAGCCTGACGGCGAAGGCGAGCTGCACGGCATCCTCGTGGCGACGGGCTCCGAGGTCTCGCTTGCGGTCGAGGTTGCCGGTCGCCTGCAGGCGCAGGGCAAGCGGACGCGCGTGGTGTCGATGCCGTGTTGGAAAGCGTTCGACGCTCAGGACGCCGCGTACAAGGAGAGCGTGCTTCCGGCTGCCGTGACGCGGCGCCTCTCGGTCGAAGCCGGCGTGACGATGGGGTGGGAGCGCTACGCCGCGCACCAGCAGGGCATCGATCGCTTTGGAGCCTCGGCGCCCGCGAGCATTCTCGCCGAGCAGTTCGGGTTCACGGCCGACGCCGTGCTCGCGCGCTACCTCGACCTGCAGTAGCAAGTGCGCCGAAGGGACCGCGCTAGTTCGGCGGTCCGTCTTCACGATAGACCCGCATGCGCGGGCGAGGGGGAGGGGTCCACGGGGTGGGTCCTTCCCCCGCTTCGTCGCGCTCCTCTTCTTCCTCGAGCTTGCAGATGACTGCCGCGTTCGCGTGGTGCGGTTGATAGATCGCGTTGAGGTCGATGAGCGCGTTGCCCATGGCTGCGCCGCCAACCGTGCGCCGGTATCCGCCGGCGCCTCGTCGACGCTTCCACAGCACCAGCATCACCGACAGGATCATCAGCACGACTGCCACCGCGGAGAAGCCGGGCAAGCCGGGTGCTGGTGGAGGGGCCTGCAGCGTCTGCTCGGCGACGGGCGCCATCGCGTGCACGGTGATCACCGGCCCAGAATACGTTCTTTGGTACTGGGCCTGACGCCGCCCCCGTGGCTTTCCAGCCAGCCGTCGATCATGGACACCGAGTCGGGGTGGCGGGCGCTGGCGGCGGTTCGCGCGGCGTTGGCCGTCTTGCGAGCCTGGTCCTTTTTGCCCGCGTCCCACTGCGATTGCGCCAGGTCGATGCGGGTGGCCATCTCGAGTTCGGCCCCAAAGCTCGCCTGCTCCAGCAGGGCGATCGCCCGCGTCAGTTGCTCGGCCGCGCGCTTGTGCTTGCCCGCCGCTGCATCCAGCCGACCCAAGCCCGCCAGTGGATAGGCCAGGTTGAAGTGGTCGGGCCCCTGTGCATTCCGCGTCACCTCCAGGGCGCGTTCGAACGTCTCGCGCGCCTCGGCCTCGCGTCCGGACTGCGCCGCGATGGCGCGCCCAATGATCACGAGCGCGGGCGAAAGCATCGGGTGGTCCTCGCCCTGGTGCTTGGGACGCAGCTTGATTGACTGCCGCGCCAGCGTCTCGGCCCGCGCGGGGTCGTCCTGGCGGAGCGCGATGTTGGCGAGCTCGCTGAGCACGGCCGACTGCCCGTCGTCGTCCCCGAGCACGCGACGGATCGACAGGGCGCGGTCCAAGTCGGCGTTTGCGTCCTGCAACCGCCCCGCCTCGATGTAGAGCGCGCCACGGTTGGTGAGCAGGTCCGCGACGATGTCCGAGTTCTCGCCGTTCCGCTTCGACTGCATCGCGATGACGTCTTCGAACATGGCAAAGCTCGCGTCGTCTCTGCCGGTGAGGCCGAGCAGGAGTGCGAGGCGCCCTCGAAGCCGCAGCATCTTGGGGTGGTCGGGTTCGTAGGCGTTCTCCAGGATCGAGGCCGCGGTCTCGAGCGTATCCCGTGCGGCGACGAGTTCCCCTTGGCCAATCCACGCGCCGGCGACTTCGCTGAGCGCTTCTGCGACGCGAGGATGGCTGAGCCCGAGCATCTCGGTACGCTCGCGCTGGGCTCGGCGGTAGTGGTCCATCGCGGCGTCGTAGCGGCCGGCCTCGACCTCCAGCGCCCCGAGTGCAACGGCGAGTTCGGTCGCGTACAGCCGCGCCGCGTCTCCCTGCTCCTTGAGAGACGCTTCGGCATCGGCGAGCTCCGTGCGTGCTTTGTCGAGCGCGCTCTCGCTGACCTGGACGCGCGCGCCCAAGGCCATCATGCGGGCGCGCAGAAGCGGCGCCTGGCCGATGTCGTCGAGGCTGTCGCGGGCGACGAGCATCGTGTCGCGCGCCTGAACGGGGCGGTCGAGGCGGTCGATCTGCACGTGAGCGAGCGCCAGCGCGGCCCGGACGCGCATGCGGGGCGCGGGGGCAGCGTCGCGACCCAGCGCCTGGCTGAGCGTTCGTGCCGCGGCCTGGTTCGAGCCCGCCTCGGCTTGGGCCTCTCCGAGCAGCACGAGCGTCCGCAGCTCGTCCGTCGGGCTCTGCACGTCGCGCTGAAGCGGCTGAAGCTGAGCGACGGCGACGTCGGGATGCCCCGTGACGAGGCTGGCCCACGCCGTGGACCACGTCGCTTCGAAGTCGGCGTCGTAGGGCGCGGTCAGCCACGGCTGCGTCTCGCATGCTGCCGGCGCGGGGAGCTGGCTGACCGCTTCGGCCGCAAACTCCAGCGTGCGCGCGTCGGCAGTGGCGAACGAGTCCGTCAGCGCACCGGCCAGGGTGGCGAGGCGGCGCATGCAGGGGGAGGGCTCCCGCTCGCCTGAATCACAGGCCCTCGTGCGAGCGTCACGCCACGCGGTCGACCACGCGTCGAGCGAACGTCCGACCAAGCCCGCGGTGTCCGCCGCGTAGTCGCCCTGGGCGCGGGCGAGCGACTCCACGAGTGCGGGGCGAGACTCGTCGCGCATCGTGGGCGGCAGACCATCGGTCGCGCACGAGGCTGGCGCGTCGCCAAGGCCAGCCAGCGCGTACGCTCCCGCCGCGCCGCCGATGAAGACCACCGCAGCTGCGCTTCCCAGCAGCAGGTTTCGCTTGCGGGGGTGTTCGAGCGCCGTGAGCAGCGCCTTCATCGACGGGAATCGGTGGTCGCGGCTCAGGCCGCGGGCGAGTGCTCGAACGACGCGACGCGGCACGTCCGAGTCGCGAATGGCTGGTCGCGACTCGAAGTCGGGCGTGAGCATCGGCGCGGGCTCGTGAAAGAGCGCCTCGTACAGCGCGGTGCAGAATGAGTAGTGGTCGTCGCGAACGAGCCGCGTGTCGGTGCCGGGGTTGGTCAGGCCGTCGGCGCGTGTGCGAGCGCGGGTGAGGCCGAAGTCCGTGACGACGACGCGTCCCGTATCGGTCCGCTGAACGTAGCGGGGCTCGAAGTCCCCGTGGACGAAGCCTGCGTCGTGCGCGGCCGCAAGCCCGCGCCCGGCCTGCACGAACGCAGCCAGTACCTCCGTCCATGCGGGCTGAACGCGAGCGATCCACGCCTCGACCGACTCGCCGTCGAGCAGCTCCATCGCAATGAACAGCTCCCGCCGGGTCGCGCCGACGTCGAAGATCCGGATGACGTTGGGGTGGCTCATCCGGGCCATCGACCGCGTCTCGCGGAGGAGCCGCGCCCGGGAGTAGGGGGTGCCGTCGTCGTCGGTCGCAGGGATGAGGCGCAGCGCGACCTTGCGGTCGAGCTTGCCGTCGTGGGCCGCGTAGAGGGCGCCAACGCCCGCTTCCTCGAGCGGACGCTCCAGCACGTACCGCCCGATGCGGGCTCCCGGCTTCCGCGCCGCGGCCGGTTGTCCGATCCCTGTGGTGCTGATTTCGCGCAGCACCAGGGCGACCGAGGACGGAGAGGACGATTCGCGGGAGTTCACGATGAGCGCAGGGCGCAGCCCGACCGGCATGGTAGCGCCTTCCGCGGTAGCTCACATGGCTGGGATCGCGGCCTACCCCGATGTGGAGAGGCGTGAGCGTGCCCGCGAGCGACGCGCCCTGGCGCACGTGCTGTCCGGCCTCGGTTGTGGCATTCTCCGCGCGCCTCGCCTCCGATGCTCGGAGTCCGCGAGGCTTTTGCAGAACCGCAGTTCAGACGCACTGAAGGCACGAAGAAGCCATGGTCGACCTCGCTAATACCCGCAACATCGGGATTTCCGCCCACATCGACTCCGGAAAGACGACCCTCACCGAGCGGATCCTCTTCTACACGGGGCGTATCCACAAGATCGAGGAAGTCCGCGGCAAGTCGGGCGTCGGCGCCGTCATGGACAACATGGAGCTGGAGCGTGAGCGCGGCATCACGATTCAGTCCGCCGCCACGTTCGTCACCTGGGGCGACACCCACATCAACATCATCGACACCCCCGGACACGTCGACTTCACCGTCGAGGTGGAGCGCGCGCTGTCGGTGCTCGACGGCGCAATCCTCGTCCTTTGCGGCTCCTCCGGCGTGCAGTCGCAGTCGATCACGGTCGACCGCCAGATGCGTCGCTACAACGTCCCCCGCGTTGCGTTCATCAACAAGATGGACCGCGCTGGCGCCGACGCGTACCGCGTCACGGACCAGCTCCGCGAAAAGCTCAAGCACAACGCGGTGATGATCACCATCCCGATCGGTGCCGAGGACCAGTTCGAAGGCATCATCGACCTTCGCGTCCGTCGCGCCTTCTACTTCGACGGTGACAACGGCGAGAACCTCCGCGAAGAGGACATCCCCGCCGACTACACCGAGAAGACCGAAGAGATGCGCGCCAAGCTCGTCGAGGCGGTCGCCGACTTCTCCGACGAGATCATGGAGAAGTTCCTCGAGGGCGAAGAAGTCTCCGCCGAGGAGCTCAACCCGATCATCCGCAAGGCGACCCTTGCGCAAGACATGACCCCGGTGTTCTGTGGCTCCGCCTACAAGAACAAGGGCGTTCAGGTCCTGCTCAACGGCGTGGTCCAGTACCTTCCGAACCCCACCGAGGTCGAGAACAAGGCGTTCGAGATCGACAACAGCGGCAAGGAGACCGAAGTCGTTCTGGCGACGGACGACGACAAGCCGATGTGCTCGCTCGCGTTCAAGCTCGAGGACGGTCGCTACGGTCAGCTCACCTACGTCCGCATCTACCAGGGCAAGGTCACCAAGGGCTCGTTCGTGTTCAACACGCGCACGGGTCAGAAGGTGAAGCTGGGCCGCATCGTTCGCATGCACTCCGACAAGATGGAGGACATCGAAGAGGCGGGCTCCGGCGACATCATTGCGATGTTCGGCGTCGACTGTGCTGCCGGTGACACGTTCACGGACGGCGAGGTCAAGTACTCGCTGCGTTCGATGTACGTCCCCGCCCCGGTCATCGAGTACTCGATCGAGCCCAAGGACAAGGGCACGCTCTCGAACTTCTCGAAGGCGCTCAACCGCTTCTCGAAAGAGGACCCCACCTTCTCGGTGCGCCGCGACGAAGAGTCGGGCGAGACGCTCATCGCCGGCATGGGCGAGCTTCACCTCGAGGTCTACATCGAGCGGATGAAGCGTGAGTACAAGTGCGAGACCATCGTGGGCGAGCCGCAGGTTCGGTACCGCGAGACCATCCAGATGGAAGTCCCGTTCGCGTACACGCACAAGAAGCAGACCGGTGGCTCGGGTCAGTTCGCGAAAATCGGCGGCACCATGCGTCCGCTGACCGACCCCGAGAACGAAGACGAGATCTACCGCTTCGTCGACAAGATCGTCGGCGGCATCATCCCTCGCGAGTACATCCCCTCGTGTGACAACGGCTTCAAGAGCGCGATGGACCGCGGCGTGGTCATCGGCTTCCCGGTCGTGAACGTGGAGATGGAGCTCTCCGACGGTGGCTTCCACGCGGTCGACTCCAGCGACATGGCGTTCCAGCTGTGCGCGCGTCAGGCTTTCAAAGAGGCGATGAAGACCGCCAAGCCGGTGGTCCTCGAGCCCGTGATGAAGGTCGTCGTCGAGACGCCCGAGGAGTTCCAGGGCGCCGTCCAGACCACGCTCATCCGCCGCCGTGGTGTCATCCAGGGCTCGGAGACGGCGTACGGCAACACCGCCATCGAGGCGCACGTACCGCTCTCGGAGATGTTCGCGTACTCGAACGAGCTTCGCTCCTCGACGCAGGGCAAGGCCGAGTACTCGATGGAGTTCGCGAAGTACTCGCCGGTTCCGTCCAGCGTGCAGACCGAGCTCGCGGAGAAGTACAAGGACCGCCAGCGCTAGGCTGCAGCCCTTCGTCCGCAACGGGCCGCGCTCCTTCGGGAGGGCGGCCTTTTGCGTGGTTGTGCTGGCGGCGGGGAGTCGCTTTGCTAGCCTCGCCACGTGCTGGTGCGTCTGGGATTGGCCAAGCAGGGCCGCGTGACGACGGTGCCGACCGTCGCGGTGATGATTGCCCTGCTCGGGTACACCGGGCTCGCCGCCGGGTTGGGTGCGCTGGCGATGATGGCGGCGCGTGGCCAGCTGCAGAACCCCGGGGAGGTGGCGCCCGTGCTGGTCTTGTTCGCGTTCTTCGGCTTCATGTCGGTGATGATGTCCGTGTCGGGCACGCTCGGTGCGCGCTCGGGTCGCGTGATCATCGAGCGAGCCGGGGAGACGTTGTCTTGGCGCTACGGTGAAAAGCAGGGGTCGATGCCGGCCGCCAGCGCGCGCGTGTCGGTCCAGCAGCGGGGCATGGCGAAGTACCGTCACTACGAGGTGGTCCTGCTCGGGGCGTCTGGGACGGAGCCGCTGCAGCTGGGCGCAAGCGTGCTCGAGTCGCTGGCCCAGGCGCGAAGCCGCCGCTTTGCGCGAAGCCTCGGCCTCGCGGACTGACGCGCGGTTGGTACGCGCCCGTCACCCGCGTTCGTTACTCTCTGGGGATGCGCCGCTCCATCCTCTCGACGTCTTTGGTGCTGCTCTCAGCGTGCGGAGGTTCGGGCACGCCTTCGGCCGGCGCAGGGTCGTCCGGGGCAGTCGGGACCTCCAGCGGTGGTGCATCGACGGTCGCGCCGACCTCGACGTCGAGCACGTCGACGACGGCCGCCGCCGACACGACGAGCACGGATGCGGGCAACGACTTCGGCAGCGTCCCCGGCTGCACCGTGGTCACGCTCGATGCCCCCGAAGGCGGATTGTGGACCGTCGAGGGGCCCATGGGGTTCGACCTGCCGCAGCGCGACCTGGGTCAGTGGCGGTACCGAGCCCCGGCGGTCGCGGTCGATACGCCGATCACGTTGACCCACAGCGGCGGTGACGTCTTCACGATGACCGTTCCCGCGGGCGAGCCAGACGCCGGCCAAGCCGTGGGCATGATCTCCGACTGCGTACCGTTCGTCTCGGGCGTGGCTTCGGGGGATCCGACGAGCGACGCGGTCTGGCTGTGGGCGCACATCATCGGAAACGTCGAAGGCGGCTTGCAGGAGGTGCAGTGGGAGGTGGCCACCGACGCTGGCTTCGCCGACGTCGTCGCGCAGGGCGCCGCGCCCGTCGACCTGGAGAACGTGGGCACCGTTCACGCGCGCGCCGAGGGGCTGCAGCCCAACACCACGTACTACTACCGATGGTTTGCCGGGATGCCGCGCCTGGTCGAGCAGACCTCGGTCACCGGGCGCACGAGAACGGCCCCCGCAGCCGGCGTCGACCGCCTCCGCTTCGCCGTCACGAGCTGCACCAGCATCTTCTCGGGCTTCTTCAACGGCTACCGCGCGATCGCCCGCCGCGACGACCTCGACGGGCTCATTCACGTGGGCGACTACACCTACGACTTCCCGGACGAAGACGAGCTCATTCGGATCCCCGACCCCGTGCCTGCCGACCCCGTGTCTCGGGCGGAGTGGGACGCGCTGCATCGGTACCACCTCGGCGACCCCGACCTTCGTGCGGCCCGTGCCGCTCATCCCTGGGTCATGCTTTGGGACAACCACGACGTGAACCCCGGTTCGCCGATCGATGGCGGTGGGGCCGAAGCGTTCCGTGCGTGGAACCCCGTCACGCCGCCTCGGCGCGGTGATGGCCCCGAGGTCATCTACCGGCAGCTGTCGTTCGGCGACCTGCTCGACGTCATCACGCTGGACGTTCTGCTCTTTCGCGACGACGCCGACGCTCCGGACACGCCCGACAAGAGCATTTTGGGCGAGGCCCAGCGGACCTGGTTTCACGAGACGCTGAACGCCTCGAGCGCGACCTGGAAGATCGTGGGCAATCAGAAGCCCGTCGCCCCGATCTTGGGCCTGCTCGTCGTCGTGGGGGAGAGCACCTGGAATGGATTCCCCGACGCACGCGCCCGAATGCTCGACCAGCTCGCGGCGGACCAGGTCGACAACGTCCTGTTCCTTAGTGGAGACGCGCACATCACCGTCGTGGCCGATCTCGTGATCGATCCCGAAGACGCGGCGTCCTACGACGCCAAGACGGGGCAGGGGGCGGTCGCGGTGGAGTTCCAGCCCGCGAGCATGAGCCGCGGCAACGTCGATGAGTTCTTCCCAGGGCAGCCAGACTTCTGGGCGAACCTGCAGACCGACGCGTCGATGCGGAACCCGCACTACGCGTTCAGCGACCTGCTGCAGCATGGCTACGGCATCGTCGATATCGACGCGGAGCGCATCGAGGCCGAGGTCTGGTACCTCCCGATCCTCGAGCGCTCCGACGAGGAGGTCCTCGGGGCGCGGCTCGAAGTCCGCGCGGGCGAGAACCATTGGGCACGATGACGCCTATTCGGGGCTCTTCGGGCCGACGATGTACTCATCGTCGTTCATGGCTGCGTTTGCGGACTCGGCGGCTCGCGCGGCGCGAGCGGTCGAATCGAAGTAGCACTTGTTCGAGCTCGAGGGCGTGTCCGCCTCGGCACACCACTCCAAGCGCGACAGCTCGTCGCCGCCCCATCCGGGAAACCACCCGGTCTCGAGCACGCGCCTGCGCAGCACGACGTTGAACAGCTCATAGCTCTCGTTCGGTGCGACGTACTCGGTATCGGTGGCGTGGAGGCGGTTCTCGTCGTTCGAGGTCTCGGCGTCCGGGGTCGGTCCGTACGTCCCGTCACCGTACATCTTGTCCATCTGGGGGCAGTAGCGCTGCGCAAGATCCTCCGTTTCGGGGTCGTCGCCGAGGAAGCTGAAGCCAAGGCACTCCAGCCGCGACTCGCAGTTCGCATACTGGGCGGTGTCGTAGCAGAGCATCGAACACGCCGCCGAGAACTCGTTCCGGGTGTCGGAGTCTTCGATGTCGTTGACCCACACCGAGCTGCAGGGCAGCAGACCACCGTCGAGCAGGTCTCCGTCACACAGCGTGCTCTGTTCGAGGTGCTTGTTGAAGTCGGCGCGCAGCGGAAAGTAGACGCCTCCCTCGTAGCCCGGAACCGGTGCGTCCTCGCAGTTCTCTTGGCCAGGCAGGTAGCGAAGCTCGAGCCGCGACAGCGAGACCGGGAAGAACGCGGGCAGTGACCAGGTGCTGGCGAAGCGCCCGTTGTCGGTCCAATCGCCGTTGTCATTTGGTTCGAGCTCCCATCGGAACGCCCAGTAGGACTGGTGCCCTGCGGTACTGTTGGCCGAAGGGAAATCGGTGTCTTCGGTCTGCTCGGCTGGTGCCACGATCCCGTAGATCGCGGTCGTCTGCTCGGTGGGGTCCGGTGGCAAGAGAGCGATGCCGGGCGCGTTGGTGAGCGCATGGATGGCCTCCCCCCACGGCCCTGCCGCGAGCCCGAGTGCACCCAGATACTGGTTGATGGCGGCCGATGAGTCCGATCCTCCCTCGATGCCGATGACGATGTCCCCGCGGCGCAGCTTCTCGACGTTGCACTCGTAGTTGTCGGCGAGCCCGATGGGCTCGGGCATGTTGGTGTTGGAGTTCGGCCCCAGGCCGATCGCGTTGTAGAACTGGGTGGCGTTGTCGAAGGAAAAATCGCCCCATGGCGTTCCATCGGTGATGAAGTTGAGATTGCTGTAGATGTCGGGCTGGACGCCGAACGACGCCAGGTGGAACGCCTCGAGGAAGTCCTCGCGTTTGACTGAGCCCCAGTAGCCGGAGCTGGCGGTCGGGATACCTTGTGTAGGGGGCGGCAAGATGTAGGCCGCATCCGAGAACGCGTGCTCGTACACTGCGTGGTAGCGCGCGACGGCGTCGGCGCGCTCGTACTCCTTGAACCCTTCGATGGGGACGCCGTTGTTGTCGTTCCGACGCGGCGACAGCGTGAGGTCGTCGCAAACTTCGCGCCAGCCGTCCTCGAACTTGGTGGCACCCGCAAGGCATGCCGTGCGGTGTGCCGTATCGGCATAGGGGCAGTCGGGGTCGGCCGGGCTGTGGATTCCGGCCTCCGGCGCGTCGTCGCACGCGGCGGTGATCGAGAGGAGCGCGAGCGTGGAAAGCAGTCGGGTCTTCATGATGATGTATCCTGGGTCTCGGGCTGCGATCACTTGATCGGGCACGTCGGGTCCTCTTCGGGGTCACACGGTTCGCACTCGGCGATGTCGGGGTTGCACACCTCAGTGACGTCGCACCACGTGTATTCGGTGAACTCGACCCACTCGCAGCTGATGCACTCCTCCTGGACGAAGGCGACCGCGGAATCGCTCGCGCATTCGTAGAGCACGGGGCGGATGTCGCCTTCTGTACAGACGTCGCAGTCGTTGGTGCCACCGCCGTCGTCACTTCCGCCGGTGTCGGGCTGGTAGCCCGGCTCTTGGCGGCAGGTCGAGGAGCAGCCATCCCCATCGACGAGGTTGCCGTCGTCGCAGCCGCCGACCTCCTCGGCTTCGGAGCCCTGGACGATGCCGTCACCACAGCAGGGCACAGCCTCTTCGAACAGGTTGTCGTCGTCGGAGAGCGTGATGTCGAGGCTTTCGACGCAGCTCGTGACGTCCTCGAACCACTGGTCGACCGGGTTCTCCATGTTGCTCGGGATGGTGTCCGGCATGGAGCTGAGCACAACTTGTCCACCCTGCATGGTGCAGTTTCCGCTGGCGCAGAACGTGGCGATGATGCTGTTCGGCGTCGCACAGCCACCGGCCATCGCGATGGCGCTCATGTCTCCGCAATCGACAACCTGGCCTTCGACCTCGCACGCGAGGCCGGTGAGGTAGTCGGTATCTTGCATGGCCTCGAGGACTGGGACCCCGCCGACGCACAGCTCGTTGCCGGACCACAGGTTCTCCAAGCCGACTTCACCGAGCTGTGTCAGGCCGTTGATCGTCTGCGCGAGTGTGTCGCCGGTTTGGGGCGGCACGTCTTCGTACGTGTAGTCGTCTTCGACGGTATCGAAGCACCACGTCTGGTAGTCGGTGCCCTCGACGTCGTGCTCGAGGACGAAGTTCGATTCGGACTCATGGATCGTGAACTCGGCCGGCGCGTTGCAGGCAGACTCGTAGTCTGCTTCGAGCCCTTTGACGAAGTTGACGTTGGCGGTCGAGCCCAGGTCCGTGCTGAAGTCTTCGTGCAGCCGGAGCCGGATCTTGGGTCGCTTGCCGAAGATCTTGAACGGGGCCTGCAGCTCGATGCGAACGTCGAAGAAGCCCGTCAACATGGCGATGAGGCGAATCGTGCTCGCGGCGTAGGTGAAAATGGCGTGGTCGTCGGGGTTGGCGCGCAGACCTTCGATGATGTCTGCGGCGTCCTCGGGGTCGAAGCCGTTGATCAGCGGGTGACAGTCGCCAGTCCACTCGATGGCGTCGGGGTTGCTGAGGTCCGGCACCGTATTGAAGATGTGGACGTACGGCACGAACGTGCCGTCGCAGGTGCTTTCGCGGGCGTCTTCGGTGCGGCCAGTCTTGGTGATGCAGCTTCCGTAGGCCGTACAGCTGAGACTGTCCGCCTTCTTGGCCTGAGGCGCGACGCCATTTGCGAGGTCGTCGATGGCGGCGGTTGCCGAGAGGTTGCAGTGATAGTCGTGCGTGGAGCCCTCGAGCCCGACGTTGCTGCACGAGCAGACTTCGCGCATGGGGACCTCGGGAACGCATTCACCGTCCGTCGGTCCCAGGTCGTCCATGCCGTCGGCAATGGCGCGGTTGATATCGATCGTGTCGCCCGCGAAGCCGGGCGTGATCGAAGCCCGCACGCCCAGGCCTGCGTTGGCGCGCACGACCACGAGCGGGATGCTCACCTCGCCGCCGATCTGCACGCCCAGCTCGGGGCTGACGGTGGCTTCGAGGCCGAGATCGCGCGAGACGTCGGGCGCCTGCATCCAGGCCTCGTCGTCGCGCGTGAGGTCGCCCGCGCCCAGGGGCGTCACGCCCATCGGAAGGTTCTCGTTGATCTTTTGCCGGACCTGGTCGAGGAGTCGGGAGGCTTCGTTGTAGAGTTCGATGGCGAGCCCGAGCTTGGCGTAGGGGCGGATGCCGAAGCTGACGCTGACCTTCTTGGTCTTGATCTTGGCGAGCAGCTCCTGGGTCCCCTCGATGGGATTTGTGTCGCTGCCATCCTCGGGCTCGAGCAGGTCGCCGAAGTCATGCCGAAAGTTGATGCCGGCACCGACGACCGCGGTGGAGACGTCCTCCGGCGTGGTGTCGTCTTCGGTGCGCGGCCACTGCAGCGCGTCACCGCCCTGCGTCGTGTAGTTGACGGGGTAGTAGCCGTCGTAGAACAGATCGGTGATCGCGAGCTGGCCGTCGGGACCGGCAATGTCGGCCAGGAGCGGTAGCCACGTGTCACCCTCCATCACGTTGAGCGCATCGTGTTCGGCGACCGAGGCGACCGACGACACGTCGAGGGCGACGCCGCTGACGTCGAGCCCGAACAGCTTGTCGCGATGGAAGAGCTTGAACGCGTCGATCTGCGTATTGAGGTTCAGGTTGAGCCCCAGCGGAATCTCGAGCCCGAACGCCTGCACCACCGGCGTCGTCCAGCCGAACTGCGCGCGGATCTTCTTGGCCGCAAGGCCGCTCCGCCATCGTGAGCCGACCGAGATCTTGCCGTCGAGCAGGTTGAACAGTGGCGCATACACGTTGCCGCCCGCTCGCGGGACGCAGTACCAAAGGTCCGGCCGCTCCTCGGAGTAGCCGCCGATGTGGAAGCCCTCGGTGAACTGATCGACCTTGCCGAGCACGCCGTCCACGCCGTCTGCCGCGTTGTTGAGGCTGTTGACGGCATTCTGGTTCGCTTGGATTTGGTCTTGCCAGGCGTCGCTGCGGACGACGTCCCAGAACCCGTCGAGCCATTCGATGTGCGTGAGGGCCTTGAGCGCGACGCCGCCCAGCCCGACGAGCAGGTCATTCTTGCGCCAGCCCAGCATCGTGCCCGTTGCGTCGCACAGAGCGTTCTCCGCGAGGGCAGCGCAGTACTCCGAACACTCGTTCTTGGGGATGCCAACGGCTTCGAAGGCGTTGAGCGTGATCGCCTCGGGGTCGGGCAGATTCACGTTGGCGCCGAACTCGTTGAGCTTGCCCTGCAGCGCATCGACGCAGGTGTTCTCTTCGACGCACTCTGCGTAGGGATTACCCTCGCAGATGCACTCGCTGCGCGCCGCTTCTCCGAGGTCGTCCATGCGGTTGGTGACGACCTGGAGTAGCGATGCGAACAGTCGGATCGACTGACCAACGTTGATGTTCGTACTTGGATTGACGTAGTCGGGGACGCCGTTGCTGGCGGTGACTTGGCCCCATAGCGGGCGGTCGTCCATGGTTGGGTTGCTCCCCGGCTCGCACAGGTCGGTCTCGGACCGCTCGGTGGGCGGGGTCTCGCCGCGCCCTTGAGGACCGCCGCAGCCGGCGAGGAGAAGCAGGCCGCTCGCTGTGAGCGCGGGGATGGACGACACTGGGAACTTCACGGTGGACACAAGCACTCCTCTTTCGGCGCCGCGCGGCCTCAGGGGAGGCGACACGTGCCGGCGAGCGGCGGTCAGAACCGCCGCGCTCTACACATCCAGCTGTCGGGGGACGACGCCCGCCGACCTACACGTATGCAGTGACGCGACGCGCCCCGATGTTGCGTGCGAGGTCGAAGAAACTCGTCTTGGGGGCGTCGCGACGAGTGAAGCTCCGCACCGCGACCCAGGGCGATTCTGTTGACGGATCCAGCAACGACTGGGCATGTGCCGGGTCCGCCAGATCCAAAGCAAACGCGCGCCCAAGACGATGCCTCGGCGCGCGCAAGGGACCAGCCCACTGCTGGTCGTACTTCATGAGTGCCGCACCGCGCCGGAAAGTTGCACGCGCACCGAAGAAAACGAGGCCGCCGCTAGCAGCCTGTGGTGCAACCCGGCGCGGCGGATCGTGACGGATTTTTCGCTCCGGGGTAGGAGCCGAAACGCCGCTGTACCGGGCGTCCTGCAAGGTTTGGCGACACCGCCAGGAGCGAAAAAGACGAGCGAGGCGTCGTGTTGGGTTGCACGACAGGCTGCTAGGCGTCGGTGCCGGTCTCGCGGGGGCGGTAGGTGTAGTAGCCGCTACCGCCGCCGTAGTCGTAGCGCTCCTGTCGCGCGTCGACCTCGTTGAGCACCACGCCGAGCATGTTGGCGTCGGCTCGCATGATGCCGGACATCGCCCGCTGCAGCTCGCCGCGGGTGGTCTGCTCGCAGCGACACACCAAGATGACGCCGTCGACCTCGCGCGCGAGGATGAGCGGGTCGGCAACGGGCAGGATCGGAGGGCTGTCGAGAATGACGATGTCGAACCGCGTCTGCAGGTCCTTGAGCAGGCGCCGGAATGCCATCGACTCGAGCTTCTCGGCAGGGTCGTCGGGAATGTCCCCGCAGACCATGATCGACAGGCTGTCGGGCGCGTTCTCGATGCCCGTGATGAGGGCGTCCTCGACCTTGGCTTCTTCAGCCAGCAGCGCCGCGAGCCCGACGTGCTTGGGGTCCGCGTCGAAGACCGAGTGCAGACGAGGCCGCCGCATGTCGGCGTCGATGACCAGCACCGACTTGCCCGCCTGGCAGAAGGACAGCGCCAGGTTCATGGCGGTGCTGCTCTTGCCCTCGGAGGAGGACGGCGAGGTGATCATGATCGTGCTGGCTGGCTCTGCCCCCTGCACGAACGCGATCGAGGTCCGGATGCCGCGGCAGCGCTCGGCCATGAGCGACTGCGGGAACAGGTGCGCGTAGAGGTCGCGCTGCTTGCGTTGGGCCCGGGTGTTGCCCACGCCCAGGCGGGAGTCGGGCGGCAGCAGCGGCAGCTGCCCCAGCACCGGCACGCCGAACGTCGACATTGCGCGCTCGAGGTCCAGCAGACCGCGCAGGCGAGAGTCTCGGAAGTCGATCGACAGCGCGAGCACGCAGCCGAGGCCGAAGCCGAGAATGCCGCCGACGATCACGATGAGTTCCTTGGGCGGGAAGACGGCCTCGGTCGAAGCCGTAGCGCGGTCGAGGATCTCGATGCCTTCGTTCTCGACGCGGTTGGTCAGCGCGATCTCGGTGTCACGACGCGCGACGAGCAGGTACTCCTCGGAGGCGACGGACGCCTCGCGCTCGAGCTCTCGATACTCTCGCTCGAGCCCCGACAGCGTCAGCGCCTTGCGCCGTTCTCCCCCGAGGGATGCGCCGAGGAACTTCTCGTGCTCGCCTGCCGCGGCCACCTGAGCCTCGAGCGACGCGATGAGCGACTTGCCCTCGCGCTCGATCTTGGCGTTGATCGTGTCGAGCTTGTTCTTCGCCTTGCGGTGCTCTTCGTGCTTGGGGCCGTACTCGATGTCGACCTCGCGGAAGCGCGTCTCGGCGGCGAGCTGCTCCTTGCGCATCTCCTTGAACACCGACAGCTTGCTCTCGGGCAGAAGGTACGCGGCCGCGAGCTGGTCTTTGGACAGCAGCGACGAGGCCTGCCCGAGTCGCCGCTTGAGGCGGTCGTGCTCGCTCTGGGCCTCCTTGTGCTGCTTGGTCAGCATCAAGATGGACTCGGTGATCTCGTTCTGGCGGTCCGACAGCGCGATCGAGGTGATGCGGTTGTCCTTCTTGAAGGCCTCGAGGTCGCGCTCGGCGTCGCGAACGTTGCCCAGGGCCTTGCCGCGCTCCTCGGCGATGTCCTCTTTGGCTTCGCGTCCGACCTTCGAGCGGCCCTCACGAACGTGGGCGATGTAGGCCTCGGCGACGGCGTTGGCGATGTTCCGCGCGACGACGGGCTCGGGGTACTCGGCGGTGATCTCGACGATGCGCGACCCGTGGACTTCGCCCACGATGATCATCTCGCGCAGTCGCTCGACCGGGTCGATGTCTTGCGCGGTCGCGGCCCGCTCCGTCTTGTCCTCGATGTGGTCGACGCCGAGAAACTGCGGGTCTGCGGCCAGGCCGAGCGTCTCGAGAGCGGCCTCGGCCACCGTTCGGCTGCTCATGATTTGCCGCTGCGTTTGGTAGTACTCCTTGTAGCCGAGCAGCCGCGCCTGCGCGTCTTCACCCACGCCCTCGACCTTGTCGAGCACCTGGGGCCCGGACATGTGCAGGACGATGGTGGCGCTGGACTGCCACCGCGGCTTGAGCATGCGCAGCACGCCGATGGATCCGGCGATGCACACCACCGTGGTCGCCGCGATGACCAGCCACCGGCGGCGCAGGATGAGAAGCAGCCGCGAGAGTTGCGCCAGGACGTCGACCTGGCCGCCGTCTTCATCTGCGGTCCTTGCGCCGTTGGGCGTGTGGGGTGGTGCGGGGTGCATTCGAACTCGGGTACGGAGTGCAGACTAGCGCGGACTGCCGCGCAGGCCGGTTTCCGGGGCCAGATCGGCGGCTTCTGAACGGACGCAGGGGTCGCGATGTCCCGTTCGTGCGGTTCATGAAGGAGTCGCGCCACCGCGGCGTTTCCGTGACGCGCGTTCCGCGTCATTTTCGGGGCCGAGGGCCGGTCGCTACGGCGCGTCGAGGTCGGGGAAGTCCGCTTCGGGCAGCACGACGCCGATCCAAAGCGAGCGCGCCTCGTCGAGCTCGAAGCTCCGGAAGCCGGTCCACCACGCCTGCCCGTCGGCCTCGATGCGGAACGGCTCGGCTTGCATGCCGCCGTCGGTCCACATGCTGACGGCCTCGGTGGACACCGGTTCGCCGAGCTCTTCGAGCGGCTTGAGCACGGCCTCGAGCTTGGCGGCGTCGTCGTCGAATTTGGGGGAGCGGGGCAGGCCGACGACGCGATGCTCGGCGTCCAGCACGAAGACCTTGCCGTGCTGCTCGCCGTGGCGGGTGCTCGGCATGCGCATCGTGAAGGTCGACAGGTCGGTGAGGAGCATGTCGACACCGAGCACGAATCGACGCCCGCTGCGGCTCGTGGCCGTGACGGCCGCGGTCATGCCCGGCTCCTTCGTGGTGAAGAAGGTGTAGGGCTCGGTCCAGGCGATGGCGCCCGGCGTGGCCGAGGCGGCTTTGTACCAAGGCCGGGTGCGGGGGTCGTAGTCGATGGTCTCGGTCCAGGTCTTCACGACCGCACCGGAGGCGTCGAGCGTGGCGAACTGCGTGGACTCGCCGGGTCTGGACAGTCGCGTCTGCCACCCGTCGTCGAGGCGCAGCAGCATGTACTCGGCGCCATCTTCATCGGCTCGAAGCACCGAACTCACCACGGGGAAGCCGTCGATGAGCGGCAAGAAGAACGACGTGAGCGCCTGGGGATCCTCGGTGTCGAGTCGGCCGGCTCGGGCCCAATCGGCCGCGCCGAGCAGGCTGCCGCGCACGGGCTGGAACAGGCCCTCCAGCTCCGCTTCGAGACCTTCGGCAGCGGTGCCGATCAGCAGCCGCGAGAGATGGTTGCGCTCCAGGCGGGCCTGGTCGCGCGCGCCACGAATGAGCACCGTCGCGACGATCGACCCGACGAGCACGATGACGGCGAGGGCCAGCGCGGAGACCTGCAGCAGCTTGGTGAGCCGGCGCTTGCGCTCGCGGGCATCGATCGCGGCCTCGAGGCGCTGCTTGAGTGACGCGGCGCGCGACGACTGGTCGGGGGTGGGCAGGGTGCCGGCCGGCAGGTGCCCGAGCATGTCGAGCTGCTGACGCACGACCGACAGCTCGTGATTGGCGAGGGCACAGAACGCGTGCAGCAGGTGCGCTTCGACGATGTAATGGCGCGCGACCGCGTTTTCGGGCCACGAGTGCAGCGCCTGCTCGAGCACGGCGACGACGCTGCTGAGCATGCGGTAGGACTGCTGCTGGTCGGCCCGCAGCGGCGTGCGGACGCCTTGGCGCTCCTGCTGGAGCTGCGCCTGCACGGCCTCGACCTCGCGAAAGTCTTGCACGGCTTCGGCCGCGAGTTCGGCCGAGTCCAAATGCCGCAGCGCTGCCTTGACCTCTTCGGCGAAGGCCTTGCCATCGGGCTGGCGAGACTGCGGATGCGTCGACAGGGCCCGCTCAATCACGGGACGCAGGACGTCGTGGTACGGCGCCAGCTCGGGCGAGACCCGCTCGGGGAACGACCACTCATTTCGACTCGCGATTTTCAGCGCGTCCATCACGGTGGCTTCCTCGTGCGGCGGGATGCCGTAGAGCACCTCGAAGAGCACCGCGCCGAGCATGTACACGTCGGTCCACGGACCCACCCACTCGCGCTGGCCCGTGCTGATCTCCGGCGGCATGTAGACCGGGGTGCCGCAGGTGATCAGCACCTGGCTGATGTCGAGGATCCGCGAAGGACGGGTGGGGTCCGGCTGCAGCGCACAGGCGAGTCCCCAGTCGACGAGCAGCACCTCGCCGTACTCGCCCACCATCACGTTCTGCGGCTTGATGTCGCGGTGGATGATGCCGCGACTGTGGGCATAGGCGACCGCGTTGGCGGCCTCGATCAAGATCTCCAGATGCGAGCGCAGGTCGTGCGAGCTGCCCGGCGGCGCGTCGACGGTCCCGTTGGGGTGCTTGTAGAGAAGCTCGTCCCACGGCGTGCCGTCGATGAGCTTCATGCTGTAGAAGACCTGGTCCCCCTGGTCGACGCCCATATCGTAGACGGGGACGATGTTGGGGTGCTCGAGCACGGCCGTGATGCAGGCCTCGGACTCGAACGACTCGGTCGCGTCGGGAATGTCTTCCGCGGGCTGGAGCTGCTTCACCGCGACTTCGCGGCCCAGCGAGATCTGGCGAGCCCGGAACACGCGGCCCATGCCACCGGCGCCCAGCTCGGTTTCCAGCTCGAACTCGGTCCGGCCCATCTGGCCCTCGATGCCGGGTGCGCTGACGTGGATGCGGCGGCGCGGCGTCGTGGTGGGCCGCTTCTTTCGAACCTCTTCGGCCTCGTCCTTATCCAGGGGCCGCGTGCGGTTGTTGTCGGTGCTTCGGGCCGCCTGAATCGTGGGCTGATGGCCCGCGGCGGCGCGGATGGACGTCTTTGGGGTCGCGGCTGCGTCGACCCGGGACTCCCAGACGCGTTCGAGGTCCTCCGACCACTCGGCACGCCAATTCCCCGCCGTCACCCGCTGAGGGTAGCAGGATCATTGCCGACGCCGCGAAGCCGCGACGACGAGCAGGCTGAACATCCATGCCGATCCGGTGGGGGCGCTCGACGTACAAGCGCACCCCGGCGTGCCGCTGGTACTCCCGTCGTTGGCTTCACGTTCGGCTTCGTCGGCACCCCGGACCTCGAGGGTGAACGGCTGGGCATCTCCCCGATTCCCGGCGTGGTCCACCGCAAAGCCCGAAACTTCGTAGCGCCCTGCGTCGAGGTCGAGGTCGAAGCGCGCGGGCGTGGTCCAAGCGGTGCCGCCGTCGATGGGCGCATCGTCGACGCGGACCTGGATCGTGTTCACGCCGAGACCCACGTCGGTGGCTTCGACGATCAGCTCGATGGGTTCGGTCGCGACGGTCGGCGGCTCGACGATGGTGACGCGTGGGGGCTCGCTGTCGGCGCTCGCGTCGAAGGGGGCGCCACAGGTGTCGTGCAGGCCTGCCCCCGGGCCAGCACAACCCTCGGCCCAGCTCGACCCGCCGGCGCCTGGCTGCAGCGGGCTGCCTTCGCAGCTGGGACCGGGTCGCCACGTCCCGTCCGCGTCGTGGCACGGCGACAGGTCGTAGCCCGACTCGATCTCGAACCACGGGAGTCCGACGTGCATCAGCGAGACGTAGCCGCCGGACATGCAGTCCTCGGCGCCGTACGAGACGATGCCGAACACGCGCCACTGTCCCGAGTCGAGCTGGACGAAGACCGGCCCGCCGGAGTCGCCTTGGCATGCGTCGCGGCCGTCTCCACCCACGCGTGCTTCGTCCCCTTCGAAGCCCTCGAACACGGTCTCCACGGCGCGCTTGTCTCCGTAGCCGTCTTCCGAACGTCCGAAGCCGACCATCGTCACGGCGGCGCCGGGCGTGAGGGCATCGACTTCGCAGCCGAGCAGGACCGGGATGATCGGCACGTCGTCCTGGGGCGAGTCGAGCACGCAGTACGCCCAGTCTCGGCCGGCTCCGGGGATCAGTCCGTCGGGCCAGGCCCCGCAGCGCTCGACCGCGACGCTACGGGCTTGGCGGGGGCGCATCGATTCGCCGAACTCGACGCTTTCGAACTCGGTTCCGCAGTGCGCCGCGTACAGGACCACGCGCGGGTGAACCAGCGTGCCCGTGCAGGCGGTTCCAAGCGCGACCGTCGAGGGCCACGCGCAGGCGGGTACGGCGTCGCCGCCGAAGATCGCGGAGGGGTCGGGTGGGGCGGCGGCCGGCGCGGCAACTGCGGCGAGCAGCTGTAGCGCTGCGAATGCGACGCTGGTCACCACGCAGACAGCCTATCAGTCCCGCCTACGAGCCTGAGAACGACCGCAGAGGGCTACCTCGACGTCTTTTCGGCCCATCGCGGTTCGACGCGGACCGTTGCCTGCTGTAGCGTGAAGTTGCGGTGTCGACAGGCGCGCGGACGATGACACGTTGGTTGGTTGCCGGATGCCTGGTGGCGTCGACGTCTGCATGTGGACGGTCTCCGACCGGCGTGTTCGCGATCGAGGCCGGCAGCGGCGGCGAGACCGAGACGGAGGGCGAAGAAGAAGAGGTCTGCGACCCCGAACTTCAGAACTGCACGTCCGTGGTGACGCTGCAGCGCGCGGCCGACATCCTCTTCGTCATCGACAACTCCGGGTCGATGGGCGAGGAGCAGGGCGTTCTCGCGGCCAACTTCCCGCAGTTCATCAACGTGCTCGAAGGAGAGCAGGTGGGGGCGAGCTATCGCATCGGCGTCGCCACCTCCGACGAGATCGGGCTGCGCGCCACGAGCTGTCGCCAGCGCCTGGGCGACTTTTTGTGGGAGGGCTCGCTCGGGCCCAACGACGAGTTCCTCTCTCTCGATGAGCGGCAGTCGGGCTGCTTGAGCGCGTGCGAGTTCGACGACATTCCTCTGTCGTCGCTGCCCGACGCCGAAGGCAACCCTGTCTTCGGTCCATGGATCGAGCGTGCGGGCGGGACGACGAACCTGCCGCCGGGCGTCGGCATGGCCGACGCGCTCAAGTGTCTCGGCCCGCAGGGCATCAACGGCTTTGGCTACGAGGCACCGCTGGAGTCGATGCGACGCATCATCGAGGAGAACGTCGACGGGTTCGTCCGCGACGAAGCGCTGCTCGCCATCATCTTCGTCACCGATGAAGCCGACTGCTCGATGCCGTTCCAGAACGTGGACACGATGTTCACCTCGCTTGGGGCACCGTTCTGGGCTGACCTCGAAGACCGTCCGACGTCATCGGCCTGCTGGAAGGCGGGGGTGACCTGTCTGGGTGGACCCGGCACGTACGATGCCTGCGTTCCCGTCGACAAGGGGTGGGACGGTCTGCCTACGGAAGACCCGAACCAGTCGGTGCTGTATCCGCTCGACCGCTACATCGAAGCGCTGCAGGCGGTCTCGGATCGCAAGGAGGCCGCCGGCGGCAACGGCACGGTCTCGGTCGCAGTGATCAGCGGCGTGCCCGAGGACTACCCGCAGGGCGGAGAACTCATCTATCGCGACTCCGCCGACCCCATCTTCAACTCGGAGTACGGGATCGGACCTGGCTGCGCCTACGGCACGGAGACGCTCGGCGACCTCCCGGGGATTCCGCCGGTTCGCCTCAAGTCATTTGCAGAGGCGTTTGCAGGCGAGCGACGCAACCTGTTCTCGATCTGCTCACCGGACTACGCCGTCGCGCTCGAGCAGATCGCCGAGGACATCGCGCTGCTCGGTTCACGCTCGTGCGTGCCTGGATGCGCCTACGATGCGAACCCATTCGTCGACGGCCTGCAGCCCGAGTGCACGGTGGTGGAGCAGCGCGGAGACGGCAGCGGTGGCGACGTCGACGTTCAGCCGTGCGTGGTCACCAACGACGGCTGGGAGTTTCCGCAGGGCGAGGACGTGTGTCACCGGGCGCTCTCCGATGTCGATGGCGGCACCGCGTGGCCGCACGATGACCTGACGCCGCAGTGCTCGAACCGAGGGTCGAACCTGGAGTTCGTCATCGAGCGCAGGCCGGGGGTCGCGGTGCCACCAGGGGTCGGCGTGCGGGTGGAGTGCGTACTCATCGGGCAGGCGGATGAGCGCTGCGACGAGCTTTGATGCGCTCTGATGCGCTTTACAGAGAGCCTTGGAACTGCAGCCGCAGCAGGTGACCGGGCGCGCCGTCCGTGAGCGTGGCGTGATAGTCGAACTGGAACTTCAGCGCGTGGCGGAGCACGTAGTAGCTCACTGCCGCACCTGGCTGTCGTAGGCGCGCGACCGGGGACTGCCGAAGCGGATGCGTCTCGCCGTAGCGAGCAGCGAACTCGACCGCACGGGGCGCGAGGACGTAGCCGGCCTGCCCGCTCCATCCCCAGCCGTCCCGTCCGGGATCGAGGTTGCCGCCCGCGGGGATCGACGGCCCCGCGACGCGACGGGTGCGTCGAACGAAGCCCTCACCCAGGAATGAGAGCCCCGCCATCTTGAATGACGCGTCCGCGGTGACGTTGTGCATGTCGGTGGTCCCGCCGTCTTCGGGGGCGTTGCCTCGGGTGCCTCGGTCTCGGGTCGCGCCGTCGACGAAGGCATAGGCGGCTCCAAGCATCAGCCTCGGTCGAGGCGCCCGAGAAAAGTCGACTTGGTAGCCGTGCGTGCCGTCGTTGCCGAACGGGTACACCTCGACGCGGCCGAAGCTGCCCATCTCGAAGTTGGTGGCCCCACGAGCGTCACGACCCTCTCCCAAGAAAACGCCCGCGAAGTACCGCAGGCGGCCCAGGCCGAACAAGTCGTACGACCGCAGGTCGAGGGCGATGTCTCGGTCGAGGTTGAACTCGGCGTTGGCTGGCGAGCGATCGACGAACTGCAGGTTGCCCGAGGACTGCACCCGCGTGAGGGAATAGGCGAGTTTCGACTGGCCCACGCGAACGGTCAGGTCGCGGAGCTGGCCGAACTCGAAGAACCAGTCGAGGAGCGGCGAAAAGCGTGCGCCGTCGTCGGTCATGCCCATGTCTCGCGGAGACAGACCAAGCTCGAACTGATACCGAAAGTCGCGGCCGAACATCCAGCCGCTCGACTTCACCCGCGCGCGACGAATCAAGAACGACTGCTCTGCGCTCTCGTCCTCGAGCTCCGCTTCGTAGCGAACCTGGGCGCGGACGGTCAGCCCGAGCGAGAACCGCTCATCGCCACTGGTCCAGCGCGCGCCCTTGCCACCTCCGGCGACGGTGAGCGAAGCGGCGCCGGGTGGGCGCGGCTGCTCAGGCGCAGGCTCGGGGGTCGAGGTGTCAAAGGAGGGGATCGCGGCTGGCGGGTCCGGCTGGGCTGGATGGGTCGGCGCGGACTCGGGATACGGAACCGCCCGCACCTCGGGAAGGCCGCGGGCGGGCGCCGGGCTGATGAGACACAGGGCGATGGAAAGGGGCAGCGCGCCCATGAGCCGCTAGAACTCGATTTCGAGCAGTTCGCCGGTCTCGGCGTCGAGGACGGCCCGCTCGGAGCCTGCCTCGACGGTCCAGCGGCGTCCGTCGACGCTCAGGGACGCCACATCCACCGGGGCGTCGAGATATTCCGAAGCGCGCGCGACGGCGACGTCGCGGTCGACGGGGCTCGGCACGACGATCGCCGCGACGGCTGCGCCCAGGAGTCCGAGCACGACGGCCAGTCGGCGGAGGCTGCGGAGCGTGTCTGTTGCGCCCATGTCACATGAGCGTAACCAAGGAGGATCACACGCGCCCACATCGAAAGGGGCCGCGATGCCAGCAAACCGGCCATTGGGCGCCGAAAACGGACCCAAAGTCCTAAATAGCGGAGCGTTGCGCGCCACGACGGCGTGCAACATCCATGTGACATGCGCATGGCGCGCGGTGCGGAGGTCGCTAGGTGTGCTCGCGGGTGCCCGCGAAGATGACGTCGGGGAAGCGCTCCTCGACCTTCGCCAGGTTCCATTTGTTGGGCGCGAGATAGGCGAGGTCGCCGTGTCCATCCTCGGCGAGGTTGGCTTCGTTGCGGCGCTCGAACTTCTCCATGATCTTCCGAACCTCGACCGGCGTTTTGTCGGCGGTGTTCGGGGTCACCCAGCGCGCGGTGCTGAAGTCGACGCCTTCGTACTCGGCCTCGACCGAGTACTCGTGCAGCAGCCGGTGCTTCATCACCTCCAGCTGAAGCTGGCCGACGACGCCCACCACGAACTCACCGCCGAGCTTCATCTTGAAGACCTGAATGGCGCCCTCTTCGGAAAGCTGCACCAGGCCCTTGGCGAGGGCCTTGGCTTTGAGTGGGCTCTTGAGCACGACGCGGCGGAAGATCTCGGGCGCAAACGAGGGGATGCCCGTGAAGCGAAGCAGCTCACCCTGCGTGAGCGTGTCGCCGATCTTCAACGTGCCGTGGTTGGGGATGCCGATGATGTCGCCCGCGTAGGCCTCTTCGACGATCTCGCGCGACTTGGCGAAGAACATGGTCGCGTTGCCCATGTTGATGTCGCGGCCGAGGCGGCAGTGGTGGGCCTTCATGCCGCGGTTGAAGCGGCCCGAGCAGATCCGCAAGAACGCCATGCGGTCGCGGTGCTTGGGATCCATGTTCGCCTGGATCTTGAACACGAAGCCGCTGAACTTCGCCTCGTTGATGCCGACCTCACGGGTAGGCGGCGCTTCGCCGGGGGGCGGCGGAGTCTTCACGGCGTCACCGGTGACGGCCGTGCGGGGCTGCGGCGGCGGTGCCTTGGCCAGGAACGTTTCGAGCAGCTCGCGCACGCCGAAGTTGTTCATGGCCGAGCCGAACAGCAGTGGGCTCTGCTTACCGCGCAGGAACGCGTCGTGGTCGAAGCCCTCGGCGGCACCTTCGAGCAGTTCCAGATCCATACGCAGGTCGTCGGCCTGGTCGCCGAGAAGCTCGTCGAGCTTGGGGTCGTCGGGTCCCGAGACTTGGATGCCCTCGGCGGGCATCTCGTCTTCGGGTTCGTCTTCGTCGCTGGTGGCCTTGGTGTCTTTGAAGCGGAACAGGTGCAGCTTGTGGTTCACCAGGTCGTAGACGCCGCGAAAGCGCTTGCCCATGCCGATGGGCCACGTGAACGGAACGCACGTGATGCCCAGCTTCTTCTCGACGTCGTCGAGCAGCTCGAGCGGCTCGAGACACTCGCGATCGAACTTGTTCACGAACGTGACCACTGGCGTGTCGCGAAGCCGGCAGATCTCGATGAGCTTCTCGGTCCGCGACTCCACACCCTTGGCGCCGTCGATGACCATCAGCGCCGCGTCGACGGCGGTGAGAACCCGGTAGGTGTCTTCACCGAAGTCGGCGTGACCGGGCGTGTCGAGCAGGTTGACCTCGGCGTGCGGGTCGTCGGGCGCGGACCCGGGGATCGGGTACCGAAACGACATCACCGACGTGGTCACCGAGATGCCGCGCTCCTGCTCCATCGCCATCCAGTCCGAGACCGCGTGACGAGAGGAGCGGCGTGCTCGGACGGCCCCAGCGACCTGGATCGCGCCTCCGAAGAAGAGCAGCTTCTCGGTCAGGGTCGTCTTGCCAGCATCCGGGTGAGAGACGATGGCGAACGTGCGGCGGCGGGCGGCGAAGTCCGCGATTGCGGGCGTTTCGGACACGTCGGCCGTTGTAGCACCCAATCGAAAACGCCGCCGTGCTCCGAGGCGCAGCGGCGGCGCATCGAGCGGAGCCTGAACTCGAATCAGCCGAGCGCGACGGCACCGACGATCGAGTCTTCGACGTCGTGCTTGCGCAGGAACGCCTGGCGCTCGGACTTCATCTGCGAGACCCAGCCGTTGTACTCGTCCATGCGGCCCTTCGCTTCGAAGTAGCGGCGGGGCTGCAGGATCTCGACGGGCACCTTCTCGACAAGGTCCTTGTTCTCGGGCGCCTCGACGTCGACGACCTCGTAGCCGAAGTCCGGGTCCTTGGTCCACTTGATGTTGCCGGCGATCAGCGCCTCGAGCATGGCGCTGCTGTGGCGGATCTTGACCTTGTGAGCGTCACCCGCGGCGACCTCTTTGTTGCTGCCGCCGATGTAGCCGGTGTTCATCAGCCACATGGTGGTCTCACCGAACGAGCCGGCCAGCTCCGAGAAGCGCTTGGCCTGCAGGCTGTGCGCCAGCGGGAAGAACGGCTGGGTGAACGGCGACCGCGTGCGGCCGCGGTCCTTACCGGCTGCCGAAGTCTTGCTGGTCTCGCCGAGCATGAAGTAGGCGGCCGCTTGGTTGGGGTCGGTGAAGCGGACGATGCCCGGCGTCGCGGCGTCGGAGCCCTCGTCGCGGTTGAGGATGCCCAGCGAGCGCATCGTGGGCACGTTGTGCAGGTCGGCCGCGTTCTCGATGGCGCTCATCGGGATGATGCTGCGGCCGTTCTGGCTCCACATCACGAAGTCCCAGCCGTCCTTGGGGATGCCGTTGTCGACGACGTCGGCGGCTTTGACTTCACCGGAGATGAACTTGTCGACGTTGTCCGCCGGGGCGCCGGTGCCGATGAGGACCTCGCGCAGGCGCTTGACGTCGTCGGCCGAGAGCTCGCCCTTGAAGAAGTCGGGCTGGCCTTCGCCGTCGACGTAGACGTTCTCGAGCCACGCGGTCTCGTGAACGGTGCCGCGGTAGATGACGGGCTCGTTCTCTTCTTTGAGGCCTTCGGTCTTGGCGAAGCAGCCGTTCTCGGTGATCGAGATCTCGCCGCCGTTCCAGATGGCGATCATGTCGTCTTGGATCGGCTCAACGCTCTCACCCTGCTTGGAGAACGTGGTGGTGGTCTTGCCGGTGCCCGAGAGGCCCAGGATCGACATCGTGAGCGAGTCGCCGCCCTTGGTGTGCACGGCCTTGGCGCCCGAGTGCATCAGGAGCCCGCCGTTGCGGTAGATGAGCGCGGCCGACATCCGCAGGGCGCCCTTCTTCGACTCGCCGAAGTAGTCGGGGCCCATGATGTACGTGACGTAGTTGTCGAGGTCGGCGACGATCGCCTGACCACCGGGCATGTCGGGGCGATGGTCCGGCGTGTAGACGAGGCGGAACGCCGGCTTGAACGGCTGGGCCAGCTGCTCGGGCGTCTCGACCGCGGAGCGCGGGAACGAGAGCACCTGCTGCATGCCCGCGATGTTCGCGGCTTCGATCGTGTAGAGCCACTGCACGGGGATCGCGTTGCGGCCGACGCCGACGTAGCCCTCGATGCAGATCAGCTTGCCCTTCTCTTTGACGTACTCGGCCTGCTTGGCGATGAGCGCTTCAGCCTGCGAGGGCTCGATCGTGTTGTGCGAGAACTGGCTGGCATCACCGCTGCGGTCGATGATGTACGTGAACTTGGCCATCCGCGCTTTGTTGCGGGCGACCTTGTTGATGTTCCCAAGCGCCGTCTTCGTGCAGAACGGGGTGTGCTCGAGGGCCAGTTCGCGCAGCTGAGACTGCTCGGGGTTGGCCAGGATTTCGACGTCGAAGGGAATCGCCGGTTGCGTCGGCAGCTCGATGCTCGCGCTCATGTTTGGTGTCCGTCCTCTTTCGGAGGAGACCGGTGGATATCACGGCCCCGGTGGCCGTTTCCATAGCGTCGCGGTTGCACACACGTGCCCTGACTCAGTCTGAGACGGTCGTCCGTCGCGGTGGCCGCGCTTGGGTCACCCCGCCCCGCATACGGCGGGGGCGAAGTGAGCAACGTCAAGTCTTGGTCATCGAGACCAAAAGACCTTTGCGGCGCGGGTCGAGCCGGCGCTGATGGTCACCGGGATCCGCTTGCGGCCGTTGGGCGTCACCAGCTCCAGCGTGGCGCTGACGGGTGCCGCTGTTGCACCGCCGTCACCCGCGGCGCGGCTGACCTCGACGAAGACCGAGCGTCGAACCTTCGACATGGACAGCTCTTCGCGGCCCCGGCCTTCGACCGCTTTGAGCTTGCCTCGATCGTGCAGCGTCGACAGCCGGCGCCCGGACCGGTCGATCACGGCGATGTCGAGATCGTCCGGCCCCGACCACGTGAGCGTGGCGCGGAGTTGCCCGCGTTTGCTCACCGAGAGCATGTGCGACGACACGGCCCGGTTCAGCGCGGCGACGCGTTTGCTCCGGGTCACGGCTCGCTCGGTGGGGCCGCCGAGGAAGAGCGCCTCGACGTCGCGCGCGTCGTCCTGTCGCCCGGCGCGCTGGAGGCAAGCGATCAAGCCGGCCTGATGTTCGACCACGTCGGGGTCGATGCTGACGAGGGCGCGGCGGTGCGAACAGGCGCGGGCGAGGTCGCCCTTGTTCTCGAACGCGCGGGCGAGCGAGCGATGCTCGCGGGCCGAGAACGGCTTGACCTCGACGACGCTCTCGTAGGCCCGCAGCGCGATCGGATCACCTTGGTGGGCAAGCGCGTCGGCCAAGGCCTCGAGCGCGCCGGCGTGGTCCGGATCGACGTTCGCCCACGCTTGCGCGAAGGCAAGCATTCGACCGTCGCCGTTGGCGATCGCGGTACGCACCAGCTTGCTGTGGGCCGCGCGGTTGGTCGGGTCTTGCTCGACGGCGGCCGCGAGTCGCTCGATGCGCCCGGTGTTGCGCGGGGCAGGGAACGTACGAATCCGAAGCTGCGGGGGAGGCGGGCTCCACCGGCTCTTGCGCCTGCGATCGGGCGAGCGCTGGTCGCGGCTCCACGGCTGCGAGCTGCTCGAACCGCTCGCAGCATTACCCCAGCCGTCGTCGTTGCCGTCGATCGGCACCGGTTTCTGTGAGGGCGCGGGGCGCTTCGACGAGGCCCGCTTCTTTTTCTCGCTCTTCTTGGGCGCGGCGGGTGGCTCGGTGCGCGGCGCTTTGCCGCCGCCACCGCGACCGGTCCCGCGGGTCCCTACGTCGCCGAACGCGTCGTCTTCGGCGTCTTCATCCTCGAGGACGTCGGTCGGCGGCGCCTCGTCGAGGTTGCGCTCGCGCTCGGCGGCGGCGCTGGGGTCCGGCTCGAGCTCGGGTTCGGGTTCGGCTTCGCTGGGCACGGTGGTCGATGGCGAAATGACGCCGCCGATGACCTCGCCCCCCTCCTGCTGGTTGCGCTGCTCCTCCCGGGCCTCTTGATGAAGGCGACCCTTGGCGAAGTCTTCCTTCTTGTCGAGACCGGCAGAGCCGCTCGGCGCGTCGCTCGCCTCGGCCTGCGGCTTCGCATCCTTCTTGCCGCTCAGGCTGCTCCTTGCGGTCTCTTCGAGCGCTTTCTCGGATACCTCGGGCGTGTTCCCCGCGGCCTTGAAGCCGCCGTCCCAGGCCGAGGTCTCCTTGGCTTTGCGGACGACGTTGAACTCGCGGAACATTGCGTCGTTCTCGAGGACGAGCATCGCGGTGTGGCGCGAGAGGACCGTGTAGTCCTTCGAAAGGGCGACGATCTCGTCGCGCGCTCTGAAGCCCTTCGTCTTGGTCAGATGCTGGATCTGCATCTTCGCCCACGTCCGGGGAAGGTGAGCGTCGACGGGACTCGAGCTGCTCGGACCCGCCGAAAGGTCGATCGGGAACGAGGCCGAGACGGCGCCACCCGGTCCGCGGCCGCGCAACACGATGTCGCCCGAGACGCGGTGATGAAGCTTGCCCGTGACCAGGACGGTGTCGCCGGGACGGACCGCGGAGACGTTCTGCATGCGAGCCATGACCATGCCCGCGGGCAGGTCGAGCTGGGCGTCGCGAAGTGCGGGGACCTCGGCGCGCAGACGAAGCTCGCGGACCAGGGCGCGGAGGTCGTCGCGGGCGTCGGCCTGCACGAGGTCTCCACCGGTGACGTCGACCACGGCTTGCAGCGCGGTGATGTCACTGCGCGCGCCGAGGGCGACGGCGAGGACCCGCGTGTCGGACAGGGGCGCGGCGAGAAGATCGGTGATGCCGTCGGGCGCCATCTCTCCGGAGGTCGGGACGCCGTCGCCGAGGTACACGACGACGCGCTGCGCATCGCGGCCGCCGTCGAGGGCGTCGGAAGCCTGCTGGAGTGAGCCGGCCAGGTCGCTCGCGCCGGCCAGGTCCTGTGCGTCGAGGAAGCGCTGCGCCCGGTCCACGGCGTCGGAGGTTGGCGCCTGCATGCCGTCGGTGTGTTGATCGCACGCGCTGTCGCACGCGAGCACGGTGAACCGGTCGTCGGCGTCCATCAGCTCGGTCATGGCGTCGACGACTCCGCGGGCGGTCGTCCACAGCTCGGGGGAGGTGCTGTGGCTGCGATCGAGCACGAACGCGTAGTCCACGGGGCGCTCGTCGATGCCCATCTCGAACTGAGGCTGCATCGCGACCATGAAGTACGCCTGGCCATCCTTGTCGAGGAAGCTGCGGGCGTGGACCTGCTGCTCCGCCGGGGGCACCGGCACGTCGACGCCGAGGTCGAAGGTGGGCAAGAACGCCTCGCGTTCGGTGTGCAGCTCGATGACTTCGCCTGCGTCGCGCCGTTCGAGCGCAAGCATGGGCGTGGTGATGTTCTCGCGCTGTTCGGTTGCGACCTCTTCGCCGTCGATGCGGACGGTGAACGCGAAGCGATCGATGGGGGTGCCGGCCGCCCCCGTGCCGCCCATCGGGTATCGGTAGCGCAGCTTGCCGCCCACGACGGGCAAGACCTGCGTGTACGACAGCTTCACCTTGCGCTCGCCGTTGCCGGGGATGGGGAAGATGCGCAGCTTGAACACGTTGCCGCGTTCCCACTCGAGCAGGGCGGGATCGCGAGGCACGGTCGCATCGACGATCTGCTGGAAGATCGCCCGGGCGCGCTGCTTTTCGAGGATCTCCCCATCCATCCAGGTGTTGCCGACGAGCAGCGAAAGCCCGGACACGGAGCCGTCTTCGGGGATGGGGAAGCGGTAGATGCCCTCGAGGACTTGGCCTCGGTCGTTGAAGAACGCCTGCTCGATCTCGGTGTGGGCGACCCGGCCGGAGATGTTCACCGTGACGGTGTGGTCGGTGAGTCGAAGGGCCTGGCGTTCCTTTTGCGTGCCCGCGCGGCGGGCGGTGAGGCTTCCGACGCCCCGCGGGACGGCGTCGGCCATCGCGGCCGCAGCATCGAACGTACGGACCCAGCCGGTGTCTTCGATCGGGCGCAGGCTCAGCGTCGGTTCGGGTTGTTTCTTCTCGGGCGGAAGAGGCGTCTGCAGCGACTCGCCCGCGCCCAGGGCGACCGTCTGATCGCCCGTGGTCAGGCGGGCGCGCCCGTGGACCACCGCGTATCGGCGGGCGTCGCCTTTGGCTTCCACCTGAACCTCGCCCGACTCGACCGCGAGGTCGTCCCCGCCACCCACGACGTGGACCGCTCGGTCGCCTGGCTTGCCGGCGCGGACCACCAGCTCCCCCCGCTGCAGCGCGATCGCGTCGGGGTGGTCGCCGCCAGGCAGGGCCAGCCGCGTGTCTTCGTTCATCGCGAAGGTGCCGCCACCGTCGAGCTGCAGCTGCGCGAGCGTGCCCTTGGGCGTGGCGAGCTCTTGGCCCGGCTCCACGTGACCGCCCGCGCCGATGAACGTCCCCGCCGCGAGCGTGGGCGAGGTGATCCCGCCGGGCCCGGAGATCGACACGACGCTGGCACCGGTCCCGCCGCTGGTGGGGTCCTCGGCCGCGGCTGCGTCCGTCGGGGCCTGGGCCTCCGATTCTTGCCCACATCCAGGCCCGCCGAGCACTGCTCCGGCGATCAGGGGGACGACCAGGGGGGCGATTCTCCAACCTACGCGACGCATCGACGGCTCCGACGGGTCCCCAACGCATGTCCGCCACAAAGGGTCTGTCCCCAACGCCGCAGAACCCGAACGCGAGCTTCGCGCAGGTGTTCAGCGATGACAAGTCACCCCAAACCGCAATAATCTCGGAGCCGCATGTCGCAAGCGCGGGAGAGGTTTCTCGCTCATGTCCGTACGCCAGACCTCGATACCGAGGTGCATGAGCTTCGGCAGTCGCTGACCGTGATCAAGCGGGAGGCGCTGGAGCAGGTCGCACGGATGGACGAGCAGCGCTCAGCGCTCGTGATGCCGGGTCTGTACGAGCAGCTGGTGCAGGTCACCACGCAGCTCGCCGGCCACACCGGATTGGCGGTGGCCGTCGCGCTGAGCGTGCTTGATGAGCACAACTCGGGCGCGTCGCTGTCCCGATTCGACCGGGAGCTGCGGGAGCAGATGACCGAGATCAGCGCCGAGATGAGCGAGCGTCACGGCTCTCGACTCTCGAAGATGGTCGCGGAGGTCGAGGCACAGCGGTTGGTCTGGCGTCACAGCCACGAGTTCATGTCGTGGCTCGCGTTCCGGCGCGGTGACGAGCGCTACCCCGCCAAGGACAGGCTCGAGCGCCTCGGAGCGTTCGGCGTGATGCCGCGGCTGCTCGAGTCCCGCGGCAAGGTGATCGAGCTGCTCGGGATTGGCCTCTCGGCTGCCATCGAAGGCTCGGACCGCTTCCTGCTCGGCAACCGCTGGCGGCTCGCCGACAACGCCGACCATGCTCTGGAGCGCTACGTGTGGCCGCTGCTTTCGTACCTGCCGCCGAGCGCGGTGAAGATCGAGCGCATGCGTTGGGAGTATGACGCGGTCGCCGAGTCCGACGGTGACAATACCGACCGGCTCGAGGGCGAGCGGGCGAAGCTCTCCGGGCTTCTCGAGGCTCAGCTCGCGCAGTCGCTGCGAACGCTGCCCGAGGGCGGCAACGCTGGCGCGCTCTGAAGGACGTCGTCGCGATGAGCGTCGATCCGCTTGCAGTCGTCGGCCACACCGTAGGTGCGCGCTACGACGTCGCCGAGTTCTTGGGCGCCTACGGAGCGCGTGCGGTCTATCGAGCGCAGCATCAAGCGTGGGCAGAGCCGGTTCGCCTGGAGCTGCTCGCGCCTTCGGGCGGCGGGGACCCGCAGCGGGCCGAGCAGCAGCGTCGCGCCTTCACGCGGGCGAGCGCCATCGTGGCGAAGCTGAGCAGCCAGTGGCCCTCGATCGCCGCGCCGCGTGATGGCGGCCTGCAGGAGACGGCGCGAGGGCCCGCGGCCTACGTCGCCTATGAATGGGTCGATGGGCCCACCCTCGCCGAAGCGCTGGCCAACGCCGGCCGCGCGCAGTTCGACGCCGACATGGTGCTCGACTGGTTCGAGCCCGTGCTCGATGCCTTGATCTCCGCGCATCGCGAAGGGGTCGTGCATGCCCACCTCGACCCGCACGCATTCTGGGTGCTGGGCGCGTTGGGCCCGCGCTCGACCATCAAGATCGACGGGCTGGTCGAAGGCGCGTGGCGCATGGGGCAGCAGGGGGGCGCACCACCGCTGCGGATGCCTGTGGCCGGCTTCGCTGCGCCGGAGGTCTCGGCCGGAGACCCCACGCTGCTCGGACCGTGGACCGATGTCTATGGGATCGCAGCGGTGCTCGCCACGCTGATCTGCGGTGGCGCGGATGCAGCGTCGCGGGAGCGAGCGCTTCCGCCGGGCTTGATGTTCGCCTTCGATAAGGCGCTCAATCCCCGCATCGACGCGCGATTCAAGACCATGGCTTCGTTCCGGGCCTCGCTTTTGGAGAGCGCTGAGGGTCGGGGCGGTGACAAGTCTCGGAACCCGCGTCGGACGATGGTCGTCGCCGACGTTCAGTCCGAGCTCGCCGACGGGTCCGCGGGCGGCTTCGAGACCTCGTCCGACGAAGACCTCGAAGTGCGGGCGCCCAAGCGGGGCAAGGCTCGCGTGCGGCTTGCGTTCACGCAGCCGGCAATCGACGTGCCCGAAGCGCTCCGAGAGGTCGAGCTCGCGCGTCAGCAAGCTCGACCGGCGACCGGGCCCCGCCCGCAAGTGCCGGCGAAAGGCCCAAGCAGCGGCTTCATTGCGCTGCTCGTCGGCCTGCTCATCGTCGCCATCGGTGGTGGCGTCGCGGTCGGCTACATCCTGTTCAACAGCTGAGGCTGCGAGCAGGCTGTGGTGTAACCCGGCGCGGCGGATCGCGACGGATTCTTCGCTCCTGGGTAGGAGCCAAAGCGCAGCTGTACTGGGCGTGCTGGAAGTTTTGGCGACACCGCCAGGAGCGAAGAAGACGAGCGAGGCGTCGTGATGGGTTGCACCACAGGCTGCTAGAACGCCGTCGCCTCAGATGGGGCAGCGGC
>JBCCQM010000031.1:0-52949 GCA_039024335.1 Myxococcota bacterium
CAAATCATGGGCCGATGAAAACGCCGCCGCACGGCGTCGGAGGCAGGTTTTAGGATCTCGAGCGTGGCGTGCTTGCGACAGGTGTTCGTTTCTCGCAACACCTTCCGAGCCGCACAGGCTCTTAGAACTGAACTTTCGCGGTCAGGCCGACGTAGGTCGTGCTCAGCTGCGGGCTCAGGCTCAGCTGCGGGGCGCGGGGGCGATGCCGCAGGATCGATACGCCGGTGGTGAAGAACGTCGGCGCGGCCACGAGCAGCATGAGTCCGGTCCGCGCGGTTCGAACTTCGTTGAGCGCCAGGTCGACCTGAACCATTTCTTCGTCACTGAGGGACGTCGACAGCGTGTCGAACTCGCGACCCATCTCGATGCTGCGACGGGCACCCACGCCGAAGAGGCTTGCGCCGACCGCCATGCCCGCGGTGCCGAGAATCACCGCTGTCGTGCCGGTCCCGATCGCGATGCGTCGCTTGCGTTGGAGGGAGAGGTCGTTGCGCTGAGCGAGCCACGTGCTGAACTCGCGGCCGGCGACGACGCCGAACACGGCCCCTCCGACGCCGAACCCGACCGCACCGAAGAGGCGACCGCCCCGCGCGCCGATGTCTCCTTCGTCCGGCACCGCGCAGGTCGAGACGTCTTCGCGGTTGTTGCAGTCGGGCAGCAGCGCGAGTCGAGCCATCACGACGCCCGCACCTGCGAGGCCGAGGGCGACCGCGCCGGGAATGAGCACTTCCCGGGGGCGTGTCCGTGGCCCGCGGTCGGGGAAGGGGTCCCCCACGCCCTCGGGGCTCATGAAGGGCGCGCGCTCGACGGTGGGTCGGTCGTCGCGGTGGGCGCGGGCCTGGGCCTCGAGCTCGTCGAGGTCGACGGTGTCGAACGGCAGCCGCTCCTCGTCGTCCAGCGTGGCGTCGTCCTCGTCCTCGAGAATCTCGACGTCATCGAGCTCTTCGAAGTCGTCGAGCGCGTCGTCGTGAAGGTCGGCGACGGGCGTGGGGGTTGCCATCACATCCGATGGCGGCGCGACGGTGCGGGGCGTGAGCGCCAAGCCTGGCGCTGCGCTTGTGTGCGTGGGCGCGGCAAGAAGCGCGGCAATCGTCGTGAGGGTGAGGGCGAATCGTGGGGCGCTGGACGTGGGCTGCAAGCTCGGGGGTCGTTCCTCTTGCGCGTCCGACGATCCGTTCGTGCCGGGTCGCGCGAGTCATCCTCCATGTGGACCCACGTGAGGTAGCAAACGTTGGTTCCCACGCCCCGGCGGTGCGTCCGACCGGTCGCATGGCAAGTTGCGTTGCGCCGCATCCCGCGTCACGGATGCCTACACGTCGGTCGGGCGCGCTGCAGCGGCGCGGCCCGATCGCCGCTAGCGACGCTTGCGGCCGCGACGACGGCGACCACGGCGGTTGCCGCTGTTGTTCGACTGGCCCTCGTTGCCGCCCTCGTCCGCCTTCGCGGTCTCCGCACCCGCATCGGACGATGCTTCTGCGGATTCGGCCGGCGCGTCGTCTCCGGCGGCGGCCGCTTCGTCCGCGGCGCCCTCGCGCTCGGCGGCCTCGAGCCGTGCCCGCTCGCTTTCGTCCACGTCTTCGGACGGGTCCGGATCGACCACGGGCGCGGGCATGGCCATTTGCGGCGCGACGTCGTCTCCGCCGACCATTTCGCCGTCTTCGAGGTGCTCGGTTCCAAGCTGCGACGCTTCCTCGTGGGCCTGCGCGTCGGTGAGCTTGCCGACGATGCCCGGTTCGCTGTCGTCGTTCTTCACCTCGATGACCTGGTCGACTAGGAAGTACCGGGTCTCGTCCGCATCGTGCAGCGTGAGGATCGAGTGCGTGGGCGGCGGAGCCGCGGTCGAGATGAAGTACCGGTCGTCGGCGCGAGGCTCGAGGGTGGCGGATTCGACGAGCGTGGTGTGGCGCAGGGCGACGCGGTACTGGGGCATGGGCGCCCAAACTCTACCAGGATCGGCACCCTGATCGTCTGGTCGGCGGGGGCCGAATTGGCCGTCTGGGGCGTCAGACCGACGCGCCTTGGGCGATACGCTGTGACCGCCCTCCCGCGTTTACAGGCGGGCAGGCGAAACGTAGCCTTGCCCACATTCTTCGCGGGGCCTCGGCGCTGCGAGAGCGGCCTTCGCAATTCGGAGGCCACGCGGGTATCAACGCCCGGGAAAGCCACGTACGCATGTTCGGCGGACTGATCAAGAAAGTTTTCGGCACCAAGCACTCGCGCCAGCAAAAGAAGCTGCAGCCGATGCTCAACGCCATCAACGAGCGGGAGAGCGCGCTCAAGGAGCTGTCCGACGACCAGCTAAAGGCGCGCATCACCGACGCGCGGCAGAAGATCGACAACGGCGCGTCACTCGATGACCTGCTGTTCGACGTGTACGCAACGGTGCGAGAGGCCGCCTGGCGCGTCATGCAGATGCGTCACTACGACGTGCAGATGATCGGCGGCATCGCGATGCACCAGGGCAAGGTGCTCGAGATGCGCACCGGGGAGGGCAAGACGCTCACCGCGACCTCGGCGCTCGTGCTCAACGCGCTGAGCGGCAAGGGCGCGCACCTCATCACGGTGAACGACTACCTCGCCTCGCGCGACGCCGAGTGGATGGGCCAGCTGTACGGCTTCCTCGGCCTGTCGACCGGCACCATCGTGCACGGCCTCTATCACGTGGAGCGTCAGAAGTCGTACCGCTGCGACATCACGTACGGCACGAACAACGAGTTCGGCTTCGACTACCTCCGCGACAACATGAAGGAGACGATCGAGAAGTACGTCCAGCGCGAGCTGAACTTCGCGATCGTCGACGAGGTCGACTCCATCCTCATCGACGAGGCTCGGACCCCGCTGATCATCAGCGGCGAGGCCGACAAGCCCGCCGAGCTGTATCACGTGGTCGACAAGGTCATGCCCTCGCTACGGCGCGACCTCGACTACGTGCTCGACGAGAAGCACAGCAGCGTGCAGCTCACCGACGCGGGCGTGGACCGCATCGAGCGCGAGCTGGGCTGCAGCAACCTGTTCGCACCCGAGAACAACGAGCTGCTGCACCACGTCAACCAGGGCCTGCGGGCGCACACCGTCTACAAGAAGGACGTGAAGTACCTGGTCGAAGGTGGCGAAGTCGTCATCGTCGACGAGTTCACGGGCCGCAAGATGGAAGGACGCCGCTGGAGCGACGGTCTGCACCAGGCGATCGAGGCCAAAGAGGGCGTGCCGATTCAGCCCGAGAGCCAGACGCTCGCGACCATCACGTACCAGAACTACTTCCGCATGTACCGGAAGCTCTCGGGCATGACCGGTACCGCCGACACCGAGGCGGAGGAGTTCCACAAGATCTACGAGCTCGACGTGTTCGTGGTGCCGCCCAACCGGACCATCGTTCGCGATGACCGGGACGACTTCGTCTACAAGAACGAGCGCGGCAAGTTCCAGGCGATCGTCGCCGAGATCAAAGAGCGCCACGCCGAAGGCCAGCCGGTGCTGGTCGGCACGACCAGCGTCGAGAAGTCGAACGTCATCCACCAGCTGCTCGACCGAGCGGGCATCCCCCACAACGTGCTCAACGCCAAGCAGCACGAGCGCGAGGCGGGCGTCGTGGCGCAGGCCGGTCGCAAGTACGCGGTGACCGTGGCCACGAACATGGCCGGCCGCGGTACCGACATCATCCTCGGTGGCAACCCGGACATGATGGCGCGGGAGCACTTCGACCCCGATGAGAAGCCCGAGGAGTTCGAGAAGCTCTTCGAAGGCCTCAAGAAGCAGTGCGACAAGGAGAAGCAAGAGGTCCTCGACCTCGGCGGCCTGCACATCCTGGGCACCGAGCGGCACGAGAGCCGCCGGATCGACAACCAGCTCCGCGGTCGCGCGGGTCGTCAGGGCGACCCGGGCTCGTCGCAGTTCTACCTGTGCCTCGAAGATGACCTGATGCGCATCTTCGGTGCGGACAAGATCACCGGCCTGATGGAGCGGCTGGGCATGGAGGAAGACGTGCCCATCGAAGCGCCGCTGGTGAACCGCGCCATCGAGAACGCGCAGGAAAAAGTCGAAGCGATGCACTTCGACACGCGGAAGAACATCTTCGAGTACGACAACGTCATGAACGAGCAGCGCAAGGCGATCTACGCCCTGCGCAAGCAGATCCTCGAAGGCCGCTACCGCCCGGAGATCCTCGACGACAAGGCGCGCGAAGAGCAGCAAGGCAAGCTGCCGCCGCCGCCAGAGACCTCGGGGCCGCACACCATCGACTCGCTGTCGAAGGACATCCGCGAAAAGGTCGTGGGCCTGGTCGACGAGCACATCGCCGAGCTGATCGAAGGCGGCGCGGAGTCCAGCGGCGGCGACAAGCCGTTCCCCAAGGACGGCGTCGAGGCCGAGAACCTCATGCGGGTGCTGTACCGGCACTACGGCGCGATGGTGGACCTCACCGAGGGGCGCAAGGACTACAAGAAGTTGTGCGACATCGCCGTGCGCGAGACCGCCGCGGCGCTCATCCAGCAGCGCGAGCGCCTGCATGACCTCGCGTTCTCGCTGGTCGAAAAGGCCGTCGACGGACTCTGCCCCGAAGACGTCCACCCCGACGACTGGGAGGTGGAAGAGCTCGAAAAGGTCATGCTCGAGCGCTTCCACGCCAAGGTCGACCTGAGCAGCGTCCCCGAGAACCAGGACGAGCTGGTCGACATGTGCTGGAACGCGACGGAGTCGCTCCTGCGCCAGCGTGAGCAGGACTACCGCCTGACGGTCTACCTCTATCACATCCGCCATATCTGGCTGAAGGAGATCGACTCGCAGTGGATCGCACACCTCAAGAACATCGAGCACCTGCGCACCGGCATCGGGCTCGTCGGCTACGCCACGCGTGACCCGAAGAACGAGTACAAGATTCGCGGCTACAACCTGTTCCGCGACATGTGGGAAGGCATCGAGCAGACGTGTCTCGACAAGGTCATCCTGCTGCAGCTCACCGATGAGCAGAAGCGCGAAGCCGAAGAGGGTGCTGAGTACGAGACGGCGCTGACCCGCGCGAACAACCGTCGCTCGGGTGCCGCGGGCAGCAGCAGCAAGCGTCGCGCCGCCGCCAGCAAGGGTGAGCTCGACAAGCTTCAGGCCGCGGCCCGCCGCGCGATGGAGCAGCTCAACTCGGCGAGCGCGGCCATGGCCAAGGCGACGCCGTCGGAGCAGGTCGAGAAGGCGGCGAAGGCTGCCAGCGCGGAGAAGGTCATCCCCAAGGTTGGCCCCAACGACCCGTGCCCCTGTGGCTCGGGCAAGCGCTACAAGAAGTGCCACGGCAAGAAGGCCAAGGCGAAAGCCGAAGCCACCGCCAGCGCCTGAACGCCGCGCAGCCGCGCCGCCAAGCCCTCGGTTCCACGCTGAACCGGGGCTTTGCGCGTTCACGAGCACGCCGACACGGCCCCACATGCCGCGGCGAAAATCCTGCGCGCTCGGTCGGGTCGATCGTCGCAATTGCGAGCGACGGGGGCGGGGACTGCCCTTCCGATGAGTGGAGCTGGAGGTGCAGGAGCCGTCAATGAAGCCGTACGAGAAGCCGCCAAGGCGCGACGCTGGCAAGAGCGGATGCGTGCGAAGACGGACGCACGCCGGGCGGCTCGACGTGCGCTGGCCAAGCTCGGCGAGCCCGAGGCCGACCCACACACGGGCGTCCTCGTGTGCACGTCGTGCGGGTCGGTGCAGCGTCCCCGCGAGGAGATGGGCTGCGGTCACTGCGGTGCCTGGCCGCTGCTGCCGGCGAACGGCGACCTGTTCTCGCAGGCGATTGCGGTCCCGAGCGCGGAGGACCTTCAGCGGTCCACGCGAGCGAATGCTGCCGCCAAGGCGCAGGCGATCGCGATGGTGGCGGCCTCGATCGGCGTCGGCGCAACCTTCCTCTACTTTCTCGCGACGGCGGGCGGCAAGGGGTACCAGGTCGCGCCCGTGCTCGCGCTGATGGTGCTGGTGCTCTTCGGCGTGCCGGCCGTGGCGGTGCTCGTGCGCAACGTGCAGGCCGCCTTCGCGGACGAGACCCTGGCCTTGCCCAACCCCACGCCGTGGATGCGCGCGCTGCCCGGCTCGGGCGCGGTGGCCGGTGCTTCGGGCCTCATCCTCGCCAACGACCCGCTGAAGGCTCCGCTCACGCACCGTGCATGTGCGGCGTATGAGGTCGCCGTGCGGCGGCGCGGGTCGAAGGACGAGGGCGCGTGGGTCCACGTTCAGACGCACAACGCGGCGCTCAAGGTAGGGCGCGTGCGCGCAGACGTCGACGCGGTCCGCCTCAGCACCGGGAGGCAGCCGATCATCGTCGACGACACCTCGACGCCCGTGCTTCAGGCCTATCTGGCTTCAGTCGGGCTCACGGCCGACGTCGAGCAGTGGGACGTCTTCGAGAGCGTGGCGGTCGTCCGCGCCCGCGGAACGCTCACTGTCGACGAAGACGGCGAGGCCACGCTCCACGTCTGAGCTCAGGGATTCGAGACGTAGACGACGAGGCGGTTGCCGGCGATGAGGGCGAGGTCGCTGACGCCGTCGTTGTTGAGGTCTTGGACGCCGAGGGTCCCTGCTCGCTCGGGAAAAAGCCCGAACTGCGTACCGTCGGAGGCGACGACCTGAAGGCCGTCGTCGGTGCTGACGACGACGCTTCGGCGGTCGTCGGGGGTGAAGAGCCCGTGGTCGAGGGCGACGACGTTCTGGTCGCTGTCGGGGCGGTCGATGGGACCGTCGATGGTGGCCTGGACCGGACGGGTGGAGAGGGGAGCGGCGGGCAGGAGACCGTCGGGGTTGCCGAAGGTGAAGAGCAGGGTGCCGGACTCGGCGAGGACGACGTCGTCGAAGCCGTCGGCGTCGAAGTCGGCGAGGTCGAGGCTCATGATGTCGGAGGTGAGGTCGGCGTCGAGGTCGAGGCGAAGGCCGGGGGCGTCGAGGTCGTCGTTCTCGGTGCCGCGGAAGAGGTAGAGGGCGGGGATGGGGTCCGCGTCGCAGGAGGGCATCGCGACGATTGCGTCCTCGTAGCCGTCGGCGTTGACGTCACCCGCGTGGATTGTTGAGGGCGGGCAGGGGAGCGGGTCGTCGAGCCGCTGAGCTTCCTGGGCGTACAGGGTTCCGTACTCTCCCAAGGACGTTTGGTCGTCGCGGTAGAGGGTCCCGATCCGGGAGTGCCGGTCGAAGGTGAAGAGGTCGTCGCGGCCGCCGTCGACGATGTCGATGGCGGTAATGAGGTCGTCGCGTTCGCAGCGGGTGTCGAGGATCTGGTGGGGCGAGGTGTTGTCCACGGGCTCGATGGGCGGTGGTGCCATCCAGATGTGGGAGTTGCAATGGACGTAAGGGTTGCCGTCAGGGAAGTAGGTGACGATTTGATGAAAGACGAACTCGGAGCGGATGGAGAATTGACCCGAGAGGTTTGCCGGCTGGATAAGGCTGTTAAAGTAATAAGCATTGATGGGGAAGAAGGTCGCCCCAAGGGCCGGGTGCTCACCGTCGAAGCCGAGGGCGTTCATGCCGAGGTCGTCCCAGAGGACGATGTCGGTTTCGGTAGAGATGAGGCGGTAGAACTGGATGCGGCCTTCGTCGGCGGGGTCGAAGGTGACGCGGTCGTAGCACCACTCGCCGGGGTCGAAGATGCCGTCGCCGCACGCGATGGTGCGCTCGGTGCTTTCGCCTTCGTCGTCATCGCCAACGGTGGACGACGTCGAGGCACCCGAACCGGTACTTCCCGTCCCGTCGGCGGCGCCGGAGTCGGTCGAGGAGGAGACGGCCGGGCCGCACGCGGCCAGCACGGCAAGGCCCAGCGCGAAGCCGCTGACCTGACCGCACCGGCTCAATCTCCGCGTCTTCATGGTGATGACGCCCCAACCCCGAGGGATGGCATCCGCCGGAGGCGGGGTGATGGAAACCATCACGCGGGCTCACCCCGTCGTTCGAGCAGCGTCCGTTCCTCTTCGGAGAGTTCGCGGAGGTCTCCAGGGAGGACGGGGGCGCTCGCCGGCGTGACCCATCCTTCGAGATGGAGAGTGTCCAACATGTCTCGCGCCCCGAGCACGAAGCGAACTCGGCCGTCGGAGCACAGCTCGCAGTCCACGACTTCTCGGTCGATTTGCAAGAGCGGCCGAGTCTTCAGCGGGTCGAGTTCCAGATGCAGCAGGTTGCCGTGGGTCTCGAAGTTGCCCTGAGCGCCGACGGCCAGCACGCCCCAGGTCGCGTCGTCGCTGAGGGCGATACGGTGGATGTTGTCGTCCACCTGGAGCCGACCGAGCACGTCGAGCGAAGGCAGAGCGAATCGCATCAATCGGTCATCTTGCGCCAGCAGCAAGCCGGCCTCTGCCACGCCTGTCCAAGCACTCACGGTTCCAGGCAGCAGGAGTACGTCCGTCGACTCGCCCTCGGACTCGCAGACCAGGAGATAGCCAACAGGAGTGGGGCGCAGCCAGAGCCGGTAGGGCCCGACGAGGAGCTGGGCGACGCCGTCCACGAGCGTAAGCGTAGCCCGGCGCCCTCGCGGTCGTCACGAGACTTGGACGTTGCTGGACACGGGTCGGCTGCGCGCCGCCCTTCGTCACGGGCGGCGTCGCGCGTCTTCATCAGGGCCGTCGGTCGGTCGTGCCGGCGCTCGGCAAGCGCAGGGTGACGCGGGCGCCGGGGTCGAGGTTGTGGGCGCGGGCGGCTCCGCCGTGGGCTTCGGCGACGCGTCGGACGAGCGCGAGTCCGAGGCCGAGCGCGCCCTTGCCGTCGGCGCCCTGATAGCCGGATTCGAAGGCGCGTTCCAGGTCGTCGAAGCCGGGGCCGGCGTCGTCGACGTGAATGCAGACGTCGTCGCCGTCGCGCGCGACGTTGACGTTGGTGACGCCACCGCCGTGTTCGTCGGCGTTGCGCAGGACGTTGGCGAGCGCCTGGAGCAGCAAGGTGGCGTCGGCCTGCACCGGGACCGACTCGCCGTCGGCTTCGAGCACGGTGGGGTCGACGTTGGCGCGCTCGAGGGCCCGCACGGTCAGCTCCACGGCGTTGAGCGGTCGACGCTCGATGCGGTCGGCGTCCAGGCGAGATTCGGCGAGCAGCTGCCCGACGAGCTGATCGATGGCTTCGACCTCGCTGTCGAGCTCGTCGAGCAGGCGAGGGTCTGCGTCCTGACTTCGGGCGGTGTCCAGGAGCACCCGCAGGTGGCCCAGCGGCGTGCGGATCTCGTGGCTGACGGAGGCGAGCAGGGCCCGCTCGGCGGAGAGCATGGCCTGGATGCGGTCGGCCATGTCGTTGACGGCGTCCGCGATGGCGCGAAGCTCCAGGCCGCGGACGCGCCCTCGCATGCGGGCGTCGAGGTCGCCCTCGCCGATGGCCTTGGTCACGCGCACGAGCTGCGCGAGCGGGCGGGTGAGGCGAAACGCGATCACGCCCGAGGCGAACCACAGCGCGAGGCCACCGACGACCAGCGGGACCCACGAGAAGCCGTCGACGTCCCAGGCGTCGCCGCCACACAGCTCGACCCGGCCGCGCGCCCGCAGGTCGAGCCGGTAGGGGTGGTCGCAGGCGGGGCCGTAGGTCTCGAGCGGGCCGTCGGTGGCGTCGAAGGTGCGCACGCCCACCGCCAGGTCGCTGGCCAGGGTTTGCGCAAGCGCGGCCCGCTGCGCGTCGTCGTCCCAGACGGCCTCGAACCGGTGCGTCGCGAACTGCTCGACCGCGGCTTCGTTGAGGGGCGCCTTGCGCCAGCCGAGCCACGCCAGCCCAGCAGTCAGCATGCCCGCCACCACGATGGCGAGCCCGAACCACGCGAACAGCCGCCGCCGCAGCCGTCGACGAAAGTAGCCCAGCAGCGGGTTGCGACGGCGCTTCATGAGGCGTCGTCTCGCGCGAACACGTAGCCCACGCCGCGCACCGTACGGATGAGGTCGGCGCCGAGCTTCTTGCGCAGCTTGGAGATGTGAACGTCGACGGTGCGCTCGCCGACGGTGGCGTCGGTGCGCCCCGCCTCGGTCAGCAGGTTGCCCCGCGGGACCACGCGGCCGCTGCGTCGCATCAGCGCGACGAGCAGGTCGAATTCGAGGCCGGTGAGCGTGACGTCGTCGCCGTCGACCCGTACGCGGCGGCTTCCGATCTCGACCTCCACGCCCGACTCGCTCAATCGCTCCGCCCCGACTTCGGGGTGCATGCGACGAAGCACGGCCCGCACGCGGGCGAGCAGCTCGCGGGAGCTGAAGGGCTTGGCGATGTAGTCGTCGGCGCCCATCTCCAGCCCGACGACGCGATCGGCTTCGTCACCCCGCGCCGTGAGCATGATGACCGGGATCGGTGAGCGGGCCCGGATGCGGCGCAGCGTCTCGAGCCCGTCGATCGCCGGCATCATCACGTCGAGCAGCACGGCGTCGTAGGTGCCGCGGTCGAGCGCATCCAACCCCGCCGCGCCCGAGCGCGCGTGCTCGAGCGTGACGTCGTTGGGGGCGAGGAAGCCGTGCAACAGCTCGAAGAGCCGCGCATCGTCGTCGATCAGCAGGACCCGAACCGACACGAGCCCACTCTACGCCATGCCGCGCCAGCCACCGCCCATGCGGTCCATCGCTTCGGCGAGCCGCTGCCGCTGCCGCTCGTCGAGCACGTCGTGAATGCGTGCGAGCGCACCGACGAGCTGCTCGCGGACCTCGCGAATGCGGTCGTCCTGTCGGGCGAAGCTCTCACCCATGATCTCCTCGTCGAAGGAGTCTCCGCGCATCGCCTTGGCGATGTCGTCGCGGCTCAGCCGCATCTCTCGGCGAAGGTCGCCGGTCTTGTCGTGGAACTGCTCGACCTCGTTGCGAATCACCCGGTACTGCTCAGGCGAGGCTTCGAGGCGCTCCGCGAGCCACCCGGCCATGCGCTCCACGCCGCGGGTGCGCATTCGCCACTGCGGTCCGCGTCTCCAGGGGGCTTCCCCGCCCCAGCCGCCGCGCTCCATCGGGCCGTAGCCGGGGGCCGGGCCGCGACCGTAGCCGCGGGCTCCGTACGCGTAGCGGGCGTATCGACGGCGTCGCGAGTACGCGAACGCTCCACAAACAAGGGCTGCACCAACGAAAAATCCGAACATCGTGTTTGTCTCCTGCAGCCACTGTGGGTCGCGGTTGTTTCGCGACCTCGCGGGAGACTATGAAGAAACATGAAGTCAGGTGTCGACCTGATGCGCCCGGTACCCAGTCACCTGGGGGGCACGCTCGAGCGCCTTTTCGACCCAGCGCTGGTCCTTCTCGGTGACCGCGACGAGGCGCAGGTTTTCATCCGCCGCAAAGCCGTCGAAGCCCACGGCCTTGGCTTCCTCGGCGGTCATGACTTGCGCCATGGTCTCCTGGCGGACTTCTGCGCTAAGCAGGTCCTTGTCGTCGCTGCCGGGGGCGAGGTGCACTTCGAAGACGATCACGGGCTCCAGGCTCCCGCGGAGCTGGGCCGTCGCGCAAGCACAGCCTGATTTCGCGCCAAACGCACACATCGGCGGGCGCCTCTGTTATGAACGAAGACATGCGCTTCGCGTGGCTTGTGGGGGTGATGGGTGTGGCTCTGGCGGGATGCCCGGCCGAGGACGACGCGGGGGACACCGCGGCGGACGGCTCGGGCTCGAGCAGCTCCACGACGGGCGACGGGACCACCTCGACCACGTCGGTCTCGACGAGCGTGAGCACGACGATCACCACCACGAGCGGCACGACGGACCCCGCGACGACCGACGTATCCACCACCACGTCCGACGACACGACCACCGATCCCACGCGGGCCGACTCGAGCAGCACCGGCGACGCGTCGGACACCGACCCGGGGACCAGCACCGGCTGCACGCCCGGTACCGCGGGCTGTGCCTGCGATGACGGTGCGTGCGAGGAGGGGCTCGAGTGCAGCGCCGACGACGTGTGCGCCGAGCCTGCCGGATGCCAAGACGACGAGTTCGGCGACATCACGACCGAAGCCGAGGCGCACTACCTGGGGGAGATCAACGACGACGACGGAGCCGGCGGCACGGTCAACGGCGTGCTCACGGGGCCCGAAGACGTGGACTGGTTCCGCTACGACGGCAGCGACGCCCTGTTCAACACGGTCGACCCGTTCCGCGCCCTTGCGGCCGATGCGGGGGTTCGCTTCTGCAAGTTCGCCGCGTGTGCGGACGGCGAGATCGAGTTCCCGTGCGAAGGCGGGGCCGAGGTCGCCACGTCTCCGGACGGGCGCACGGGGTGCTGCCACCCGTCGCTAATTCACGTGACCGGGGCGGACTGCCCGGGCATCGACGACGACATGGCGGTCTGGATCCGGATCGACCAGGCCGAAGCCGCCTGCGTCCCCTACGCGTTCGATTACCACTTCTAGGCGCTGAAGCGCTGACGCGTTGGCGCGTTGTTGATGCGTTGGCACGGCGGCGGCGCGACAACCTTCGCGGTGTCACACCGTGAGGGCCATGCAGATGGATGAAGTGCTTCAGCGGTTTCATGCCACCTCCCCCACGTACGAGGACGGGATGGCGAACCACGGCCCGATGGCGGTCGAGGCCCTGGAGACGCTCGGTCTGACCGCACAGGTCGAGGGCTTCGTGCAGGCCTACGAGGGGCGACTCGAGCCGCTGCATGCCGAGGTCCCCGAGGGCCTCGCGCTGGGTGACGGGCAAAGCGCAGGATGGATCGCCGCGGTGGAGCGAGACATCGCGGCCTCGTCGGTGGAGGCCGTGGCGCGGCGCATGCTGCCGACCTTGCTCCCCGGCGCGATGGCGGGGGCCACCCACGGGCTGCTTCGAACCGCGCACGCGCTGCGAGGCTGGGAGCGCAATCCTTCTCCCGCCCGGGCCCGCGAAGTGGCGCATGGTTTGGCGTACTGGGCGGCTGCCTATCAGCCACTGCCTGGCGAAGTCGGCACGCAACCCGCGGTGCCGCTGGCCGAGGCCCTTCGCACGCTTCCGGGCCTGACCGAGGCCGAGCGTCGCGAGGGCGGGTTCATCTTCGACCGGGTGCGCGCGCTTGAAGGCGTGCCGCGGTATGCCGACGCAATCGCCGGCATCGACCTGCGAGGAGAGACGCTCGATGGGGTGCTCGCCACGGTCGTCCCGGTGTTTGCGCGGCTCGTGCTCACCACGACGCGGGCCGGCTTCGCCTACCTGCACGTGATCACCTCCGGCATCGCGACGCGGGTGCTCGCCCGCTACGTGGACCCGGCCCTGCACGCAGAGATCATGCGCGCGGTCGTTCACTGCGCGACGGCCCTGCACGCGGCGCACGGCGCCTCGACCCGGTGGCAAACCTGGACGGCGCCCGAAGTTCTGCCGGACCTGAAGCAGCTTCCTGCGCGGGCTGCCGCAACGATCGACGCGCACGCGATCAAGCTCACCGCCGCGGTCCTCGAAGCCTACGCGCTGGTCCCCGACCCCGCGATTCTCGCTGCGGCAGACGCCGAAATCCGGCGGCACGCGTGAGGCTCAGCGCAGCCGGAACACGGCCACCGCAGAGCCGGGTGCCGTGTAGCGCTCGACCGGGTTGGCAGGGTCGGAGACGTCGAAGATGGTGGACTCCGCGAAGTCGCCGCTGACGCGAACGAGGAACGGCGTGGGAGCATCGTTGCCCGCCTCGAGCACGCTGTAGGAGATCGGGTAGCCCGAGACGTCCTCGAAGCCCGCGACAGGCGTCAGCTCGACCGGGTTCGTCAGGTCGATCGCGTTGTAGGTCCAGTTCTCGGACAGGTTCAGAAGCGGCGCGGACTCGGGCGTCACCTCGGGCGCGTCCTCGCTCATCGCCATGACGTACGCGAGGTTGCCGGGACCGGGCACGAGGGAGCCGACGGGTCGGCCTGCGAGCTGGAGCAGGTCGGTGAGGCCATCGTCGAAGGCCGACGCACCCGCGCGCATGCTGACGATGCAGGACTTCGTCGGGTCCTCTCCGGCCGTGTCGGTGAGAATCGAGGCGGCGATTCGCAGCAGCGGCCCGAAGTGGAGGTTGCCGTCGGCGTCCTTCACCGCCCAGGTGAGGCCGCCGCAGCCTTCTTGCTCGGCGTAGGTGATCTCGTTGGTGTCGGTATCGAGAATCACCGCGCGCGTCTTGGGATACACGACCGCGTCGCTGCGGACGCCGAGCGTCGCCATGACGATGCGGTTTCCGTCGCGCAGCGCGACGTTGCTGAAGAAGGGGTTGTAGCCGGCGGGCAGGTTGAAGTCGACGGGCAGCTCCTCGACGAGCACCATCTCGGACGGGTCGAAGACGATGATGCTCTGGGAGAGGTAGCTGAACAGGTAGCCCTTGGACTCGTCGACGATCGACATGAATCCCGCCCCGGAGATCGAGCCGAAGGGCAGGACGCTCAGCTCGCCGGTCTTGGTGACGGTGCCGTCGTCGTTGGTCGCGTAGCGCTGAATCAGCGGGCTCTCGGCGACGCCCACGAAGAACTCGCCGTCGGGGTCGTCGGCCGCGCCCAGGCTGCCCAGGCCGGGAAAGACGCCGGACTGGCTGAGATCGATGACGGCGTCGCTGCCGAGCGTGTTCAGGACCGTGCCGTACCCTGACCGACCTTCGGGCATACGAAGGATGCCCACGGCGAGGTACTGCGCGTCTTCGACAACTTCGCCGGTCTCGTTGTTGTCGCCAGCGTCGTCCGAGCCCGTCGTCACGTCGGCGCTGGACGGCGCGTCGGTGTCGTCCTCGACGGCGTCGCCGGGTTCGGCGCACGCCAGGGGCAACACCAGGCTCAGGTATCGAAGCCGACCCAGAACGGACATGCCGATACCTCACCCGATCTCGGACTGCAGGGCAAGCGGGCGGTCAACCCGGCAGCGTGACGTCGTCGATGAAGCGGTCGGCCTTCGTGAAGATGCGCTCCCTGCGTTCATCGGCCATGCGGCCGAGCGTGCCGAGCATCATCGAGAGGCGCGCGTTCTTGGAGAAGAAGTCTCGGTGTTGGTCGACGAAGCGCCAGTACAAGCCATCAAGCACTTCACACCACTCCTGCGACTTGGTGTAGCAATCGCTCATCTTGACGATGTAGTTGCTGCCGCAAATGTACGGCTTCGTTGCAAACAGGCCGCCATCGCTCATCAGGCCCATGCCGTACACGTTGGGGCCCATAACCCAATCCGAGCTGTCCACGTACATCTCCATGAACCACCGGTAGGCAGCGCGGGGCTGCACTTCACAGAGGTTGAAAAGATTGGCGAGCACCATCAGTCGCTCGATGTGATGATTCCAACCGAACCGCTCGGCTTTACGAATGGCGTCGTCGAGTGGACGCATTCCGGTCGTGCCGTCGTACCAACACGGCTTGAGCAGCCGGTGGTGCCCCCAATAGTTCGACTCGGACTGCGCTGCCCCGTGATGGCGGTCGACACCGCGGACGAACTCTCGCCATCCGATGACTTGCCGGACGAATCCCTCCAGCGAGTTCATCGGAACCCCGTGCTCGCCAGCGTACGTAACGGCCCGCTCGATGAGCTCTGCTGGGGTGAGGAGGCCGAGATTGAGCACCGGTGAGAGCGCAGAGTGAAAGAGCACGGGGTCTCGATCGCTCAGCGCGTCTTCGTAGGGACCGAAGTCGTGAAAGCGCTGCTCGAGGAACTCCCGCAGCCACGCGAGGGCTTGGCGGCGGGTCGTCGGCCACGCGAACCCCTTCATGCTTCCGGGGTGCTCGGCGAAGCGCTCTTCGATCAGCGGCCGTAGTGCCTCGACGTGTGGGGTCGGCTTGGACCACGACGTCCTCGGAACGTCGACTTTCTTCGGAAGCTTCTTGCGGTTTTCATCGTCGAAGCTGAAGCGGCCCCCTTGCGGGGACCCATCGCCATTCATCATCAGGTCGAGCCGGCGACGGGAGGCAGCGTAGAAGTTCGCCATGAACAGCTTGCCATCGTTGTCGTCGAGGTAATCCGCGAACTCCTGGCGGCTGTTGAGGAACATCGGGCTCTGCAGCACCGTCCTCTGCAGACCGCGACGAGACGCGAAGTCGTCGAGCTTCGTTTCGAACCACCGGTCTTCAATCTCGAAGGTGATCAGCTCGTCGATGTCGCTGTTGCGATCGAGGTATGCGGCGAGCTTGTCGGTGTAGTCGTCCTCTGCACCGGGATCGTCCAGCGTCTGGTAGTGCACGGAGCAGCCGCGCTCGCGAAGCATGTCCGCGTGCCCGCGCATCGCGGCGAGAAACAGGCCGATCTTCTGCTTGTGGTGGCGAACGAAGGTGCACAGGCCAACGTCCTCTGCCATGAAGAAATGGGCGTCCGCATGCTCCTTGAGGAAGCTCCATCCGAAGAGATGGTTTCCGAGCACGACGAACAGAGCGTTGCTGCTGGCCACCGAGACGCTCTAGCAGCGTCGTGCGCAGCGGCCCGAGATTCGGCCGCTGCTGCGTGATCTGACCCGCCTCAGCCGAAAACCAGGCCGCCGTCGACGATGAGGTTCTGCCCGGTGATTGCCCGCGCCCAGGGACTGGCGAAAATCAGGACCGCGTCGGCGGCCTCTTCAGGCGTGGTGACGGTTCGAAGGGGCGTGCTGCCCGCAATCAGATCGAAGACCGCGTCAGGCGTGGCTGCGCTCGCGTCGGTGGTGCGCAAAAGGCCGCCGGAGACCATGTTGACGGTGATTCCCTGGGGGCCAAGCTCGGCCGCGGCGGTGCGGGTGAGAGCAAGCAGCGCGGCTTTGGCCGAGGTGTAGTCGTGGTACGGGACGACCGGGTTCTGCACGAGGTTGCTGCCGATGTTGATGATGCGGCCGAAGCCACGCTCGCTCATCGCCGGGACGGCGGCTTGGATGACGTTGAGCGCCCCCACCACGGCGGTTTGATGCTGATTGCGCAGCGCGGCCTCGGACAGGCTCTGCAGCGTGTCTCGGGCGTCGCCGTTGAAGCTGTAGTCGGCGAGGGCGTTGTGGACGAGCGTGGTGGGTGCACCCAGCTCCTGGGTCACTGCGTCCATCATGCTCGCGACGCTCGACGCATCGGTGACGTCGCCCTGAACGGCAACGGCATGCTCACCGAGCTCGTCCGCAAGCGCGACCGCGGCGGCCTCACTCTTGCGGTAGTTGATGGCGACGCGTGCACCCTCGCGGGCGAACGAGCGTGCGATCGATGCGCCGAGACCTCGGCCGGCGCCGGTGATGAGGACGATTTGTTCACGAAGAGGGAGGGCGTTGGTCATGCTGGCTTCCAGAGGGTTGCAAAGTGGTGAGTCGGGCCGTGTCCCGAGCCGACGCGGAGCTGCGCGGCGCCGGCGATGGCAGCGCTGACGTAGTCCTTGGCCGACTTCACGGCCGCAACAACGTTGCGTTCGTTGGCGAGCCGAGCCGCAAGGGCCGCGGAGAGCGTGCACCCGGTGCCGTGCGTGGACGTCGTTGCCACTCGCGGCGCCTCGAACCAGGTCGCGCCGCCGTGCGTGACGAGGCAGTCCGGGCTTTGAGGGCCCTCGAGGTGGCCTCCTTTGACCAGCGCTGCGCGGGCTCCGGCGTCGACCAGTGCTTCGGCTTGGTCTTGCATTTGAGCGCGAGTGCTTGCGACGGATCGCCCCAGCAGCTGCGCCGCCTCGGGGAGGTTTGGCGTGACCACGGTCGCGAGCGGAAGCAGGGCGTCTCGAACGGCGGTGACCGCATCTTCGGCGAGCAGGCGTGCGCCACCCTTGGCGACCATGACGGGGTCGAGCACGATCAGCGTGTCACGCCCGGCCAGAACCCTCGCGATGGTCCGTGCGATCTCGGCCGTCGCGATCATGCCGATCTTGACGGCGTGGACCTCGATATCGCGAAACACAGCGTCGACCTGTTCGGCGACGAAGGACGGAGGCACGAGGTGGACTCCTTCGACGCCCTGCGTGTTCTGGGCGGTCAGGGCCGTAATCGCGGCCATGGCGTAGGCACCGTTCGCGGAGATCGCCTTGAGGTCGGCTTGGATGCCGGCGCCCCCCGAAGGATCGGATCCGGCGATGGAGAGGACGTTCTTCACCATGGTCGTTCGCCTGGACTCGGCGCGATGCTACTCGATCTCGGACTCGCTGCGCGCCATGGTCAGCCCGACAGCGTGGCGAGGGCGGTCTGAAGGTCGCGCTCGTGCTGGGCCTGGGGATCGTGCACGCGCAGGCCCAGCTCGACGGTGCGCTGCAGCAGGGCGCGCGTCTCGAGCAGGCGGTGAAACCCGTGGCCACGCTGGTCTTCGAGCCCGCGGAGACGGTCCAGCCCGGAGAGAATTGGCGCGCGGACGTCGTCGGAGTCGCCGCGCGCCTCGGAGGCCGCGAGCGCGCGCACCATGGCACCTTCGTCGAGCTCGCTGATCTCGCTGGAGACCTGAACGAGCTGCCCGACGCCGCGCTCGATCGCGGCGACGAGCGGTTCGAGCGGCTCGGTCAGCACGTCGACTTCGGCTCGCTCGACGGCGTGCAGGCTCGCGCGGTGGTCGACGAGACGCTGGACGATCAGCGCGAGGTCGGCAACGACGGCGCGCACGTCCGGTGGTGGGGCCGGGCTGAGCAGGGCGGCCAACCGCGCGACGAGCGGGTCCGAGGCGGGCAGGGCCGCGGGCGTGTCGCGAAGGCGGAACGAGCCCGGGGTTCGCTGATCGGACACGATGTTGTTCCAGCGCGAGAGCAGCACCAACGATGCGATGACGCCCGGCACCGCGACGTACGCTGCCGACACGCCAACGGCCGAGCTCGCGAACGACAGGAGCATGACCGCGGCGATGGCGAACAGGACGAGCATGCCGGCGCGGCGGCTGGCGTTGGGAGAGACCAGTCGGACCTTGAGGCCCTCGGCCTGCATCGCGTCTCGCAGGGCGAGGGCGCTGTCTTCGGTGAGCTGCGTGTACAGGCGCGCCGGGAGCCGGATGCGTCCGACCTTTTCGTCATCGTCGTAGAGGTGGACGTTGCCGATGATGAACTCCGGCGAGCGCATGGGCTGGCGCGACGTGTCGCCGAGAAACTGCTGCAGCCACTTGAGCTGACGCGCGTCTTCGCTGAGCGAGGACAGCTCCAGGCCCCATCCCTGCCCGTGGACGTGTTCGAACCGCGTGCCGACGCGGCCGCAGCTCAGACACAGGCGCTGACCGACGCGCAGGGACGCGCCGCAGTGCTGACAGCGGACCGTCTCGTCGCGCAGCGCCAGGGCAGCGCCGCCGCGAAGAACCCACGCGATCTCGGTGGCCGACGGCGGCCGGAGCGAGGGCTCGGCCTCGAGCAGGCTGGGCAGCAGCGCGCGCAACGAGGCCGGCGCGTCGGGGCGAAGCGCGGCGAGGTCGGGCAGGGGCGGCCGCTCGCGCAGCAGGGGGCCGTCATCGAACGGCAGCGCGCCGGTGAGGGCGTGCCACATGAGCGCGCCGAGGCTGTACAGGTCGCTGCGCTGGTCCACGGTGGTGCGGAAGAGCTGCTCGGGCGCGGCGTACGGACTGCCCTGCAGGAGCAGGCTGGAGGCGGTATGGCTGGAGAGGACATCCACGCGCGCAAGCCCGATGTCGCACAGCAGCACGTGCCCGTCGCGGGTGCGAAGGACCTGGCTGGGCCGGAGGTCTCGCAGGACGGCGCCGCCTCGATGCACGGCATGCACCGCGTCGGCCAGCGCCGCGAACAACGACGCGAACTCCTCCAGCCCCAGCGGAGCGCGCTGCAAGATGTCGGCGAGCGCGTCCGCGTCCGGGGCGAGGCGAATCCTCCACGGCGCGTCGGCCTGGGGCGCGCGCGGATCCGGGGCGGGACCGAGCGCGAACGGTGCGAGCACGGCGTGCACGCCCAGCGCCGCGACGCGCTCTTGATCGCGAACGTAGCGGCGCCGAATCGACTCGTCGCGCGCGAGGTCCGGCGCGAGCTGACCGACCACCGCAACCCGCCCGTCCGCAAGACGAACGCGCCAGCGCTGCTCGGTCCCCACGTCATGGGGCCCGTCGAGAACCTCGTGGGGATGCGTGGCCGGGTCCAAGGGCGTCACAGGGTCTGCACCTCCTCGAGAGACTCGACCGTCGCGCGCAGGGCCGCGAGCGTGGCGGCTTCCTTGGCCTGGTCGATGGCGTGATGGGCCGCGGCCCGGCGCGCGGCGAGGGCGTCGAGCGTGGCGGTCAGGTCGAGCAGGCGAGCCGACCACAGATCTCGCTCCCGCATCTGGGCACGATGTCGGGGGTCTGCCGGGTCGAAGGCGGCATGGGCCATCGTCGCGTCGAGCTCGTCCATGCGGCGGGTTGCGGCGGCGGCGAGCTGGACCGCGTGCCCCATCTCGGCTGCGATCGCGTCGCGCTGGTCGGGCGGCAGCGTTCGCGTGAGGTCGACGGTGCGGTGGACGACCGCCCGGAGCGCGTCCCGGTGTCGCTGCTCTCGGAGCGATGCAACGCCGTTCATGATCGCGTCGAGCGGCGCTTGGAGCGCGTGGGGAAGCGCGTGCCGATCTTCGAGCGACCGGGTCTGCAACGCGCGTCGGAACGCCGAGCGGCGGGAGAAGCCGACGACGAACGGAAGGGCGAGCAGCAGCCCGGCCGCGGTCACGGGGGCGCCGAGGATCGGGTTGAGCAAGATGGGCGCGGCGGAGACCGCAGCGGCGAGGCCCATGCCCCGTCGGATCAACGCGCCCGCGGCTCGCTTGACCGCGGGGTGGGCCGACGGTCCGCCGCGGTAGATCTCCGCCTGAATGCCCAGGTGCCGCATCGCCTCGGCCAGCGTTTGGGCGCTCCGCTGGCTGAGGCTCGTCGCGAGGGGAAAGGCGAGACGTGGAATGCGTCGCTCGAGGTCGGTCGCGTCCAGGCCTGCGGCGGCGTTGGCCCGCACCCACTGCACGAGGGTGTCTCGCAGCTCGCTCGAGAACTTGTGCGAGACGCGGCCGGGACCGACGACGAAGACGGAGTACGGCCCCGGCTCCACGAAGACCTGCACCATGCCGCACGCAAAGCACACGCGAAGCTCGGCGAGCACGTCGGCACCACAGGCGGCGCAGCGGCCATCGCTCGGGTCGCCCGCGCGCCGAGGTGTGCTGATGCCCGCGGGAGCGAGCGCGGTGCTGGCGTCCAGGCGGGCGAGCGCGTCGACCACGGCCGTCCCCGCTTGCGGACGGTCGCCGGGCGCCTTGGCGAGCAGTCGCTTCACGAGCGCGTCGAGCTCGGGTCCGTAGCGCTTGGGCAGGTCGGGGCGCGGCGCGGTGCGGTGGGCTTCGAGCACCGCGTAAGGCGTGGGGCCTCCGTATGGCGGCGCGCCGGTCGCCATCTCGAACAGGATGCAGCCCAGCGCGTACAGGTCTGTGCGAGGGTCGACCGCCAGCGGGTCGAGGCATTCGGGGGCCATGTACGGGGGCGTGCCCAGCACGGTGAGCGCACGCTTGTCTGCCGCCGCGAACGAAGCGGCGCGCGCCATGCCGAAGTCGGAGATCTTCGGCAGGCCCTCGGCCGTGAGCAGAATGTTCGCGGGCTTGAGGTCGCGGTGAATCACGCCGCGCGCGTGCGCATAGGCAAGCCCCGACGCGACGCCGCGGGCCACGGCGATGAGCCTCTCCCGCGGAAGGGGACCGTCGGTCGCGAGCGAAGCGGCGAGCGTGGAGCCCTCGACGAGCTCCATCAGCAGGGCGGTGCGCTCGGCGACCGGTCGAACGCCGAGCACGCGGACGATGTGCGGGTGCTGCAGTCCGCGGGAGAGCTCGGACTCCCGCTCGAACCGGGCCCGCGCCCCCGCGTCGCGTTCGTGTCGCGGGTGGAGGATCTTCGCGGCGAGTCGAGTCCCAGACTGCGTCGCGGTGGCCTCGTAGACGGTCGCGATCGCCCCGCTTCCGATCTCGCGGCCCAGCTGCAGGGGCTCATCGAGCGGAGAACGCGATGCCACGGGGTCCAACCTCGGAACCGTGACAAATACGGGCCTGGGGGGCAACCGAAGCGGCGCCCTCGGTCCGCGTCCGTTTTGCGGCGAGCCCAGGATCCGCATGGTAAGAACGCGGCAATGCGGTCCCTCGGGCTCGACGTCGGTTCCAAGACCATCGGCCGGGCGCTCGGCGATGCGAGCGGGCTGATTGCGACCGCCTACGACGTCTGGGCGCGAAAAGGCCACGTGGAAGATGCGCGGGAGATCGTGCGTCAGGTGTCTGAGGAGGCTGTGCAGGCGATCGTCGTGGGACTTCCGCTGGAACTGGATGGGCGTGTCGGCCGGCGAGCCCGGGCGACGCACCGGTTCGTCGAGGCCCTGGAGGCGGAGCTTGCCGGGCAGAAGGTCGAGGCCTCGGTCCACCTGTGGGATGAGCGCTTCAGCACCGCTGCGGCCGAGCGAGCGATGATCGCCGCCGACGTGTCGCGCGCGCGTCGGAAAGAGAAGATCGACGCGGTTGCGGCCCAGGTGATCCTGCAGGGCTGGCTCGACGCGCAGCGCAACAAGGCCCAGGCAGGAGGCGCGTCGTGAGCAAGTCGCGTCGTCGCAAGAAGCGCCCCTGGTGGAAGCCCAAGGGCTCGGCGCGTCCGCAGCGGTGGGCGTTCGCGGTTGTCTTGCTCAGCCTCGGGGGTGCGGCGTGGGCCGCCCACGGTGCGTACCAGCGGCTCGTCGACTACCCGTCGCGGCCGGGCTCGGGTGACGCGGCGCCGATCGAGGTCGAGATTCCCCGCGGCGCTTCGTTCCCGCAGGTGCTCGAGCTGCTCGTCGAGAACGGCGTGCTCACGGCTGAAGACGCGACGTCGTTCAAGGTCTACGTGTTGCACAAGGGCGCCGCGCGCAAGTCGACCGCGGGACCCCATGTGTTTCGCGCCGACATGACGCCGATCGAGATCCTCGACGAGCTGCAGCGCAAGCAGAAGGCGCTGGAGATTCGGGTGACCGTGCCGGAGGGCAAGAACATCCTCGAGGTCGCGGACATTCTCGCGGCCAAGGGGCTGAGCTCCCGCGAAGAGCTCGAAGCGGCGATGCGCGACCGTGCCTTGCTCGACGCGCTGAAGATCCCCGGTCCCACGGCGGAGGGCTACCTCTTCCCCGACACGTACAAGTTCCGGGCAAAGGCGACGGCGAAGGAGATCATCGAGCGTATGGTCAAGCGACACCAGCAGGTGTTCGCAGGCCTCGCGCGGTCGCATCGCGACAGCATGGCCAGCCTGCAGAAGTCGCTGGAGTGGGGACCCAACGAGGTCGTCACGCTCGCCTCGATCGTCGAGAAGGAGACCGGCGCTCGCCACGAGCGGCCGCTCATCGCCGGGCTGTTCCTCAACCGGATGAAGTTCTCCAGCTTCAAGCCGAAGCTGCTGCAGACCGACCCCACGATCATCTACGGCTGCGTGGTGCCCGAGGAAAAGTCGCCCGCGTGCGAGAAGTTCGAGGGGCGCATCCGCCGGATTCACCTCGACGACAAGAAGAACCCGTACAGCACGTACGCACACGAGGGGCTTCCGCCCGGTCCGATCTCCAACCCGGGTAAGGCCGCGCTCGAAGCCGTGCTTGCGCCCAAGAAGTCGCGCTACCTGTACTTCGTCTCGCGGAACGACGGCACGCACGAGTTCAGCAAGACCGTGTCCGAGCACGAGCGTTGGGTCGACCTGTACCAGCGCAAGGGCCAGGTTGGAAAACCGAAGAAGAAGTAGCGGCTGTCCCGGTCGGCGCGGGCGCTGCGAACGAGCTCCGGAATTCCTGACCGGTGCGGGGTCTATCGTTGTGAGGCGGCGAGGGACGACCCGCGCGCGGCTCGTGGAGACGTTCGATGCGCCGCTGCCTTCCGCTGTTCCTGCTCGTCGCGTCGTGTACCGAGCCGGCGGACGCAGCGCCCGAGGGCACCGCGGGCGAAGAGGACATGGACCCATCCACGTCCACCACCGACGCCCAGGCCAGCACGTCGAGCCCTGCTGGGACGGTTTCGACGTCGACCGCCGATTCGTCGTCGGGTCCGAGCGAGACGACCGATGACGACGGCGGGTTGGCGTCGTCGTCGGGGTCCTCGACGTCGGAAACCGCGGGGTCGTCGTCGACGGGGAGCGGCCTGCTGATTGAAGACGACACCTGCGTGAAGCCCCGGCTGAGCGCGCGGGAGCTGGAGTGGGTCGAAGCCTTCGACGGCATCGATGCCTCCATCGGTAGCGGCGAGGGCTACTCCGAGAGTGACAACAGCCTGGGCATTCTCGGCAACAACCAGCCGTCGATCATGAAGGGGTACATCGAGGCGTACCTCGCGACGCGAGAGTTCCGATACCTGCGCAAGCTGATCTCGCAGGGCGACCGGATCCTCGCGGCGCGAGACGACATGACGGGCGCCCTGGACTACACCGGGCTGTTCAACCTGAGCATCGACGGAACCACGCTCTCGAGCCCTGAGACGGCGGGATCCCTCTACCAGGTGGGGAGCTACGCGATGCTGGGCACGCTCGACCCGTTCGCGCACGTCATCGCCGAAGAGACGATGATCGACGTGCTTGGCGTCGATGAGCCCGGTGCGTGGGGCAGCGCCGGCAGCCTCACCGGCGTCGGCCGACTCCTTCGTTACGAGCCGGGCTGAGCAGTATCGGCGGGCCTTGCCGCTACTCCGGCTTGGCCTTGAGCGTTGCGATGGTCCAGCCGTCACCCTTGCGAAGCATCGAAACGCTGACCGGCCCGCGACCAAGCGTCGCGCGTCGTGCCGAGGGGTCGGCCGGAGGCTCGGTGGGATGGGCAGGCAGCAGCGCCGCAAGTGCGCGGGCGAGTCCCCGACGGGTGAAGAGCACGTCGTCGTCGAGCCCGCGGGTGAACCGCGCCAGCGCCTTGGCTCGAGCGTCGGGGGCAGCGTCGGCGTCGAGGACGATCACGGCGTCGTCGTGCATCGAAGCGAGCGCCGCTGAAGCGTCGGATGCCGCGATGCCCTGGGGGCGCGTGGTCACGGCATGACCGGCCGCCATCCGAGTGCGCAGCGCGGCCAGGGCGTCCGCGTCGTCGGGGTCGCCCGCGCGGACCGAGAGCAGGGGCGTCGGCGGGGCTGCGGGCTCGAGGGTCTCTTTCTCGCCGGTCGAGGCAAATCGCCACAGCGCGATCGTGGGCCCGTGCGCGGCCGGGGTCGCCACGACGACCTCGAGTCCCGCGTTCGTCGCGTCACCCACCTCGGCCAGCGGCAGCATGGTGGCCCCCTCGGGACGATACGCTGCGATGGTCGGGCCGAATCGAAACGCTTCGTCGCCGGGCTGCAGCACGACCGGTTCGGCGTCCGGCTTCGCCGCGGGCGCAGGCGTGGCTCCAGTCGACGCTGCGGGCTCGCTGGTGCAGGCACTGAGGGCAAGCGTCAGGACGACGAGCGCGCGGGCAGAGACGGGTGTGCAGGCCACGACGAAGGGTCCCCGGAGGGCGCCAAGGGGGTCAAGCTGGTGTTACGATCTCGTCGTGACTGGAGGAGTTTGGAGACGCTCGACCGCCGTAGCCGTCGCCGCCTGTGTGGGCATGCTCGGCCTGCCGATGATGTCGGTCGAAGCCGCGACCATTCCGGCCTACGTTGCCGCGCCGTCCGAAGGGGGCGCGAAGGCAGCGATCCTTCCGCTCGAGGTCGAGGGCGAACTCAGCGATGCTGACCGGCAGCGTCTCACCGCCGAGCTTGTCGGGGGGCTGCAGCGCGGTGCCTTCGGCGTCGTCGCGCCCGAGGATGTCGTCGCCGCGTCTGCGGACGCCACCGGTTGTGCCAAGGCCAAGTGCCTACAGTCCACGGCGGCCGACACCGGTGCGACCCACGTGCTGCGCGCAAAGGTGGTCGTGCAGGACCGCGACTACACCGTGCAGGTCGAAGTGTTCGACGGCGCAACGGGGGAGTCGCTCGCCAAGACCGAAGAGGGCTGCGAAATCTGCGGTATCGCCGATGCGGGCAACCTGATGGCGACCGCCGCTGCGACGCTGCGGACCAAGCTCGACGCGCTCGCCAAGGGTCCGAGTACGCTGACGATCAGCTCGGACCCGCCCGGTGCAGAGGTCCTGCTCGATGGGGAAATCATCGGCGTCACCCCGCTCGAGCGTCCCGTCGTGCCCGGCAAGGGCGTGGTTCGGGTGAGCAAAGAGGGCTACATCGCGATCGAGCGCGAAGTGACGCTGGTTGAAGGCGTCGCGGAGAAGGTCAGCTTCGAGCTCGAGAAGGTGCCCAGTCGGCTGCCCTCGCGCCCGTGGGGCTGGGTGTCGCTGGGCCTGGGCGTGGCGTCGCTCGGCGCGGCGGCCACGTTCGCCGTGTTCGGCGCGACGGAGCGCGAGTACAAGTTCGGCGGCGACACGGCCAACGGCTGCTTTCGCAACGAAGACGGCGACGGCGACTGCAAGTACGTCTGGAACACCGAGTGGCATGCGCTCGGCCTGGGCATTGCCGGGGGCGCATTGACGACGCTCGGCATTGCGGTTCTGCTCAACTCTCGCGCGAAGCGAGGCTCGAATGTCGAGAAGGAGTCGAAGAAGGAGACCGCGCGCCGGGCTCGTCGCCCTCGCGTGGGCCTTGGCTTCGGCAACGTGACCCTTCAGGGCCGCTTCTAGTCGCCTCCTCCGCCTTCGTTGAGCATCTGGACCACCTCGAACAGGTCGCCCTGTTCGTAATAGTCCACCGCGATGAAGGTGGGCGTGCGGTTCATGGTGCGCCTGCACTCCGCGACGCGGGCCAGCAGCACTTCGGCAGCGTTTGCCTGGGCCGCCATGTCGGCCGCGGGGAGCCCAACCTCGTTGCTCAGCCAGTGGTTGAGCAAGAACAGCGGGTGGCCTTGCTCGCCTCGGTTGAGCTCGCACGAGAACGACTCGAGGCTCGTGAACGAGAACGGGGTGTCCCAGGCGAGGTCCCAAACATGGTTGTACCAGGCGGGGGGCGGGCCCGAGTTCTCGGCCGTGACGACCAAGCGGGTGTTCGCCGTGATCATCTCGCCCAGCGTCGGCCAGGCCTCGGCGTCGTGCGTGTAGACGAAGTCGAGCAGCCCGGTCTCGTCGAAGTCGGCCTCGACGTCCTCGGCCGATACGGAGTCCTGGTAGATGATCGTGACGACGTCGTTGGGGTGCTCGACCAGGAACGTGTGCAGCTCGTCCAGGACCTCGACGTGAGGGCGTGAGCCGAGCGAGCAGGGCCCATGACACAGCGCGGTCTCGCCGTCGTCGTAGGTGACGTCGAGCAGCAGCACTCGGATCCCGTCGGCGAGCTGTTCGGCCACCGGGTGGGTTTGGTTGGCGTTGAACGCAACGAAGCCGCTCTGCGTTGCCGCGACGGAGTTGTGCGTGCCGGGAAACACGACCGCGTCGTAGCGGCGCTCGCACAGCGCTGCCGAGCCATTGCACGCCATCGCCGCCTCGCCCGTGGAGGAGGAGCCCTGCGTCGTGTCCGAGGTCGAGCCGGCGCCCGTGCTCGTCGCGCCACCGCTGCTCGAACTGCCTGCGCCGGAGGTGAGGGCTTCGGTGCCCTGCGTCGTTTCATCCGCTCCGGAGGAGGACGGCGACGATGAGCATGCAACGAGTGCGACCCACGCCAACCAGCCCCACCGCATGGCGTCAGTATACCGTCGCTCAGCCGCCGAGCTTGGGTTTTACCTTGGCGATGCGCGCGTCGGCCTTGGTGGAGCCGCGCTTCTTGGCCTGCTCATACTGCTCGAGCGCGTCGCGGTAGCGGAGAACCTTGAAGTAGGCGTCGCCGAGCTTGAGGCGATAGCTACGGTTCGCCGGTGAAGCGCGGACGGCCTTCTCGGCGTATTCGACCGCCTTCTGGTTCTTGCCGGTGTCGAAGTAGACGTCGCTGAGCCCCATCAGCGCCTTGCCGTTCTTGCGGTCGTGCGAGATGGCCTGGTTGAACAGGGAGGAGGCTTCGGAGCGACGACCCGCCCGCAGCGCAGCCATGCCTTGGTCGGCAAGGGTGGAGGCCTTCTCGGGGTCACGCTCTGCTTGTCCGAGCAAGACCGTCGGGTCGGAGGTCTTGCGGCGGGGGCGTCGGGATTTCTTCTTGTTTGCAGCGGTCTCGTCGAGCTCGGGCTCGGGCTCGGGCTCGTCTTCGACGGCGACGGGATCGGACGGGGGCAGGGCGTTGTCCCGAGTGACCTGGGCGACGAGCGGGTCGACCTCTTCGGCCGCACCCTTCTTCGACTTGCGGTTGAGCAGCTTGGCGGTGGACTTCCCCTGTGCGGCCAAGGCCACGCCTTCCCCTTCATCCATCGCGGCCGCGGCGGCAGCGAGGCGCTCTTCTTTCTTCTCGGGGTCGGACTCGAGTTCGGCGGCAGCCGTGTTGGAGAGCATCCGGTCGAGGTCGCTGAACTCTCCGCGCTTCGCGGCGGCGAGGTAGTTCGCGAGCATGCCGGGCGTGGTCTGGGAGCGTTCGAACGCGTAGGTGTTGGTGTCGTCGAAGACCAGCGCGTAGAAGTAGTAGTGCGTTGCCAGGTCGGTCGCGCCGTGTTCGTACAGCTCGTCGGCCTGCTTGACCAGCGTGCCCGAGAACTCGGCGCGGAGCTCTTCGCCGCGCTCGTCACCGAGGTCTTCGGCGGTCCCTTCGAGCTCTTCGAGCGCGAGAACCTTGAGGTACGCGGTGTCGCCGTCGGGGTCGTCCGCAGGCGGGACAACCCAGTTGGCACGGGACGCTGCGCCGCGGGCGAGGGTCGTGAGCTCGTCGACCTCGTTGACCTCTTCCTCGGTGGGTCCACCGCCGAGAATGAGGAAGGCACCGAGCCCCGCAGCCAGCAAGGTGCTGACGCCCGCGACCACGGGCCAGAGCCACGCGCGCTTCTTCTGCCCGCCGTTGGCGAGCGGTGAGGGCATGCGCGCGGCAATGGCCGCAATGCGCTCGGGCTCCGCGGGCAGCTCGGGCAGCGGCAGGTCGTCCCACTCGGTCGTGAGGCCGCCGGCGATCTGGGCTTCGCACAGCGCGGCTTCGAGGTCTGCGGTATCGCGATACCGCCCGGCGGGGTCCTTGGCGAGGCAGCGCATCACGACCTGCTGCAGCTCGGCCGGGATCCGCTTGTCGGGCCGGCGATCGCTAGGATTCAGCGGGATCTCGTTCACCTGCTTTTCGAGCAGGACCTCGACGGTCTTCGCGTCGAACGGCGGCTCGCCGGTGAGCAGCTCGTAGGCCATGCACCCGAGCGCGTAGATGTCGAGACGCCCGTCATACGGCTGCGAGAGGATGAGCTCGGGCGCCATGTAGTGCGGCGTGCCTGCGAGGCCTCCGCCGGACTGTTGCCCAGCGGCGAGCATCGAGGAGATGCCGAAGTCGACGATCTTCACCTGCTCACGGCCATCGGGCGCGCTGGTCGTGAGGATGTTCTCCGGCTTGATGTCTCGGTGGACGACGCCAGCTTTGTGTGCGACGCCCAGGCCCTTGCAGGTTTGGCGCAGGATCCCGATGAGCGTGCCGGGGTCCATGCTGTACTCGGCGTCGGGCGGCACCAGGTCCGCGCCGTCGAGCAGCTCCATCGCGAAAAACAGGCGCCCGTCGGGCAGCTCGCCGAAGTCGTACAGGTCGACGAGGTACTGCGAGCCGAGTCGGCCGGCCGCCTTGGCCTCGTCCTTGAAGACCTTGACCATGTGCGGCTGCTGGCTCAGGTCGAACCGGAGAATCTTCAGCGCGACGCGTCGCTCGATGTCGACGTGCTCGGCTTCGTAGACGACGCCCATGCCGCCTTCGCCCAGCCACCGGATGATCTTGTAGCGAGTGCCGGGGATGACCTTGCCCTGGGTCAGTCGCAGCTTCGGCGCCTCGGCGCCGGGGGTGTTCAGCCCCTCCGCGCCCTGAAGGTGCGTCCCCACGCGATGATCTCGCTGGATTCGCTCCGTCGGCGAGTGCGGCGTGACCCCGGGGCCGCGTTCGTTGCCGGGCTGCGTGGTCAGGTTTGCCGGGGGAACTGCCCCGGGGGCGACGCGGGTAGGCGCGCGACCGAGCGTCGAGGCGCTGGGATGCGTGGCATCGGAGACGGCGGGCTGCGTCGAAGGACGAGTGGTCATACAAGCCAATGGGGCCTGGGGCCCCCCTTACTGTAGGAAAGCCGCATCGCGCTTTCAAAGCTGGAGGTGATTGGTAAACGGATCGCGCCCCGAACCGGGTTCACGCCCCCGTCATGTGCGTTCGGCCTCCGGCGTTACAGCTCGGGTTCAAGGGGTGGCAGCGGTTCGTACACCCCCGCGAGTCCCGATGAGACGCCCACGGTCCCGTCTCGCGCGATGATGACGGCGTCGAGGTCCGGGCGAGACTCGACGAAGGCCATGCCCGCCTCGGGGCCCATGACGGTGACGGCGGTGCAGTACGCGTCGGCGTCGGTCGCGTTGGCTGCCAGCAGCGTCACGCTTTTGGGGCTTGCGTCGCGCGCGACGGGCCACCCGGTGGTGGGGTCGAGGATGTGGGCGTAGGTCTGGCCCTCGTGCTCGAAGAACCGCATGTAGTCGCCCGAGGTCACGACGGCGCGCTCTTCGACGGCCAAGACGCCGAGGGAGCCCTTGCTCCCCGGGTCCTGCACGCCCACGCGCCAAGGTGCGCCACCTTTGGTCCCCGAGGCGTAGGTGTCGCCGCCAGCTTCGACGACGTGGTGAAGGAAGCCTCGCTCGCGAAGCAGGGCCGACGCGCGGTCGACCGCGTAGCCCTTCGCGATCGCGCCGAGTCCGATCTTCATGCCGGCCTTGGGCAAGCGGGCCGTGCTCGCGTCGCGGTCGAGTTCGACGGCCCCACCGTCGACGGTGGGCAGCGCAGCCGCGACGGCGTCTTTGCTCGGGGGCACGGCGCCTGGCTTGAAGCTCCACAGGTGCCCTACGCCGTGAAACGTGACGTCGAACGTGCCTTTCGTGCGTCCGTAGATGTCCTTGGCGCGCTCGAGCACCTCGAACAGCTCTGGCGAGACCTTCATGGGGTCTCCGCCGGCTGCGTCGTTGAGGATGGACAGCTCGCTGCGCGGCTTCCACTCGCTCATGATCTCTTCGATGCGTGCCATCTCGCCGAGCGCAGCTTCCATGGCTGCGCCCGCTGCCGCTGCATCACCGTCGGGTCCGACATAGACGTTGAGCGAGACGGTGGTGCCCATCAGCTCGGACGTGCCGAACATCGTGCCGTCCTTGCGAATCGGTGGGCCCTTCACCTCCGGCGGTGGCTTGGGCGGCGCGGGTGCTTTGGGCACCGCGGCGACCGGCTTGGGCGCAGGCGGTGGCGGAGCGGGCGCCTCCGACGAAGGGCATCCAAGGGCCAACGCCAGCGTACTGACGAGCGCGACGCGTCTCACGGCCGGCAGGGTAGCAGCCCGCGCTACTTGGGCTTCTTCAGGGGCGGCGGAGGTGGCGGTGTCGAAGGCGGCGGCGGCAGGAGGGCCTTGATCCGCTTCAACGTCTCGCCCGGGCGACGGGGGTCGACGTCGACGAGTTCGAGGTCGTCGGCGTCGATCTCCTCGACCGCCTCGGCGGGCTTGCGCTCGAACTCCAGCACCTGGTCGAGCAGCGCGTCGAGGTTGCTGCTGTTGTCGTCGTCGGCGCTGGGCGTAGGCTGCTGATCGAGCAGGGCCTTGAGCGCCTCGTCTTCGGCGTCGATCGCTGCGCCGGACCGGAGCGAGGGATGCTCGGAGGTCACCTGCTCGTCGAGCTCGGGTTCCTCGACCGCGCTGAGGGCCAAGCCGCTCTGTCCCGGGTCGTCGAAGTCGATGTCGATATCCCCGTCACCATCTTCGGGCATCTCACCGGCTTCGGCCCGGCTCCACAGCGCGTCCAGGGTGGGAAAGCGGCTGAAGAAACGCGTGCCCGGCAGCGTATGCGGGTCCTCGCCCTCGATGGGGCGCCGCAGGACAACGGCGCCCGCAACCGCCGTCACGCGGAAGAGGCTGCTCGAACAGTAGGTGTCGATCGCTTCCTTGAAGCGAAAGAAGGCCTGCTGGGGGTTGCCCTCGGTGGCGATGACGGCCTTCCACAGCCGCAGCGGCCCGTACTCGACCAGCGGCGAGAAGAGAAACTCGCGACCTGAGCCGAACAGCACCGAGAACCGCTCCTGCTCGACGACGAAGTGCTGCCGGGAGAAGCCCAGCCCCCGCAGCACTGCTGCGACGTCGGGGCCGGTGGGGCGAAGGTTGGCCATGCGGCGAAGGCGGTTCTGCGCCGCGTCGAGGCCCTCGTCACGAAGCACTTCGCGAAGCAGGTCCTCGGCTTCGGCCCAGGTGCCCCGCATCTGCAGGGTTGCGAGCAGGGTGCCACCGGGCTTGGTGACGCGGATCAGCCCTTCGATCGCCTCGGCGAGATCGTGGGCCTCGCTGAGCACCAGGTTGCCGACGACCAAGTCGTACAGGCCGTCGTTCATGTCGGCGACGGCGGTGGCGTCCTCCGGCTTGAGGTAGACGCGGCTCCTCCACTCGGGCTGCATCTTGCTCTTGGCAAGCGCGCGCATCGCCTCGTTCGCTTCGAGTCCGAGCACGCGGACGCCGTCGGGCAGGCGGGTCAGGAGCTGCTCGAGGGTGTGACCAACCCCGCTGTGGACGTCGAGCACCATGCCGCTGTCCAGCGGTGGCAGGTGGCGCCACAGCAGCCGCGCGAACCGTTCGTTCCATACGGGGCTGACCTCGCGGTCGATCGTACGCGCGAGCTTCTGCTCGCGCAGATTGGGGCCGGCGGGCACGGGTTGGTCCTCGTTCCCCTCGCCGCTATTGCGGGACCATCAGGATGCTGATGTCGAGGTTGCCGTCGCCGTTCTCGCGAATGTTGTCGGCGCCTTCGCAGGGGCCTTCGCTGTCGGCGAGGCAGTAGTCCAGCGCGATGTTCACCGTCCACGGGCGGTCGGCAAACTCCTCGCCAACTTGGGGTCCGTCGATGGAGAGGTTGTGCGTGAAGCCCTGAGGACCTCCGCCTTCCATCGGGATCAGGATCTCGTCGGGCGACAGCGAGAGCGAGCCGGCGTCGAACGGCGAGGCGTTGATCTGGAACGCGAAGCCGTAGAAGCACGCGTTGGTGCCACACGACGGCGGGTCGGTGATCGTGAAGAACGGGTCGCCCTCTTCGCCGACCGCGACGGATGCGGCGGGGTTGAAGCGGCGGAGGATCGGGACCAGCGTGCTGTCCGTGCCCTCGTCGGGCAGCCCGCTGTGGTCCATGCGGACCTCGTAGTCGCTGCCGTCCTCGTTGGAGACGCAGTACGGAACCCAAACCTCGGCGCCGGACTGCTCGCCGCGGACGATGAAGACCCAGGTGCCCTGGCGGTCTTCGTCGACGCTGCCCTCGATGGCGCAGGTCTCGGGGTTGACCGAGATGCCCGCGGGGCGGCGGCCGTTGCCGGTTCCGCCCGGGTGGTCGCACGTGATCGCCGAGCCGTCGCCGGTGCCCTCGACCACGAAGTCGAGCAGCGTGTCGCCGCCGGGGCGCACGCAGCCGGGTGCGGCGACCACCAGGTCTTCGATCTCGACCGAGAGGCCGTCGTTGACCGTGATGTCGCAGGTCGTCGTGGACATGCCAGAGCTGTCCATCACGTTGAACTCGACCGACGTCGTACCGGCGGCCGTGGGGATGCCGGTGATCTGTCCGCTGCTGCCGTCGATCTCGAGACCGTCGGGCAGGTTGCTCGCGCTCCACTGCCGCGTAGGATCGTCGTCGGCGGTGAGCTCGGGCGTGTGGTCGTACTCGGCCCCGACCGCGCCGTCGGGGAACGCGTCGCAGTCGATGTCCAAGTCGCCGGCGGTGTCGTTGCCCGCGGAGATCGAGGGCTCGGTGTACGCGTCGGGGGCGTCGAGGTCGCTGGTGCAGGCGACGAACAGCCCACACGCGGGCAGGGCGAGGAGTCTTGCGGCTACGCGTGGACGCATGGCGGAAACCGCACGCAGCGTATCACGGGGGCCCACAGCCCCGCTACGAAGCGGCAGAGCCGACGGCTGCCTCGACGTCGGCGATTTCCTTGGGAATTGCGGCGCTGAGGACCTCTGGTTCGCCCTCGGTACACAGGACGTCGTCCTCGATGCGGATTCCCCGGACGTCGGCGAAGCGGGCCAGCGCCTCTTTGTTCAGGGTGCCATCGGCGAGGAAAGGGCCGGCGATGCGCTCGCTTTCGAGAATCGCAGGCACGAAGTAGATGCCCGGCTCGATGGTCACGACCATGCCCGGCTTTAGATCGCGGTCGAGCCGGAGGTAGCCCAGCCCGAACTGCTCGCTCCGGTCGCGGCCGGGCGCATAGCCGGCCCGGTCGCCGAGATCTTCCATGTCGTGGACGTCGAGGCCGAGGAGGTGCCCCACGCCGTGGGGGAAGAACAGCGCGTGCGCGCCTCGCTCGACGAGCGATTCGGGATCGCCCCGCAAGATGCCCTCGTCGACGAGGCCGCGAGCGAGCACGAGCGCCGCGTGAAGATGGACGTCGCGGTACCGGACCCCGGGCTTCACCATCGCGCAGGCTTCTTTTTCGGACTGCAGGACGATGTCGTACAGCGCCCGCTGCGTGGAGCTGAACGTGCCGGCGACGGGCCACGTGCGCGTGACGTCGCTGGCCCAGCCGTGGTGCTCGCCCCCGAGGTCGGCGAGGAGCAGGTCGGTGGGCCCAAGGCGGTGGTGGTACGCGTCGTTGTGCAGGACTTCGCCGTGCACCGTGACGATGCTGCCGTACGCGGGCTCGCAGCCCCGGGCGAGCAGCTCACGCTCCATCGCCGCGCGAATGTCGTGCTCGAGCAGGCCAGGCTTGGTGATGCCCATACCCGCCGCGTGGGCAGCCGTGGTGGCGACGAGTGCCTTGCGGATCATCTCCAGCGCGGCGGCGTCGTGCTGCGTCCGAAGAGCGATCATCGCGTCGGCCACCGCGAGGTCCGGCCCGTCGAGCCCCTCGACGGAGGGGGCGCGGGTCGGGTCCCAGCTGCGGCCGAGGAGGGCGCACTGCTTGGCGCGCGTGATCGGGTCGGCCGAGGGCAGCGTCCCGATTCCGTCGCTCGAGACGGCGTCAGCGAGCTCGGTGAGGGGACGGACCTCATCCACGCCCGTCGCCTTGGCGATTGCGGAAAAACCCGGGGTCGCGCCGTGCCACAGCGCATCGTCGGCGTCGTAGGGGGTCGCGTAGAGGATGCTGCGGCCCCCCTGGACCACGAGGGCGGCGTCGACGATCGGCGCCCCGACGAGATAGAGGAAGTGCGAGTCGGCGCGGTAGGGGTACACGTTCGCCGGGTAGTTCCGTGAACGCTGGCCGCCGGCGAAGATCACCGCGGGTTGGCTGCCCAGCGCTTCGTCCAGCGCCGCGCGGCGGCGGGAGAACACCGAAGGGGACTGCACGGGCAACGCACTCGACATCCGCCGCAGGGTAGCGCAGCTGCGTGGAGCCCGAGGCGCCGCGTGAACGGGACGGGCGTGGTCTCACGTGGCTGCCCGTCCGCGGGCTGTTAGTCTCCCGCACCGTGACGACGGCGGACCAGCCGGCCCCCGAGGAGGAGCCCGCATCGACCTCCTCCGAGGATGTCTCGCAGGCCGAGGCACCTGCATCGCCCAGCCATGCGCTCGCGGCCGGCTTCTTGTCTCGCATCCCGCCCAGCCGGCGCTTCCTGCTGATGCTGCTCGTTGCCGCCGTGGTGACGCGCTTTGCATGGGTGATGTGGATTCACCCGCCGTGGGACTACGTGTTCTCGGACATGGCGAAGTACGTCAACCGGGCCCACGCGCTCGCGACCGAGGGCTTCAAGTGGGGCGACCGCACCCTCGCGTGGCAGGCCTGGGGCACGCACTACCTGCTCGCGGTGCCGCTGAAGTTGTTCGGCCCCAAGAACCTCGTCGCTGGCGCGATTCTCTGGGCCACGATGGGGGCGCTCTCGGTCCCGCTGGCGTACCTCCTGGCGTGCAGGGTGTGCAGCTCGCACCGCATCGCGCAGATCGTCGGCGTCGTCGCGCTGCTGTGGCATCCCAGCTTGAGCAACTCGGGCAGCTTTCTCAGCGAGACCCCGTTCTTGTTTTTCCAGCTGTGGTCGACCTACTGGCTGGTCTGCACCCTGCAAGAGGGCAAGCGGGCGATGGGCGCGGGCATCGTGTCTGCGCTCGCGTTTGCGGTGCGTCCGCAGTCGTCGTTGTTCTTCCTGCTCGTGTTCTTCGCGTGGCTCATCAACGTGAAGAAGCTGCGGCACGTGAAGTGGCACCACCTCCTCGCGATCGCGCTGCCCATCGTGATGATGCTGGGCTTCTCGATGTGGCGCTTCGAGCAGCACACGGGCTACTCGCCGGGCATCGCCGAGAACGCGAACATGAACCTCACCGCGTCGCGCTGCCACAACATCGTGACGCAGGCCTTCCGCACGCCGTTCCAGCTCAAGCGCAGCCAGAAAAAGAACAACACGCGTGACGGCCGTCGCGTCAGCCTGCCGGGGTATCGGCTCATCGCGAAGATGATCCCCGACGACAGCATCATGGGCCTGCGCCCCGCGCTGGGGAGTCCCACGATCCGCTTCGTCGGCTACGTCGGCGACCCCGAGATTCACCGTGGCATCCGCGAGGAGTGCTACGCCCGCACGGGCGTGCTCGAGCAGGCCCGCTACAGCATGGTGAACATGTCGCTGCTGTGGTTCATCGGACAGCAGTGGCCCGAGAAGGAAAAGAACCGCAAATGGCTGCTCCCACCGGTCGAAGCCTACAAGTACCTGTACCAGGTGGTGGTGTGGATCCCGTCGTTGATCGGGATGGTGTGGTTCATGGGGCGCGTTCGCAAGCGGCCCTCGCTGAGCCTCATCGCGTTCCAGACTTTCACGTCCACGGCCATCGCGGGGCTGTTCTTCGGCTCGATTCGGCTGCGTACCCCGTACGACGTCTACGCGATCATCTTGGCGCTCGAGGTGTTCGCCATCGCCTGGGCCACGCTCAAAGCGCGGCGCGCCAGAGAGGCTGACTGACATGCGTCTGCGCATCCACCCCGAGCGACCCGCCCCGCGCAAGCTGCAGCCTGCGGTCGACGCGCTGCGCCGCGGCAACGTGATCATCTACCCGACCGACACCGGCTACGCGTTCGGCTGTGCGCTCTCGAGCGGCAAGGGTATCGGCACCCTGCGAAAGCTCAAGGGCATCCACGACAAGCACCCCAAGCCGCTGACGATGCTGGTCAAGGACCTGTCGCAGATCGGCCGCTACGGGCACATGGGCAACCGGCACTTCCGGGTGGTCCGCCGCCTGCTCCCGGGGCCGTACACGATGATCTTGCCGGCCACGCAGGACATCCCTCGCTCGATGCGGAACCGCAACCACGAGGTCGGCCTGCGACTGCCTGACCACGCGGTGTGTCAGATGCTCGTCGAGCTGCTCGAGGAGCCCCTGCTGACGGGGTCGGTCACGGCGGCCGAAGGCGAGTTCGACCTCGAAGAGCCCGAGGACCTCGAGCGCATCCACGGTCGGGTGGTCAGCGTGGTCATCGACGCGGGCCCGCTGTGGCCTGAGCCCAGCACGGTGCTTCGGTTGTTCGACAACGAGATCGAGGTCCTGCGCGAAGGCCAGGGCCCGCTGCCCTGACGGCGAACTCACGCGTCGCGCAGGCTCGCGGCGAGTCGATGGATCCGGTCCATGCGCTTCTCCATCAGCGTGAGCTTCTCGGGCAGGATCGTCTGCGTCAGCTTTTCGAAGCGCAGCGTGAAGAAGAACGACAGGTTGCGGAGCAGCCACAGGTCGACCTGATCGTGTGGATCGGGGTTGGTGGTGACGTCGACGAGTTCGGCGAGATCCTCGACGCGACGGGCCACCGCGACGCGAAACGCCTGGGCTTCGACGGGTCCGAGGTCGGTGTGCAGAAACAGACAGATGCCCAGCTGCAGCATCTCGCGGTAGACGAGCACCTGCCCCGCAAGCATGCGGGAGGCGAGCGTGGCCGCGGTCTCCTCGTCCATGCTCGGATCGAAGGCGTACGAGCCCGCGCCGTCGGGGTCGCGGGCGCGGAAGATGCAGACCGTCGGGTTGCCGCGCTCGGCGGCGTCGCGGGCCGCCTGCGCGATGGCATGGTCGGTCTCGGTCATCACGCCGGGCGTGACATCGAGGCCGGCATCCGACGCGACGAGAATGGCGTCGGCGGGGGTGATCACGAGCGCGGTGCGTTCGCCCGAGGGCGTTTCGATCGCCTGCGTGGTCACCAGCATCGACATCGACTCAGGCGTTCTCCTCGGTCCCTGTCGTGATGCCCGGCACCATCACGCTGACGGGCGGCTGGGGTGTGTCGCCGACCCGAACGGCGCGCAGCCGAAGCGTGCGGGTGACGGGCTCCAGCCCGCCGACGTCGAACGCGAACGTGACCGGCTGGGTCTGGCCGACGCCAAGCTCCATCGTCTCGGGACCTGCGGCGACCGGGTTGTCGCTCAGCGGAAGCTCGAGGTCCCCATCGGCCAGCAGGACGCCGCTGCGTTCGACCTGGAGGTCGGACTCGCCGCGATTGGTCAACGTGCATTTGATCGTGAGTTGACGCGCCTCGTAGCGGGCCTCGCGGACCTCGATGGTGACGGCACCATCGGGGCTGGCGTACTCGCCCGGGTCGAAGCTCAACGCGTGCTGCGAGGCCGCGCAACCGAGCGAGAGCGACAACGCAGCTACGGCGACGTGCCTGCGGAGCAGCATGCTTCCATGGTACACGGGCCCCGCCATGCAGCTCGCGATTCCGTCGTTCCAGTTTCGTTTCATCCCGAGCATGGGCAACGTGGTCTTCCCGGGCAACTTCCACCCGGTGGGCAGCCAGGCTGCCGCAGACGCGATGCTGGAACGGGTGGGTTCTGCTGCGACATCTCGCTCGGGGGAGAGCTGGCTTCTCGTGGGTGGCTCGGGCGGATTCGGTAGCGCGGCGCGTGCGGTGCTCGGCGGTCGTTACGGCTGCAACACCCTCAACGTGTCGCTCGACGCCCAGCCGACCCCCACCAGCAACAACAAGATCCGCAAGATCGGCTCGCCCGGCTTTCATCGCAACTTCGCGCTCGAGCGGGGACTGAACGCCAAGGGCACCACCGCCGGCTCGATCATCGGCGACGCGTTCGACCCGGCGATCCGCGAAGAGGTCGTGGCGACCGTGCGCGAAAACTTCGGCGGCAAGATCAAGGGCCTGGTGTGGGCCTTGGCCGCACCTCGTGCGACGGACCCCCGCACCGGCAAGGCCATCTCCAGCGCACTCAAGCCGCTGGGCAAGCCCATGACGGTGAAGACGTTCACGGGACGGGACGAGCGCAAGGGAACCGACCCGCAGGTCGTCGAACTGGAGCTTCCGCCGGGCTCGCCCGAAGAGGCGATCAACACCATCTTCGTGATGGGCGGCGGCATCGTTCGGCAGTGGGTCGAGGTGCTGCTCGCGGCCGACGTCCTCGCCGAGGGCTTCACGCTCTACACGATCAGCTACCGGGGCAACCCGCTCAACGAAGGCATGTACCGCAAGGGCCTCATCGGCCTTGCGAAAGCCGACCTCGAGTTCGAGACGAAGGCGCTCGATGCAATCCTCGCCGACCGCGTCGGCGGCCGCGCGCTCGCGGTCGAAGGCCCCGCCGTGGTGACCGAGGCCTCTGGTGGCATCCCCGGCGTGCCCTTCTACTTGGCCAACATGCTCGACGTGATGGGGGACCGCTTCGAGGACCCAACCGCCTCGATGCAGCGCATGTTCGACGGGCACTTCAGCGAGGCCGGCCTCGCGACCGACGACGAGGGGCTCGTCCGGATGGACGACGTAGAGCTCCAAGAAGAGTTCCAAAGCGAGCTGGCAGCCCGCTACGAAGCCGCGACCGCGGGCTCCACGTTCGACGGCGCCCTGTACGACCAGTTCATGACCGCGTACGCGCAGACTCGCGGCTTCAACATCGACGGCGTGGACTACGAGGCCGAGTTCGATACGGACGCCGTCTGCGGTCTGGCGCCCTCCGAGGGCTGAGCGCTGCATTTCGTGTCATGCTGACCCCGCGTTGGCATGACCGATCCTCGCAACCCAAGCACCGTCGCTGGCAGCGACGTCGCAACGCTCGCGGACGCCCCGCTTGCCCCTGGCGCAACCTCGTCGGGGTTCGGGCAGCCGGGCGCCCTCACGATGGGCATGCTCGGCCGGGAGATCCTGGGCCAGTACCGCGTGCTGTCGAAGATCGGCCGCGGTGGCATGGGTTCGGTCTACCTTGCCGAGCAGCCGCAGATGCGCCGGCACGTGGCGATCAAGGTGCTGCACGCCGAGGTTGGTGAGCACCCTGAGGCGGCGCGGAGGTTTCAGGCTGAAGCCCAGGCCGTGGCGCGGCTGGACAACCCGCACATCGTCTCCGTCTACAACTTCGGCCACCTCGAGTCGGGCGAGCTCTATATCGCCATGGAGCTGCTCGAGGGGCGGACGCTCCGGCAGGAGCTTTCTGCCGTGGGTCGGATGCCGGTCGAGCGCGTCGTGGAGATCGTCCGGCAGATCGCGAGCGGCCTCGCCGAGGCGCACCGCAACAGCGTCATCCACCGCGACCTCAAGCCCAGCAACGTAATGCTGCTGCCGCGGGCCAACACCGAGTTGGTCAAGATCCTCGACTTCGGCATCGCCAAGGTCGATGCCGGCGACGGCACCCGCACCCGGGGATGGGTGGGCACACCGCAGTACATGGCGCCGGAGCAGTTCACGGGTGCCAGCGTCGACGCACGCACGGATGTCTACGCGCTGGGCCTGCTCGCCTACGAGATGTTGTGTGGGCGGACGCCGTTCCTCTCGGAGAACCCGATGAGCTACGTCCACAGCCACGTCTACGCGGCAGTGCCCACCATGCGCGAGTACGTCCCGCAGGGGCTGTCGCCGGCGATCGAGGCCGTCGTGCTCAGCGCGCTCGCGAAGTCGCCCGAACAGCGCCCGCTCAGCGCGCCTGCGTTTGCCGAGCAGCTCGCCACGGCGATGGCGGCCCCTCTTCAGGCTCCTGCGCCCAAGAGTCCGATCCTGCCCGTCGTGCTGGCCTGTGGGTTGGGCGTCGTCCTGCTCGGCGGCGTCGCGAGCGTTGCTGCCGGGGTCTGGACTGAGGAGGACGACGATTCGTCCACGGAGGTCGCAGCGACGGATGATGACGATGACGCCGAGGCGCCCGCGCCTTCAGGAGACGCCCGCGAAGACTTCGACCCTTCCTACGTCGAGCAGCTGCCCAAGGAGTTCCGCGGCCTCGTCGAGCTGGACGAAGACGCGCTCATGAAGCGATTCGAGAAGAGACTGGCCGTTCTTCCGCCGAGTACGGGAGAGCAGATGCGGGGGCAGTACCTCCTGCAGCTCGCGTCGATGCCGGGTGAACAGGCTCGGCGGCAACGAAAGACCATGCTGATCACCGCGATCGTTTCGATGTCCGCTTCCTCGGGCGCGTTCCTGCAAGACGAACGCAGCACCGAGGCGTTGGTCCGCGACTACCTCGCAGCACCCGGTCCCATTCCCGTCGATGCGCGAAAGGAGCTGATCGAGGGCATGCGGAACGCCATCGAGCAGGAGTCCGATCGCGACTGGATGGTCCGCCAGTGGCTCCTGCAGACCGAGAAGCAGGCCAAGGCGAGCCGCTGAGGCTCACAGAAGCACGTAGATCGTCAGCCCGACCGCGGTCACCACGGCGAGCCCGGCGGTAAGCAGCAGGGGACCGCGGCGCGGTGCTGGACCATCGACTTCGGCGGACCAGTGCCACGTTTGCGCAACGCCCACAGCCGCGATCGCACCGCCTGACGCGATCATCAGCGCACCCACGACGGCCGAGATCGACGCATCCGGAAGTCCGTCCGCGAGCGACGCATGCTCGACGCCCAGCATCGAGATCAGCAGGCTGAGCTTGGCGATGCCGAGCCCGAACGCCATGAAGGCGAGCGCCGTCCGAACCCACGCGAGCAGCGTGCGTTCGTTCGCGAGGTGGTCGCGAACCCAGCTCGAAGGGCGTTCGGACGAAGACGGCACGGTGAAGCTCGAGGATAGCGGCCTCGACGCTAAAAAGCGCCCTGCGCGAAAGGACTTCGCGGGGGCGCTCTCTACAGGGGGCGAATGAGGGGGCGCTAAATCTCGCCGGCCTTGGCCTTCTCGATCCACTTGTCGACTTCGCCGCCGACGACCTTCTCGATCTTCGATTCGAAGGGCTTGAAGAGGAAGGGAATGCTGCCTTCGATGCGGACTTCGTCGCTGGTGATCTCGAACTGGGTGGTGATCGACTTCTTCATCACCGTGAAGGAGACGGTGGCGTTGCGGTCGTCTTTCCAATCGAGGTTCGGGCTGAACTCGGAGAGCCGATCCTTGTAGGAGTCGTAGGCTTTCTCGATGACGGTCTTGACCCGATCGAGGTCGTCGATGCCGTGCTTCGCGACGTATTTCATGATGGAGGTCCCAGGCGGCCACGTCGACCGCTCGCCGGAACTATAGCAACCGGGCGGGACCATCGGACAAGCCCGAAAATGCGGGGGAATCTGCGGTGTTGGGGGAGCCTGGAGCAGGCTGGCGCGCGGCAGCGCTATGGTGCGCCGGCCATGGTGGAAGCACACGCCGTCAAGCGCTGGCGATTGCTGTTCGTCCTGTTCTTCGCCTCGGGGATCAGCGGTCTGATCTACGAGTCGATCTGGTCGAGGTACATCAAGCAGCTCGTTGGCAGCGCTGCGGAAGCCCAGATCCTCGTGCTGAGCCTGTTCATGGGCGGCATGTCGCTCGGCGCGCTGTTCTCGGGGCGCTTGCTCGCACGCGTTCGCGCTCCCGTCGCCGCCTACGGTGTCATCGAGGGACTCATCGGCCTGTACGCGCTGGCGTTCCCGCACATTTTCGGGTTCGCGTCGCGCCTGGCCTACGACACGATCTTTCCCGCCCTGGGAGGAGGCGCTTCGGTGACGGTCGCGAAGTGGGCGATCGCGTCGTCGCTGATCGTACCGCCGTGCCTCCTGCTCGGGATGACCTTCCCGTTGATGAGCGTCGGCATTCTGCGACGCGAAAAGAAGCACTCGGGCGAGGTGCTCGCGGTGCTCTACTTCTCGAACTCGATCGGCGCGGCGCTTGGAGCGTTGCTCAGCGGCTTTGTGCTGGTACCACGGGCTGGCCTGCCCGGCACTTTGATGTTCGGGGCGGCGCTGAACCTGTTGATCATGGTGATCGCGCTGCGCGACCGCGAGCCGACCGAGCCGATCCAGGAAACCGCGTCCTCAGGACAGGGGACGCAGATGCGTTCGATGGTGCTGCTGTACCTCGCGGTCGCGTTCGGTACCGGGCTCTCATCGTTCTTGTACGAAGTCGGCTGGATCCGGCTGCTCTCGATGGTGCTGGGCAGCGCCACGCACTCGTTCGAGGTGATGCTTTCGGCGTTCGTCTTCGGCCTGGCCGTCGGCGGGTTCTGGGTCCGCAAGCGTATGGACTCGTTCAAGCGTCCGGAGCTCGCGCTGGCCGTGGTGCAGATCATCATGGGTGTCGCCGCGGTTGCGACGCTTCCCGCCTACGAGGTCGCGATCAAGGCGATGGCGTGGATGATGAGTCCGGACGAGCGAACGGTGGCCATGTGGTACCAGTTCAACGTTCTCCGGTACCTGCTGTGCCTGCTGATCATGTTCCCGGCGACCTTCTGCGCCGGCATGACGCTGCCGCTGCTCACCCACGTCATGCTCAAGCGGGGTCAGTCCGAGGGGGCCGTGGGGCGCATCTACGGCGTGAACACGCTGGGGGCGATCATCGGCGCCACCCTCGGCGGCCTCGTACTGATGCCCCTGCTTCGCCTGCAGGGGCTCATCGTCATCGGTGCGCTGGCGGACATGCTGCTGGGCATTGCGCTCATTCGCGGTGAGATCGTCCACGGCAGGGCCAACAGCCTCACGCCCAAGCTCCTGCGCACGGCGACGATCGGCGCGGTCTTGGTCACCGGCTGTGGCCTGATGATCAAGGTCGACCCGATGCAGCTGACCTCTACGGTGTTCCGGAAGAGTCGAACGTCGCTACCCCAGGGCTTCAACATTCTCTCGTACGTGGACGGCCGCACGGCCACGGTGACGGTCGTCGATAACGACGCGCACGACAGCTATCACGTCATCTACACCAACGGAAAACCCGACGCGTCGGTCATTCTCGATCGCTGGCCTGAAGGGCGTGACCCCCTGGAGGGCCCGGACATCGCCGGCGACGAGCCCAACCAGTTCTTGGTCGGACTCATCCCGCTCATGGTGCGGCCCGACGCCAAGAACGGGGCGCTGATCGGCTTTGGCTCCGGCGTCACATGCCACACGGTGCTGGGCTCGCCCACGCTCGAGCGGCTCGACACCGTGGAGATCGAGCCCGAGATGGTCGAGGGCTCCAAGTTCTTTCGGCCGGTGAACTACCGCGCGTACGAAGACCCACGCAGCCACATCCACTTCGACGATGCCAAGGCGTTCTTCGCGGCCTCGAACCGCAAGTACGACTTCATCATTTCCGAACCCACCAACCCGTGGGTCAGCGGGGTGTCCAGCCTCTTCACGGTGGAGTTCTACCGCGAAGCCAAGCGCTATCTCGCCGACGGTGGGGTGCTCGCGCAGTGGCTTCAGGGCTACGAGCTCTCCGACGAGCTACTCATCAGCGTGCTCGCTGCCCTCGATCGAGAGTTCGAGGACTACCTCGTCGTGCGGATTGGATCACGCGACTGGGTCATCCTCAGCTCTCCGAAGGGGCGGATTGGCCAGCTCTCCGACGAGCCGCTGACGTGGGAAGGCGCCCGGGAGAGCTTCGAGCTGCTCGGCATCCACGACATCGCGCAGATCGACGGATTGATCGTCGCGAACCGGCAGATCCTTCACCCGTTCCTCGCGTCGGCGCAGCCCAACCGAGACTCGCACCCGATTCTCGACACGGGGGCCGAACGCGAGCGGTTCCTGCGGTCCTCGGCGGAGTTCCTCCACGCGCTTCGCTGGACGCCCGCGCCGCTGATGAGCACGTTGGGGTCGATTCACCGGCGGCAGTATCCGCTTGGTGGAATTGGAGACGCTCGCGACCCGCACATCCTCTCGGAGAGTGAGCAGGCCGTGCTGCTGATGCGTCGCTACCAGGACGAGAACTGCCGGGTGCCAGCGACGCTGTCCGCGGCAGCGATGGACCACTGGCGGGCGATGACGCAGCTTCTCGACAGTGACGCCGACGCGTGGGGACGTTGGCTCTACGCGACCTACGACGTCTACGCGCAAGTTGCCTCTCACGTGCGGATCCACGAGACGCCGTATTGGCAGCACGTCCTGACGCTGATTCAGCGCGAAGGAGCACCGCAGCGGGTTCGGCACGCGGTGGACCTGCTCACGGCGATGTCCCGCGAGGACGGGTCCTCGCTGTGGAACTTGGTGAAGGAGTCGCTGCAGGACCCCGACTACCCAATCCCGCTTCCGCTGCGAACCATCGCCGGCGTCGTTGCGCTCGAGCGGATGCAGGTGCCGGTCGAGGAGCGGCAGGCGTATGCGGCGGACACGATGGCGAGCTTGGGCAACGGGACCAGCAGCGAAGACGTCGCCTACCAGGTCATCCGCGACTACGCGTCGCGCGATTGAGGCCCAACGGCGGACTGGCGCATACCGACGAGTCCAACGACGAGGACGCCCAGCGTGGCCGCGGCCATCACCACGACCACCGGCGTGAGGGCGGCGCCGAACATGAACATGAACGTACCGAAGATCGCGGGGACCTGCGGAAGCGACGTGAACAACATCATCGCATCGAAGGCTTCCTTGGTCCGGAAAGCCTCGGTCTGCTCCTCGGCGGGCCGGGCGGCCATGCGCTTTTCGATACGCCGCCCCATCCATCGGGCGGCGGCAAGCGTACAGAGCGCGACGATAGGCAGCAGGAACCAGACCGGGCCGGTCAGCGTCGGCCGGAGGAAGTCGCGGACCTCCTCGAACTCGGGCGGGAACATGATCTTGCGCAGGCCCGTCTCGACCGCGAGCGCAAGCGGGGTCGACAAGGCGATGAAGCCCAGCAGAACCCACGCGACGCGGCGCGACATCCCCACGCGCCGAGCATAGCCGAAGCGGGCCCTTACTTTCGCTGTTTGGCGGAGGTGCGGCGGAGGACGCCGCTGACGCCCAGCAAGACCTGCGGCGAGTGGGACGCGCCGCGGTCGTCGCTGGTGGCCAGGACCACGTCTCGAATCCCGAGTCGAATCGCGAGGTTCTTCGTTGCGAAGAACTTCACGCCGCCGCCCCAGTGGAAGCTTGCGTCCGTGTCGTCACCGAGAACGCTGGCGTCGGAGGTGAGCCCCGTGATGCCACCGCCGACGAGCATGTACGGCGTGACGCGCATCGGCAGCTGGCCGATGAGCGACGCGCGACCTTCGAACAGCATGATGTCGCTGCCCTCGCGAAGCGTCGTTGGCATCAAGCCGCCTTCGAGCTCGACCCCGAACGTACGCAGCGGGTAGTAGCCGATGCGAACCCCGACGTCGGGAGAAATCGGGGCGATGCGGCGGTTGCGGGCGAGCGGCGCGTCGGTGGTGACGAGCTCGTGGTTCGTCGACATGGCGATGAAGCCACCGTAAACGCCGAGCTCGACCATGTGCTTGTCCCGTTCGCTCGGCGCGGGCTCATCGACCGGGGGCGGTGCGTCCGGGTCCATGACGGTGATGCCGAACGAGGCGAGCGAGACGGTGGTCCCGTCGATGACCAGCTCGAACGTCGCGGTCGAGGGAGCGTTTTTGCCTGCGGTCACGGGGACCGTCCACTGGCCTGCGTCACTGCGGGCGAGCGTGCCGACGTCAAAGCCTTCCGGCGCACGCACCGACAAGGTCGCGGGGAGCTCGGCGTCGGAGGCCAGCGCCAGGTCGAGCGTGCTGGCTTCCTCGCGAGGAATTGCGAACGCGCCCCCGCCATCCTCCGCATTCGCGACGGTCACGCCGACCACGTCGACCGTGAAGCCGGGCACGGCGCGCCCGTTGCCGTCTTGGCAGCGGAACGTTTGAACGCCGCTGCCCGTCACGACGACCTCGTCGGCGAGCGCCGCGTCTCCGAGGGCGCACATCAGCCCATTCGGTGCGTCGAGCTTGGCGCCCGGCAGCACGCGGACCGGGGCGGCGGGTTCACCCTCTTTGCCCGGTGGGACGGCAACCGCATCGCCGGTCGGCGCGACGAAGCCCGCTTCGATCACCTGCGTTTCGAACAGGCGCGACGGGGGGCTTTCGAACTTGTCGTCATCGATTGCAGCCACCGTCGCGAAGTAGTCGCCCGAAGGCAGCCCGTGGACCTCGAACGATGTCGCGGTCTTCGGGACGACGACCGACGTCATCACGAAGCCTCCCTGCGCCATGCGGCCGACCTCGACGCGGTAGGTCTCGGCCTTGTCGACCTTGCCCCACGACCCCTCCACGGACCCGGTGGCGCCGGCAGGACTCACGAAGGCGGTCGCGTTCTCGGCGGCCCACGTCGGCGTGGGCGGCAGCGGCTTGGGCGGGGTGGGGGCCTTGCCCTTCTTGACCTTCGAGCCCTGCAGCGCGGGAACCTTCACGCGCTTGCCGGACTTCGAGCGGACCGACGCTTCGCCGCCGCCGTGGTTGGCGACGCGTGCCGTTCCTTCCTCGTCAACCGTGATGAGCGCGGCGCCGCCCTTGAGGTCCGCCGAGGCCGAGGGGGTCTCGACCGAGAGGCCTTTGCCGCCCGAGAGTTCACCCAGCCGCGACCGCAACGCGCCGCGGTCGAGTTTGGCGGTGGTGCTGGAGCGCCGTGCGCTGCCCTCGGTGCCGCCGTAGATGATCACCAGCGTGTTCTCGCGCATGTAGATGCGCGATTTGTCGCGGAACGTGACCTCCGCAAAGGCGCGCTCGAGCGTGGAGACGCGCCAACCCCGGAAGAGCTCGAATCCTTGGTTCGCCGCCTTCCAGCTGGTGTCCTTCGGGGCCCGGGCTTCCACCGTGCGTTCGGTGGCGGTGACCTGCGCGTCGGGCTTTTTCACCTCGCGCGGCAGCTTGAGAATCGAGCCTGGCTCGAGCTTGTGCGGCGTGGGCCCCATGCCCGGGTTGTGCTCGTGAATCTTGTCGTACGCTTTTCGGCTGCCGAACATGCGCTTGGCGATGCTGGCGCAGGAGTCACCCTTCTTGACCGTGTAGTCGTACAGCTCGATGTCGGAGTCGGCCGCTGGAGCAGCGAGAAGGGCGACGACGGGAGCAAGGGTCGAGAGCATGGATCAGGTCTTTCGGCGTTTCCGGTTCCGGCGGCTGTGAGCCCGTCGGACCTTACGGGTAAGTTCTTCGATGCGGACCGGCGTGGGAACGACGTCGGCAACGCCTGCGCGCAGGAACTGCGAGATTCGTTCCACTTCGCTCGTGTCCGCGATGACGACCACCGCGAGGCCTTCCTTGACCAAGGAGTCGATTGCGGCGTCTTCTCCGGCCGCGATGATGGCGACGCTGACCTGGGGCGTTTCGCCCCCCTGGGGCTCGATGGGGATCGCGCGGACGCCGTTGCTCGCGAGCGCGACGACGATCTGATGGGTCAGCTCGCCGACGAATCCGGCGTTGATGATCTCGACGTTGTTGGGCAGCTCGGCGCCTTCTGCCACCGCGGCCATGGCCACCGGAACCGAGATCATGCGGTCGGTTCGCGCGCCCAGCATCTTGTCTCCGCGGCTGCGATGTCGAGCGCCAGAGAGGGTCCCGGCGACGAGGTCGAGCGCGTCGCGAACCTCTTCGATCGAGGGGCGCTCATGCGGCTGCTTTGCAAGCATCTGCAGCACGAGGGCGTCGAGGTCGCTGGGGATGCCCGCATCGGGAGCACGCTCTCGCAGCGGGACCGGGGCGACGTACAGGTGCTGGGTCAGCACGTTCATCCAGCTGCCCAAGAACGGCGGCCAGCCGGTGGTCATCTCGTAGATCATGCAGCCCAGCGAGTAGACGTCGCCCGGGGGACCGACCTGCTTGCCTTGTGCCTGCTCCGGGGAGAGGTACGCAGGCGTGCCGACGACGAGGCCTTCTTTCGTGAGCCGGCCCATGTCGGCCTCGCCCTCCACGAAGGCGAGACCGAAGTCGAGAACTCGAACGGACTCGCGATCTTCGGTCTGCTCGATGAACACGTTCTCCGGCTTGAGGTCGCGGTGGACCAGGGGCACGTCGTGCGCGGTTGCGAGGACGTCGACCAGGGGCGTGACGATCTCGAGCGTGCGCTCGAGCAGCATCGGGACGCCGTCTTCCATCGTGTCGCGCAGGACGAAGCCGTGGAGCAGCTCCATCGCGATGTAGACGATGTGGTCCGCTGCGCCGACGTCGTAGATCTGCACGGCGACGGGGTGCTGCAGCGTGGCGGCGACCCGCGCCTCTCGCTGAAAGCGCTTTCGCCCCAGGTCGCTCGATGACAGTACTCGCGAGAGGATCTTCAGCGCCACGGGGCGGCCGAGGTTGAGCTGCGTTGCGCGATACACCGCGCCCATGCCCCCTTGCCCGATCATCTCGACCAGTTCGTACTTGCCGTCGATGATCATGCCCGGCGGGAGCAGGTCGTCTTCGGGTGCGTCGAACACCTCCACGCCGGCCACTTCCGTCGATGGCGCGGCCTTGGTGGCGACCGGCACGCCCGGGGGAGCGTGCGCGTGCGGTTGGGTTTGGATCTTCGGGGCAGGTCGTGCGCGCTGGGTCTGCGGGGCAGGTCGAGGCTGTTGCGTCTGTGGAGCCGTACCTGCAGCAGGCGCAGGTGCACCCGGCGCGATGATGGTCCGGCCCTTCAAAGGCTGACTTCGTACAGCTGGGTCGGTGTGTCCCGACCCGCCAGCTGCTGCTCGCCCATCGCCGTGTACGTGAAGCCCTCGCCCGCCTGCTCCATCGTCGCCTGGGTGATCAGGATCTGCTGTGGTCGAGCGATCGCCTCCAGCCGCGCTGCGATGTTCACCGCGTCGCCGATCGCCGTGTACTCCATCCGCGTCGTCGACCCGATGTTGCCCACGACCGCTTCCCCCGAGTTGATCCCCACCGCGACTTGGATCGTCACGCCGTACTTTTTCTTCCAGTTCGCGTTCCCGATCTCCAGCCATGAAATGATCTCCTCCGCCGCTTCGAGGGCCTTGGCCGCGTGGTCCGGCTCGCTGCGGGGCGCACCCCACATGGCCATGACGCAGTCTCCGACAAACTTGTCGACGGTGCCATCGTGCCGAAACACGATCTCCGTCATGATGGTGAACAACTCGTTGAGAATTTGAACGGTGTCTTCGGGAGCCAGCTGCCGCGTGAGCGGAGTGAACGACACGACGTCTGCGAACAGCACCGTAATTTCGCGACGCTGTCCGCCCAGACCCATGTCTTGCTCGCGCGCGACGACCTTGTCGACCAGCTCCGAGGGCAGGTACCGGCCCAAGTCGGCGCGAATGGCCTCTTCTTCTCGGATGCGGGTCTCGGAGGCTTGCAGGTCGGTCGCGGCCTGGGTCATCGCGCGACCGAGCACGGCGAGCTCGTCGGAGGTCTTGATCTCGACGGTCTCGTGGAAGTTTCGCTTGGCGAGGGAGTCGGCGAAGTTGCTGAGTTCCTCGAGCGGGCTGGTGACCTGCCGCGAGAGCAGGATGCTGGCGAGCAGCGCGATGATCAGCGCGCCGACCACGGCACCGGTGACGATGCGTTGCACGCGGCGAACGGGTGCGTACGCGACGTCGCGAGGAACCTGGGCGACCAAGGCCCAGCCGCGCGAGCGAAGGCTGACCAAGGTGCCGACCCGCGGCTGACCGTCGCGGCCCACGTACTCGCCCGACTGCGAGAACTGCCGGCCCATCGCGCCTTCTTCGACGCCTTCGAGGGCGCCCTCATCGGCGGCACTGGCCAACGTGTCCGCAAGCTCTCGATTGGGGTGCGCGATGTACCGCAGTGCCTCGTCGACGACGAACAGCGCGTCGGGAAGCTGGGTGAAGTGCGCGTCGGCTTGGGCTTCGACGCGCTGCTGAATTTCCGCGGTCGAGACGAGGCTGGCGGCGTACCCGGTCACGCCGGCTTCGGTGCGCAGAGGAACGATGAGCGGAAGGCGTGGCCCATCGAAGCTCAGGCTGGCGGCACCCGTGGCCACGCCGTCGTCGTTTGCGGCCGACTGCAGCAGCGGCGGAAGCGCGGCAGGAGCCTCGAACCCGTCGAGGAGGCCCTCGACGATCGGCGTGATGAGGTCGCCCTTCGCGTCATAGATGATCGCGTTGTCGAGGACTTCGTTGCTCTCGACCAGCACGGTGGCCAGCGTGATGCGTGCGTCTTCGTCCAGGGACTCGTCTGTGAGTGCCCGACCGATCGCGTCGAGGCCGTCCTGCGCGCCGGCGAGCTCGTGCTCGATCGCTTCGGCCACGACTTCGAGCACCGCGATCTGCAGCTCGCGATACGAGGTCTCCACGGTGGAGCGTGTCAACGTGACTGCGGCATATCCGACGGCAACGATGTGGATGATCAGCAGGACAGCCGCAAAGACGGCAAGCTTGACCCGCAGTGGAAAGCGTACCGAGCCTTCGCTCATATCGACCCTGCGCAGGCTCGCTCGAGCTCGAGAACGGAGGCATGCAGGGCTGCCCAGGAGACCGCGTCGCCGGAGCCCAGGCCGCGGATGGAACGCTCGACCGCATCGCGCAGGGCCGCTGCGCGGGCCTTTTGATCGTCAGTCTGCAGCGTCGCCGCGAGGATGTTGAGCGTCCCGTGGGCGTCGTCGAGCGCGGGCTGCGGTTGTGCGGGCGCCTGTGGCGGAAGCAGCGAGTGCAGGGCGGTGAGGCGCTCGGCGGGGGTCGTCGGAGCCCGTTGGGCGAAGACGCCGGAGTCCATCGCGAGCGTCTGGCGATGCGCAGGCGTGGGGGTCGGCTGGCGCCGTAGGGTCTCTACGGGCTTCTCGGCAACCGCCGCGCGTGGAATCTCGAAGGCGAAGGTCGACCCGGTGCCGACCTGGCTGTCGACCCAGATGCGTCCGCCGTGTGCGTCGACGATCGACTTCGAGATGACCAATCCGAGGCCGGAGCCCATCTTGGTTCGTCGCGTCGAGGCGTCGAGCTGGCTGAACTTCTTGAAGAGTCGGTGAAGGTCGCGGGGCGCGATGCCGGGGCCTTGGTCCTTCACCGAGAAGCGGCAGCGACCGCCGCTGACCGCCTCGACCCGCAGCGTCACGTCGCCGCCCTCGGGTGAGAACTTGACGGCGTTGGAGACGAGGTTGGTGATGACTTGATGTACGCGGTCGCGGTCCGCGTTGGCCGCATCGGGGGCCGTCACCTCGACCTGCAGGGTCACGCCGGCCTGTCCGGCCAGCGGCGCCAGCTCGCGGACGACGGTGTGTGCAAGCTCGCCGAGATCCACGACGCTACGGCGCAGCTCGAGCTGTCCGGACTCCATCTTCTCGATGTCGAGGATGTCGTTGATCAGCCGAATGAGGCGATCGGTATTGGTGCGCGCGATCCGGGTGAGGTCACGGGCCTTGGCGGGGAGCTCCCCGGCCACGCCGCCTTCGAGCAGACCCAAGGACCCCCGAATCGACGTCAACGGCGTGCGCAGCTCGTGCGAGACGATCGAGACGAACTCGTCTTTCATGCGCTGCGCTTTGAGTCGCTCCGTCACGTCCGTGGCGACTCCAACGACGCCGTCGCGGCCGCCATCGCGGGAGGCGTACGGCGAGCATCGAACCTCGTAGGCGAGGGACCCGACTTCGATCGTGCTCACGCCGACGCGGCCGGCGAAGGCCTCGCGGACGATCTCGAGCAGGTCGGGCATCTGGGCGTAGGCCTCGAAGACCGATTGGCCCACCAGCTCCGGCGACGCGAATGCGGCCCCGAGCGCACCCATGCCTTCGACGAGCGTGAACTTGCCCTCGTCGCTGAGCGCGAAGAGGACGATGGGGGCTCCGGTCACGATGGTGCGGAGACGCGCCTGCGAGCGGCGCAGCTCTTCCTCCGTGCGGCGCTGCGAGGTCACGTCTCGATGGGAGACCACGACGCAGCGAGGTTCGATGTCGGCGGGGCGAACTTCCGTTCTCCACCACCGCAGCTTGTTGTCGGGCGTTCGAACGCGATACGTCAGCGATCGCGGCCGAAGATCGGTGTCCGTGAGGGCAACGTCGAGCGCGCGCATCAGCTGGGTGGCTGCGTGCGCGCGCACGTCATCGAGCTCTTGGAGCACGACGTTGTAGATGTCTCCGACCTGCGCGAGGTGGCTGCCAGCGAGGGGGGGAGCGTCGTCTGCGAGCCAGGCGGCGTTTGCGACCCAAATCTCGGTGTTTGGCCCCAACACCGCGCTCGGAAGTTCGAGCGCGTCGACGATGGCCTGGGCGTAGCGCCGGGCGTTGGCGTCCATGCCCATGGATACCATCGTGCAGTGTCCGGGGCGGTTTAGAAGAAGCGAACGCCGAGCAGGACCGACGTGATCGTGTC